>NZ_JBMNVY010000001.1:0-341456 GCF_049745435.1 Lactiplantibacillus sp. YT640
AGGCTTCTTTACATTTCAATCGATTCTCGGTGCGAGGTTTCGACAAGGTCACCAAGGAAGCCGGAATCGTAATACTGGCGTTAAATATTATGAAACTGGTCACGGTAGGGACCAACTTTAAAAATCAAAGGCGTAAGCGAATGGGACGAGAAACCAAAATTCGGTTTCTCGTCCCATTCGCTTATACAGAGGCTAGTTATGTCACAGCCTCTACTCAACATTGCTATTTTTATTCGATAACACATTCGGTTCGTGATTATTCAGTATCAGTCATGATTAAAACGTGCCAAGTTTAGATTATTGTTCGTCAGCCGGTGTGCGTCCTATGCCGACCTCCGGGGCTGGGTGCCAATTGCTGGAACGCAGCCGACGTCGATTTGAGCTAACGCATAACCCGCGTCATCTCAAATACGAGTCTTATTCTAAGCCGGAAGCAGACCACTTCCAGCTAAGAATAATTTGGCTACTGAGCATTGTCACCCAGCCCCTCCAGTCTCAAGCCTGTGAGGGGTCACGGGTTGAAGCCGAGCATTGCCTAGCCAACGGATTAATGCGGTTTTGGCATTAGTCCGTTGGCGTAGCAAGCACAAGGCTTTAGTGGCACCGAACACGTTTCGGGAAACCGCTCGAATGGCTGATGAACGACCACCTAATTTGGTACAATTAGTCGCTGACTATTTTGATGCTGGAAGTTTAAACAAAGCGCTAGGTACATTAAGCACTCTGTCAAGAGATTAAATCCTACTACACCGATTCAGGATTAGTGAGCCATCTCAATATTATTTTCAGTCTGACAGTTGATTAACAAAATTATCGTTTATAAAAAGCAACGACAAATTCATCAAAAGTTGGTGCATCCATGTCAGCCATTCGAATACTGTCCCGACTGGAAGGCGTTTCGGCCAATGCCCAGTGGTGAAATTTCACTTAGCAAGCGTCTTGTGCTTGGTTAGTGAAAGGCCAGTATTTGAGACGTGATTTTTCGGCTCAAATCTGTGCCCACCACGTTCCGGCAATTGGCAGAAATGCCTGGAAGTCGGTGTAAGGCGCACACACCAAGCAAGTCTACGCTAGTCCGAACTTTTTCCAGCGGTCTTAAGCTGGCTGCTTTTGAACTTAAGAAATGGCACGTTTTAATCATAATTCATGAAATATTTACTTGCACAATGCGGATCGATTACGAATCATACTAAAGTAACGAGTACGCCGCCAATAATCACTTTAATCACGTGCTTCATGACTATCCTGAATTCGTTTGAACATCCGTTCCATGTCTGAATTCGTGAAGTGTACCGTCACCGGGCGGCCATGTGGGCAATTGAACGGATTCTCGCAGGTCGGTAACTTGGCTAATAACGCGCGGGCCTGCTGATCATCCAAATGGTGATTGGCCTTGATTGCCCGTTTACAGGACATCATGATAGCTGACTTTTCCCGAAATTGGGCGACCGTCAACTTATCATCCTGTAAGAGCCAATCAATCATTTCACGAATCGTATCTTCTTCTTGCCCAGCTTTGAACCAGGTCGGATGGGCATGAACAATGAAGCTGTTGCCGCCGAATGATTCCAGATGAATCCCTAATTCTGCTAGTAACGGCAATTTTTCCTTGATCTTTAAAACATCGCTCGTCGGGTAATCTAAAATAATCGGAACCAATAAATTTTGTTGATCCGCACTAACCTCACCTATCGCTTGGCGATAATATTCATAGTTGATTCGCTCCTGGGCCGCATGCTGATCCAAAATGTACATACCATCATCCGCCTCAGCTAACAGATAAGTCCCGTGCATCTGACCAAGATAGCGTAACTGTGGAAAACGTTCCGTATCCGGCGCTTCACTAGTCGGCGCGCTTGCAGCCGTGCTGGTTTCTAACGGTTCAGCAGTTTCACCAAAGGGTAAAGCGCCTGATTCTGCCTGGTAACGCTGGTCAAATGCTTGAACTGGAGTAGCTGTCAGTTCGTCGCGATGGCTAATCATAATCGGCGGGTTGGCAGAACTTGCCGCTGATTCTGACGGAACAACCGCACTAACTGCTGCACGGTTTACCGCTGATGGCTGTGCTGAAGTAGTACTTACCATGGTCGTTGCCGAGCTGGGCTGCATGGTTGCCGCTGCCAGCGAGGCTGCAAACTGCTCAGTCGATGCCGGCGTTGTCTTATCCGCTACTTGATACTGTGACGAAACGGCGTTCAAATCCATCGCCAGCTGGTCTGTATTTAGATGTTCACGCCGATGGCTGCCAAGATTGGTCAATGCTGACGGAATCAAGTTCACATCCACTAACCGGTCCGTAATCGTGGTGCTGACCAGTTTGGCTAATTCTGGTTCCTTACTCAAACGGACTTCTTGTTTCGTGGGATGAACATTGACGTCCACCAATAAAGGATCCATTGTTAAAGCGATCACCGCGATTGGATAACGGCCGACCATCAACTTAGAACCGTAACCTTTGATGACGGCTTTGGTCAATTGCTGGTTCTTGATAGCACGACCATTAATCAGAACAGTAATATACTGGCGACTGGCCCGCGTCAGCTCAGGTAAAGCCACAAAGCCACTCAATTTAAAATCAGTGGTCGATCCTTGAATGGCAACCATCTTGCGCGCATTTTGGACACCGTAAATACCAGCAATGACTTGTTGTAAGTCACCGCGACCAGCCGTTTTTAATAGCTCTTTCGCATTATGAACTAACCGAAATGCCACCGCTGGATAGCTAAGTGCGATGCGGTTAACCACGTCTAAAATATTCGCTAATTCCGTTTGGGGGGACTTCAAATATTTTAGTCGCGCAGGTGTATTAAAAAACAAATCGGTGACGGTAATGTCCGTCCCTTGCCGCAACGGAGCGGGCGATTGTTGTAATAGCTTACCGCCGCGATAATGAATACTCGTCCCAGTGGCGCCGGTACTCGTATTCATCACCACGTCCGCTACTGACGCAATACTTGGCAACGCCTCACCGCGAAAACCTAAAGAATGGACGCGAAACAAATCTTCACGTGATGTGATCTTACTCGTCGCATGCCGTTTAAAAGCGGTCAGGACTTCAGCGTCATCAATACCGTCACCGTCATCGATAACCCGAATTGACTGAACACCCGACTCTTGCACCAAAATATCAACCTGCGTCGCGTGCGCATCAACAGCATTTTCAACCAGTTCTTTAACGACCGAGGCGGGCCGCTCCACAACTTCGCCGGCAGCAATCTGGTCGGCCAGCACAGAAGATAACTCATGAATTTTTCCCATTTCCATCGGTCCTTTCACATAAAATAATTAAGCTCGTGTCCTGCACGAACATTTTCGATTACCACAACTAGCAATAACTGACTAGTGTCGACCTACCTGTCCGTCAGACGCACCAATAGCCCATCATAACAGCTTATTGCGCTCATTTATGATGAGTTAAAATGCGCCTACTTGCCTAATTTTTGTTGCCATTTATACAGCTGGTTCATTACATCCATCGGAGTCATCGCCATCAAGTTCAACGTCTTCAGCTGTTGTAAAACCTTTTCACCCTTCGCATCCGTCACCGCCGGCTCAGCAAATAACGACAGCTGTTCATCACCGGCTTCAGCGACCGGAGCTTCGGCAACCGGGGTCTCCGATTCTACTGGCTGTGACTCATCGGCGGCCTCAACCGGCATTGAAGCCGCTGTGTTAGGTGCCACGCTATTAGCAGCATCACTAGCAGCAATCGAAGCCGCTGTCGTCGATACCGTACTCGTTTGATTTTCCAAACTCGTTAAAATCTTATTGGCCCGTTCCAATAAACTCGTTGGCATCCCAGCCAACTTGGCAACGTGCACCCCGTAGGACTTATCGGCGGCCCCGGGCTCAACTTTATGCAAGAAGACGAGCTCGCCATCCTGTTCAGTCGCACCCACATGCACGTTTCGTAACCCGGATAATTCTTGATCTAACGCGGTCAACTCATGATAATGCGTCGAGAACAGTGTCTTGGCATGAATATGGTTATGCACAAACTCAATAATTGCTTGGGCAAGCGCCATGCCATCGTAAGTCGCCGTCCCCCGGCCAATCTCGTCAAACAACACTAGACTATTGGCTGTCGCATGTTGCAAGGCATTATTGGCTTCCTGCATCTCCACCATAAACGTACTTTGACCGGAAATTAAGTCATCCGTGGCACCGATACGTGTAAAAATTTGGTCAAAAATTGGAAGTTGCGCTGATTTAGCCGGTACAAAACAACCAATTTGCGCCATGATGACCGTCAATGCTAATTGACGCATGTACGTACTTTTACCGGACATGTTAGGACCAGTAATCAAAAGGACCGTCTCATCAGGTGACATTGTCACGTTATTTGGGACGTAACTCTGGTTACCCATCACTTTTTCAACGACCGGATGACGACCATCAACGATCTTCAAATCATGTGATTTAGTTAATTTCGGTCGAACAAAGTGGTAATCTTCACTAACGACGGCGAAACTTTGCAAGACATCAATTGCTGCGACCGCCTTCGCCAATGTTTGTAGCCGCTGAATTGCCTTTTTAACCGTTTCACGAACCTTTGTGAAGAGTTGATACTCAAGATCCGTAGAATGGCTCTCAGCTTCTAAAATCAGGCTTTCATGCGATTTCAGTTCAGGAGTACTAAAGCGTTCAGCATTCGTTAACGTTTGCTTACGTTCATAGCGGTCCTTCGGTAATTGGGCCAAGTTGGCCTTCGTGACTTCAATATAATAGCCGAAAACCCGGTTAAACCCTATCTTAAGATTCTTGATACCGGTTGTCGCCCGTTCCTGGGCTTCCAACTCAGCAATCCATTTTTTCCCATTATTCATAGCATCCCGATATTGATCGAGTTGCTCGTTATAACCATCCTTGATCACACCACCGTCCGTTACTGACAAAGGCGCGTCTTCAACGATTGCCGCGTCAATCAAATCCGCAACGTCTTCGACTGGATCCAGCTGATTAACTTCATCATTAAATACCTGCGTATCTAATTCCGATAAGATATACCGAATCTTTGGAATCTGACGCAAGGATGTCTTGAGTTGCACTAAGTCACGCCCATTCACGCTACCAAAAGCCACCCGGCCAGCTAAACGCTCCAAGTCATAAACTTTAGTCAACTCTTCTTGTAAGTTACTACGTTCAAAATAATGATCTAATAACGTCGCAACCTTATTTTGACGCGTTTCAATATCGGCCTTCACAATCAATGGCCGGTCGATCCACTGCTTTAATAGTCGTCCGCCCATCGCCGTCTTAGTTTCATCTAATAGCCACAGGAGAGTTCCTTGCTTTTTACCAGTTCGGATGGACTTCATTAATTCCAGATTATACTTGGAATTATGATCGAGTTTCAGGAAGTATGACGGCTCATAAGCGATCGCCTTTTGTAAGTGCGCGAGGCTCCGCTTTTGAGTCACCGTAATATACATCAATAACCGTTCCACGACCTGTTGTTCCAAATCGACCGTCAAGTCCTGAGTCAAGTAGCTCAATTCAGCCTGGGGGGTGACGTTATTCTGTTCTGAAATTAGAATTCCTAGCGTCTTAATTTGATCGCGCAAATCGCTAGCAACAGAGTCGTCGACCACAATTTCTTTAGTTTGCAAGCTGGTCAACTCGTTAATTAGGGTATCGTTAGTCGTTAAGACACTCGTTTTTAGTTCCCCAGTCGACAAGTCGGCGTACGCAAAACCATATTGTTGATCACGCTGAATCAGCGCAGTCAAGTAATTGTTCGTCTTAGCTTGTTCCGCGCCCCGTTCCAACGTCGTACCAGGTGTCACGAGCTGAATCACTTCGCGTTTGACCATGCCCTTGGCTAATTTGGGATCTTCCATCTGTTCACAAATAGCGACTTTGTAACCTTTATCTACTAAAATATCAATATAATTTTGCACGGCTCGATGGGGAACCCCACACATCGGTATGGGGTTTTCCGCCGAATGATTCCGCGTCGTTAAGGTCAACTCTAATAACTGAGCACCTTTAATCGCGTCATCAAAAAACATTTCATAAAAATCACCAAGTCGGTAAAATAAAAACGCATCGGGATATTGATTTTTAACTGCAAAATATTGACGCATCATCGGTGTATCTTTTGTTTTCTGTGGCACGCTTAATCCTACTTTCTATCGTAAATCTTAGTCATCAAAATATGGGTGGTCCGGATTAATCAAAATCCGGGCAATCTTTTTCGCCCGACCACTCTGACCATCAACGTCGATCACACAACCCGACAACACTGCCGGACTATCCTCTTGCACGTTGAAACGGGTCGGCATTTGTTCCAAGAAACGCTGAATAACATTCTCACGGGTCATTCCTAAAATACCATTATACGGACCCGTAAAACCAACGTCACTTAAAAAGGCCGTCCCATTTGGCAATACGCGTTCATCACTCGTCTGCACATGGGTATGGGTGCCAACTACCGCACTCACCTGACCATCCAAATACCACGCCATGGCTTCTTTTTCACTTGTCGTTTCAGCGTGAAAGTCGATGAAGATGTTAGGTGTCTCTTCCCGCAATTGCTCGACCAATGGTTGGACAGTCGTAAAAGGATCCGCTAAATTTTGCCCCATAAAGACGTTTCCTTGAAGATTAATCACGGCCAACTTCACCGTATTGACCTTCACGATCGTATAACCAACCCCCGGAGTCGTCGCTGGCGGAAAATTCAACGGTCGAATCAACTTCTTAGCACCATTAATAAAATCAAAAATTTCATTATTATCCCAGGTGTGGTTGCCCATCGTAATGACATCAGCCCCCGCAGTCAAGATGTCCTTATACACTTCCTGATTAATGCCGCGGCCGCGGGTGGCATTTTCCCCATTAACAATAGTAACTTGTGGCTTGTAGCGCCGTTTTAACTTAGGTAGGTACGTGGTGACCGCCGTTTGGCCGACATTGCCCATGACATCCCCAACAAATAGAATTCGCATAGATTGCTCCCTTGTTTTAACGTTATACCAATTATTTTAGCATTATTTAGCCTTGAAAACGTGATTGAATTCTGCTGGCAACTAAAAAAATGAGCTTAGGTCAAGACCTAAACTCATTTCCCGGTTATTTAGCGTAATCCACTGCTCGAACTTCCCGAATAACCGTAACCTTAATATGACCGGGATATTCAAGTTCATTTTCAATCTGCTTTTTGACATCGTGCGCCAAAACCGTTGCCTGTAAATCAGAAATCTCGTTTGGCTTAACGATGACTCGAATTTCACGACCAGCTTGAATCGCATAGCTCTTCTTGACGCCATCCTCATTATTAGCGATCGCTTCCAGCTTCTCGAGCCGATGAATATAATTCTCCAGCGACTCACTCCGAGCACCTGGCCGGGCGGCTGAAATTGAATCAGACGTCGCAACCAACACCGCGATAATCGACTTAGCTTCCACATCACCATGATGGGAGGCAATCGTGTTAATCACGACGGGGCTCTCTTTGTACTTCGTTGTTAATTCCACGCCAATTTCAACGTGGGAACCTTCGACCTCATGATCGACGGCCTTACCAATATCGTGTAATAATCCTGCGCGTTTCGCGAGTGTAACATCTTCACCAAGTTCAGCGGCTAAAACGCCCGCTAACTTCGCAACTTCAATTGAGTGATTCAAAACATTTTGACCATAACTGGTCCGATAATTCAGCCGACCAACAAGCTTGATCAAGTCAGGATGCATCCCGTGCAATCCTAAATCAAAGACAGCTTGTTCACCAGTTTCACGGATCTTTTCGTCCATTTCCTTACGCGCTTTTTCAACCATTTCTTCAATTCGAGCTGGATGAATCCGCCCATCTTGAATCAGCTTTTCAAGCGCGATCTTTGCGATTTCACGACGAATCGGATCGTAACCACTTAAAACGACGGCTTCTGGCGTGTCATCAATAATTAAATCAATTCCCGTCAGCGTTTCCAACGTTCGGATGTTACGACCTTCCCGACCAATAATCCGGCCTTTCATGTCGTCATTCGGCAAAGAAACGACCGAAACCGTGGTTTCAGAAACCATATCGGCAGCACTTTGCTGAATCGCTTGGACAATTAAGTTTTTGGCTTCTTTTTCAGACTGCGCTTTCACTTCGTCCGTATTTTCTTTAATTAACACGGCCCGTTCATGCGTTAATTGTTCGCGCGTTTGGGTCAAAATCTGATCGCGAGCTTGTTCTTGCGACAAGGCGGCGACCCGTTCTAACTCAGCTTGACGTTGCGTGATTAGTGAAGCTGCACTTTGTTGCTGTTGTTCAACGCGTTTTTGCTCATTGGCAATCTTATCTTCTTTTTTACCTAAAGCATCCTCGCGCTTTTCAAAAGTATTCTCTTTGTGATCTAAAGTTTCTTCACGTTGAAGCAACCGGTCTTCTTGCTTTTGAACTTCATTCCGACGTTGCTTTAACTCCGTTTCAACTTCAGCCCGGTAGCGATGACTCTCTTCCTTAGCTTCAAGGACTTTTTCTTTCTTATGAGTCTCCGCTGCCCGTTTGGCCTCAGAAATAATACCTTCGGCTGTGTTCCTGGCAACGTCCAATTCTTTTTCATGGACGTTCTTGCGTACATAGTAACCAATCCCATAACCGACAACAATTGCGATGACTGCGAGGATTATACCGAAAACATTCATGTTTCCACCTCCGCACCACCAAAATCCAGTTAACATAAAATCAACTACAAATTTTCAGATGTTATATTTTGATTATTTACACACTTGTTATTCTAATGTTAGAAACGAATAGTGTCAACTTAAAGTCTTATGGCAACCGCTCTCTGCAGGCTACTTTTGTCGTGCAAACAAGCTAAGTATGTACAAAAAACGCCCAAAATAAATATTTTGGGCGTTGCATAACAAACTGTCTATTTTTCGGTTGGTTGGTCGCCGAGATCGAGAGCAGTTTCCGCTGGTGTCGCTTTAGTGGACTTACTTTGACCCTTACTGCCATTCTTAGCAGTTCCCTTATCCTTAGCTTCTTTGGCCTGATCATCAGTTTCAGACGTTTCTTCACCAGTTGCATCCATACCATATGCATCACGAACCTTTTGGCGAATCTCCGTCATGACATCAGGATGCTCGTCCAAATACTTCTTGGCATTTTCACGGCCTTGACCAATGCGATCGTCACCATATGAATACCAAGAACCACTCTTCTTAACAATATCCTTTTCAGCAGCCATATCAACAATTTCACCAGTTTGTGAGATACCTTGACCATACATGATATCCACTTCGGCACGCTTAAATGGCGGTGCAACCTTGTTCTTAACGACTTTGATCCGGACACGGTTACCAATAATATTGGTTCCTTCCTTGATCTGTTCTGCCCGCCGTACTTCCAAACGAATCGTGGCGTAAAATTTCAAGGCCCGACCACCAGGAGTCGTTTCAGGATTACCAAACATCACACCAACTTTTTCACGAATTTGATTGATAAATAACGCGATTGTCTTGGTTTTGTTCAATGTCCCTGATAACTTCCGGAGCGCTTGTGACATCAGCCGCGCTTGTAACCCAACGTGTGCGTCACCCATTTCACCTTCAATTTCGGCACGTGGCACTAAGGCCGCCACCGAGTCAACAACTAAAATATCGACCGCACCACTGGAAACTAAGGCATCTGCAATTTCAAGCCCTTGTTCACCAGTATCTGGTTGCGAAAGTAACAGGTCATCAATGTTGACCCCTAGGTGTTCCGCATAAACGGGGTCTAGTGCGTTTTCAGCATCGATATAGGCCGCCGTACCACCCTGCTTTTGAACTTCAGCAACCGCATGTAGTGCCACGGTCGTTTTACCTGAACTTTCAGGACCGTAGATTTCCACGATCCGACCACGTGGGTAGCCGCCGACACCCAACGCGTCATCTAAGGCCAACGATCCACTTGAAATCGTTGAAATAGTCGTCTGGGCAGCGTCACCCATCCGCATAATCGCCCCTTTACCGAAATTCTTTTCGATCTTTTTCAGGGCAGTATCTAGTGCTGCTTTCCGTGCATCAGCCAAATTATTTCCTCCTTTGGTGCTCGTTTCTAACTCTTAATATCATAGCTGTTCAAAGTTAGAATTGCAAGCAAAAAGCGAACAAAAGTTCGTATTATTTTTTTAAGTCCGTATCTTCATTCAATGCATGTCTCAATAGGTCTAACCCGGCCATCACACTGCGTTCCCGAATTTGTTGTCGATTACCAGCAAAATGGTACTGCTTGGCCTTCACGGGTCGATCACGGTAAGCAAGACCAATCCATACCGTTCCAGCCGGTTGACCTTCCAAGGTTCCTGGACCGGCAACGCCTGTAAAACTGATACCAACATCAGTATTTAGCTGCTGCTTAGCACCACTCGCCATGGCCTTAGCGGTCGCTTCTGAAACCACGCCCTCAGCGTCAATAATTGCTTGTGGAACGTTCACTAGCTGATGTTTGGCCTCATTCGCATACGTTACAAAGCCGCCCGGAAAGATTGCGGAGACCCCGGACACACTGCCGATGGTACTCTGAAACAGCCCAGCTGTTAAGCTTTCAGCGGCTGTAATACTCAGCTTAGCCGCAATCATTTGATTAATAACAGTAGTAACTAACGAGTTATCGTCTCCATAACCGTAAAAGTACGGCCCAATGGTAGCCTTGATCTGGTGGTCAACTTTGTCGATCATTCCCCTTGCAGCCGTTTCCGTCATAGCTTGGGCACTTAATCTGAGGGTAACCTCGTTAGTCTTGGCATAGGGTGCAATCGTAACCGCCTGCTGTTCATCAATCAAGGGTTGCAACCGGGTCGCCAATTCAGACTCACTGATGCCATAAAAACGCATCACTCGCGAATAGATTTGGGCTTGTTCCCCATATGCAGCTGCCAATTTCGGTTTTGCCTCAGAATCAAACATTACGGCTAACTCACGGGGTGGACCTGGCAATAACAAGAAATCAGCACTATTTTCTGACTGATAAAACGCACCAACAGCCATTCCGTTATGATTAGTCAACGGTTGCGCGCCTGCCGGATACAATGCCTGTAATCGGTTGTTGGCCGTCATTACTTTGTCATTAGTGGCAAACCAGGCCGTAATTTTTTGCATTGCTGCCTGATCTTCAACCAAGGCAACATTCAAATAATGCGCGAGCGTCTGCTTCGTCAAGTCATCCTTGGTCGGCCCCAAACCACCCGTTAAAATAACTAAGTCATTCCGCTGGGCCGCAATTTCAATGACGGTCGACAAACGTTGCCGATTATCACCAACCACCGTTTGATAATAGCTATCAATTCCTAATTCGGCCAATCCACGTGCGATGTACGTACTGTTCGTGTTCGTAATCTGACCCAGTAAAATCTCGGTACCAACCGCGATTATTTCTGCTTGCATGCCATATATGCCTCCCCGTAATCCTATCGATTACACTCAGTGTGGGCGCGATGATTATCGTCCTACATTAAGTATATACGAAAATGACGATCGACCCCATTAAAAAGATTAGCATTTTCAAATACCTTCATTTGACATAACCTGCCAACGCGACTCATCGTTAAAATTATCGACTGACAGGAGTCATGATTAATTAATAAGGGCAACACGTTAATGGTATACAAAAACGTCTCACCGAATGCAAGACTCGGTGAGACGCTCATGATTAATTTTATTTGAAGCCATCTGCAAACACGTCACGATTCTGAACAAAATAATCAATGCCAGAATAAATAACGAAGAATAAGCAGATATATAACATAATTGCCGCAAATGGAATGTGGATTGCCGCAAATAAGACATTGTTCAGCAGCAGGAAGATGATGGCAATCATTTGTGTCGTTGTCTTAATCTTCCCGGGCATAGCAGCAGCCATCACTTTACCATTATTTTCAACAATCAATAATCGTAACCCCGTTACCGCGAGTTCACGACACATGATAATGGCAACGACCCAATCAGGGGCCGCATTTAACCGAACTAAGATGATGAACGCGGTCATTACTAACATCTTATCTGCCAGTGGATCCGCAAACTTCCCAAAATTCGTAACCAAGTGTTGACCCCGGGCAATCTTGCCGTCCGCTAAGTCAGTTAATGACGCAACCGCAAAAATGACAGTTGCAACCACTTGGGTGACTGGAATTGTTGTTCCAGCCCACACAACCTGTCCCCAACTAAGGGGTAACACCATAATAAGAATGAAAACTGGAATCAGAATAATCCGAAACACCGTTAATTTATTAGGTAAATTCAAAGTACCCGCCTCCTCCGCAACGTTATTTGATGGTCAAGGTAATCGTCCGAACTTGTGACGTACTGTTCTTCGGATTAAAATTGAACGCCTTACCATTGATTGTTACGGTCGTGGCAGTTGCGTTCCCAAACTGGAACTTAACCGTCGTAGCATTACTTGGTAACGTTAATGTATGTGAGCCATCCGCCTTTAGCGTTCCTTGCCAAGTCTGAGTACCGTTAGTCGTAACGGAAGTCCAAGCAGCCTTAGTAGACTTGATGACCACTTTGTTCTTATCCGCACCATTCGTCAAAGTATAAGCCGTATCGCTACTGCCGTTAGCCTTGATTGTTTGTTCCTTGGCAGAAGACGCTTTAGAACTAGACTTTGCTGATGAACTAGCTTTCGACGAACTCGATTGCTTCTTAGAACTCGAAACTTGTACAGAAGAACTGTCCGCACTCGTGCTAGAGCTTGAACCAGCGTGCGTGCGAACCGCCATAAACCAAATAAATAACAAAATCAAAACCACAATGGCAGTGACGATGATCGTTGGTAAATAGTTACGCACGCGGCTCGCTGGTGAAGCAGGTTGTTCGCGACTAGCAACCCGGGTAGGTTGAACTTCATCAACATTTTCAACGATGGTTTCAGTATGAACACTCGGTAATTGGTCTCGATATTCTTCTAACAACGCGTTACCATCTAAAGCGACTGTTTCCGCATATTGCTTAACAAACGCCCGAACGTAAAAATCACCGGGAAGTTTATCGAACTGTTCATCTTCGATTGCAATCAAATAGCGTTTCTGAATCTTGGTGATTTGTTGCAAATCATCAATTGTGAGGCCTTTCGCTGTCCGGGCAGCCTTTAAGCGCGCCCCAATCGTTGTTGTTTCTTCGTTATTTTCACTCATTGACTTTTTCTCCACCCTAAGTCTATTTTCAAAATCTTACGGTTAATAGTATATCACAGCAACTAAATTTAGCAGCCCCATGACCATTAAATTTCAGATTTCCTTAACTCTTTGCTTGTGGTCGAATCTGGTATTCACTGATTGCCTGAGAAGTCAATAATTGTTCAGCAACCGTCTGCAAGTCTGCAAGGGTCAACTGATCAATTATACCCGGTTCATCAAAGATTGTCGCCGTCCCGAATAGCCGTTGATCATACCGGTTCGCGATTGCCTCCAAGGAGTTCGCCATGAAGACGACCCGCCCAATCATTTCCTTCTTGACTAATGCGAGTGCTGCTTCCTGACCAACTACAGCCGTCCGCCAGTTTTCTAGCACATCAATGATGGCTGCATCAAACTGGGCTGGATCATCCGTTTCACCACTAAAAGTGACAAAATTAAATCCAGACTGTAATTCGAAATCATAACCAAACGTATCATCGATGATACCCTGATCATATAATCGCAAATAATCTGCTGACGTATCGCCAAACAATAATTCTAATAAAACGTTAACCGCTGCACGGTACTTCAAAGCAGCAGCCCCCGCTTCAATCGGCAGCAAGCCTTTGACACCAACGATTGATTTGGCCCGATTGACTGGCATATCAATCGTCCGATAAGGAATAATGTCATGTCCATCCGTTGCGGTTTCAGGAATCTTACGTTCAATCGGTTGAAAGGCAGCAAATTTTTTAGTTGCTTGATTAGTCGTAATCCACCCTAACACTTCGTCTGGATCAAAATTACCAACCACAAATAACGTCATGTTCTCAGGATGATAGAACGTCCGATAAGCGGCGTACAAGTCATCAGCCGTTATCTTAGCAATCGACTCAGTCGTCCCCGCAATATCATATTGTAGTGGGTGGTTCGGATATAGATTACCAATCATTCCGAAATACAGGCGCCAACTTGGATCATCATCGTACATCTCAATCTCTTGCCCAATAATGCCCTTCTCCTTGTCAACTGTCGCTGGCGTAAAATACGGATCTTGAACAAAATCTAAGAGGGTCATGAGGTTGTCCTGCAGGTGCCGGGTAGCTGAGAACAAATAGCTCGTCTTCGTGAAGCTAGTGAAGGCGTTCGCGCTCGCCCCGTACTGACCAAAAATTTGAAACGCATCATGGTTAGCCTTCTCAAACATTTTATGTTCCAGAAAGTGGGCAATTCCATCTGGGAAGCGTTGCATTTCAGTACTTCCGGCTGGAACAAAGGTATTGTCGATCGAGCCATAGTTCGTTGTAAACGTTGCGTACGTTTTGTGATAACCGGCCTTAGGTAACAACGTCACCGTCAGCCCATTATCCAACTGAGCTTGATAACAACTTTCATTAAATTGATCATATTTTTTTACTTTCATGCGGTTACCCCACTCAAGAAGAACCCATTATTAAGGGTCACCATCTTCGCGACTGCAATGATCTGTTCACGCGTCACACTTTGAATCTGCCATAGCCATTCAGTATCCGTAACGCGTTGTTGCGTTAAATCATCGATCAAGGCTTGCACAGCGAATGTCCGTTGACTATCCAAACTGGACTCAAAATCGTTGATCAAGCCCAGCTTCAGCTGTTCAACTAAATCATCCGTAAAATCACCGGCTTGAATCGCCGTTAATTGGGCCGCAATAATTGCTAACACTTGGTCATGATTTTTGCCATCAATCCCAGCTTGCACCTTAAGCACCCCACGGAAAGTATCCAATGAGCTGCTGGCATAGTAAGCCAGACTCGCCTTTTCACGTACATTCATAAACAATTTAGACAGCGGTGACCCACCAAATAGTTCGTTGAAAACCAAGGCCGCGTAATAATGATTGCCACGATAAAAGACTGGCAAATCATAACCTAAATTTAGCTTTGCTTGGCTGAGTGCCTGTTGTTCACTCACTTCGACGTACTGGTTTGTATTATGATGTTGATAAAATGGCCGTGGGCGCCCCGTCAGTCGATCCTCAAAACCAGCTTGTTGCCACTGAGCTAAAACGGCCGCCTCATCAACGTCACCCGTCACGATAATATCGATTTGATCATTTTGGATCATCATTTGATAATAGTCGTACAAACCTTCCGCAGTGAGGGCTGCCAAATCACTCGCCGTACCGTAACTTGGCACTTGTTGCGCAGGTTCGTCCGCAAACAACGCCGTATTTAACTGCTGTGCAGCATAATATTGCTTATCATCAGCGACCGACATAATCGCCGCTTCCAAATTCTTTTTTTGGCGGTCAAACGTCGCTTGATCAAACTGACCGTCCGCCACTAGCGGCTGTAAAACGACTTGTTGTAAAAACTGGATGGCCTGATTTGTCAGTGGCTGATCCGTTGCCAAATACCGTTCATTCGCAACGGTGATGGCTAATTGCAAGTTATGCGTTGGTCCCTTACGACTAACACCCGCACCAAACGCAGCACCATACATGGCAGCCAATGCGTTGGCTAACGCTCGCTGATCTGGATAATCACGAGAACTTGTTTCTAATAAATTCGATAGTAGCGACCGCTGAGTAATTGTTTCACGTGCAAGCGGTGCCCGAAAATTGATAATAATCTGGTTGGTTTTAAATTGATGACTCTGAACCGTCGTCAATTGGACCCCTTTTGCTAACTGAGTTTGCAACATGTTTCCTCCTTGCATATGTAATAAATAATAAGCGAAAGGCCGGATTGACGCAACTTTCCGTCCTATTGTTTTTTTTATTTTCAGATTATGGTCGCCAAAATGATTATTTTCACGATTAAATTAAATTCTCGTGAGTGGCAATTAACATTGCCAAGTCGCGATTTGTCTGCTATTCTTTTCATTATTGATAAAATTAAGGAGCGGTTAATGTGAAAGTAATTAAATTTGGTGGCAGTTCCCTTGCTAGTAGTCAGCAACTGCAAAAAGTCCTCGCGATCGTTGAGGCTGATCAAAAACGTAAATATGTGATTGTATCGGCACCTGGTAAACGGTTCGATGGCGACACCAAAGTCACTGATTTACTTATTCAATATGCCCGTCAAACGATCCATCATCAAGATACGCAAGCCGTTACCGCAGCTATCATTGACCGTTATGCAGAAATCGGTCACGGGTTTAACGTTCCCGAAGCACAATTGACTCCGATTTTTGAAACAATTCGCAACTTACCAAAACAATCATACGCCGACAACACCTACTTGATGGCAGCTTTCAAAGCGCACGGCGAACGTCTCAATGCGCAACTGGTCGCCGCTGTTTTTCAACAAAGCGGCCTCAACGCTCGCTACCTTGACCCTAAAGATGCGGGAATGGTCGTTACGGACGTTCCTGATGATGCTCAGATTATCAAGAGTAGTTATGACCAGCTCGCTAAGTGGGCCAACAGCGAACAAATCCTAGTTATCCCCGGATTTTTCGCCTACAATCGTAACGGCCAAATTTGTACCTTTTCACGCGGTGGCTCCGACATTACTGGCGCAATCATCGCTCGGGGTGTCCATGCTGAACGTTATGAAAACTTTACCGATGTCGATGCAATTTACGCGGTCAATCCTAGTTTGGTCGCAAAACCAGCGGCCATTAGTGAAATGACGTTTACTGAGATGCGCGAACTTTCTTACGCTGGCTTTTCTGTCTTTCACGACGAAGCGTTGATTCCAGCAATCGAAGGCAACATTACCGTCAACGTCAAGAATACGAACCATCCCGAGGCCCCGGGAACTTTGATTCAGTCAACTCGCGAACCCAATCCCCACTACCCGGTGACTGGGATTGCCAGTTCTTCTAGTTTTTGTTCACTATACTTACGTAAGTATCTGCTCAACAAAGAAGTTGGGCTGGGCCGTAAAATTCTAACGATTTTAGAAAATCATCATATTAGTTATGAACACATGCCATCTGGGATCGATGATTTGACCATCATCTTTGATGAACATCAGTTGACGCCCGAATTAGAGAAAACGTTAGTTGCAGAAATCTCAGCGGCCATCAATCCCGATGAAATTTACTTTACGCACGACTACTCAATCTTAATGCTCGTTGGCGAAAACATGCGCAACCGCGTCGGCATCATGTCACGTGCCGCCACCGCATTAGCCAACGACAATATTAAATTAATCATGGTCAATCAAGGCGCCTCCGAAATTTCTATTATGTTCGGTGTACACGACAATGATGCCGATCAAGCCGTTATTGCGTTATATAAAGAATTTTTCGATTAACCCATACGTCCGACTAGTCAACTAGTCGGGCATTTTTTATGGCCGTGTTTTTCATCAATTGTTGTTGAAAGGTGCCGGCAATTGACCCCGGATACTCGTTCGTCAGCATGTACGTGTCCTATTCCGACCTCCGGGGCTGGGTGACAATTGCTGGAACGCAGCCGACGTCGATTTGAGCTAATGCCCAACCCGCATCATCTCAAATACGAGTCTTATTCTAAGCCGAAAGCAACCCACTTTCAGCTAAGAATAATTTGGCTACTGAGCATTGTCACCCAACCCCTCCAGACTAAAGTGTGCGAGGGATCACGGGTTGAATTTAAGCATTGCCTAGTCAACGGATTAATGCGGTTTGGGCATCAGTCCGTTGGCGTAGCAAGCACAGGATTCAGCGTCACCGCGCGCGTTTCGTTAAGCCGCTCGAATGGCTGATTAACGGCCACTTAACTTGGTGTAATTGGTCTTTTAATACCGGAGCTTCAAATAAAGCGTCAGGTGTAAATCTCTATGTTTATCGAGAAGTTCAATTATTGCTACATTGGTTCAGAAATAGTGAACCATAACAATATCATTTTCTGTCTGACCGTTGCTTGACAAAGTTATCGTTTATAAAAAGTAATGACAAGTCCATCACAAGTTAGGTACATCTTCGTCCGCCATTCGAATACTGTCCCGACTGGAAGGCATTTCGGCCAATGCTCAGCGGTGAAATTCCACTTAGCAAGCGTTCTTTGCTTGGTTAGTGGAAGACCAGTATTTAAGACGTGGTCTTCGGCTTAAATCTGTGTCCACCGCGTTCCAGCAATTGGCCGAAATGCCTGGAAGTCGGCTTAGGACGACGCTAGCCAAGCAAGTTTATGCAAAACTCGAACTTTTTCCAGCGGGCCTTAGCTGGTTGTTTTTGGCCTTATAGCGGCACCTTTCAACAATTTTTCGTGTATAAGTTTAAGCCTTCAATCCCATTTTGTCTGCGTGCCAATATAAATAGGCTTTCCAAGACATCGTCCGTCTTGGAAAGCCTATTTATGATTAGTTGCTCACCGATAACTGGGGTCACTGAATGACAAGTCCTGCCACGTCACGCTAGTTTTCAACTTTTTGATTACCAAACCATTTCTTGTTGATCTTATCTAACGTTCCGTTAGCCTTCAACGTCTTTAGGCCGGCATTAATTTTGCGTTTCATCGTTTTGTCACCCTTACGCATCCCAACTGCGAAGTCTTCCGACTTAAAGGTGCCTTGCGTTTCTTGGTAATCCGCAGAGTTCGCTTCGTGCTTAATATAATAGCTCGCGTAGACGCTATCAATCAAGAGCCCTTTAATTCGTCCAGCATTCAAGTCGAGGAAGGCATTCGTGAAGGTATCGTATTGAACTGGCGTTTTCTTAGCAATCTTATCCTTCAGCAGTTTCGGATTGTTTTCCAATGACTCATAGCCCGAAGAACCTGACTGAACACCCAACGTCTTACCAGTCATATCGTCAAATGAGTTAATATGATTTTTCTTTAAAGAAACGAGGACTTGCTTGTTCTTCAAATAAGTATTACTGAAAGCCACCACTTTTTCACGTTGGGGATTTTTCGTGTAGCCGTTCCAAATCAAATCAATTGTGCCATTGCGCAATTCGGTCGCATTCATGGACCAGTCAATCGTTTGAAAGCTGATCTTAATACCGTACAACTTAAAGACGGCCCGGGCGAGGTCGATATCATAACCAACTAGTTTCCCAGACTTTTCGCGAAAGCCCATCGGGACAAAACTGTCGTCCAAACCAACGACAACGTAACCGCGTTTCTTGATTTTAGACCAAGTATCTTGGGTGTCAGCGCGTTTAGTCACATTTTGACCACAGCCACTTAACGTCGTTGCCATACCCAGGAGCATCACAACGATCAAACTGAGTGCAAATAATCTTTTCTTCATTCTGACGCCCCCTATTGCTTCTTGGTTGGTTCAACGTGGAACATTTCATCCGCGATATTTTCAGCAAAGGTTAAATCATGGGTCACCACAATTTGAGTCATGCCATCAGCCTTTAAGCCTAAAATCAACTTTTCAACTTCCTGTCGTAAGTTCGGGTCAAGTGCTGAAGTTGGTTCATCATAGCATAAGACATTCGGTTTCATGGCTAATGCCCGGGCAATCGCCACTCGTTGCTTTTGACCACCTGATAATTCGAAAGGATACTGGTCAGCGTGATCACCGAGATTCAAACGATCTAATAAAGTCTGCGCCTGCTGTTCTGCTTCTGCGCTAGACTGCTTTAAGACCGTGGTCGGTGCTAAAGTAATATTCTGCATGACTGTTAAATTGGGAAACAATTCAAAATTTTGGAATACAACACCAATCACACTATCGTTACTCCGATTAGTATAGGGGTCAAATGGTTGGCCGTCGACTAAGAACTCACCGGCATTCACCTTTTCAAGCCCCGTAATACAGCGTAATAACGTTGTTTTACCAGCACCTGAAGGGCCCACAATACTTAGAATCTCGCCATCCTTAACGGTTAAATTCAAATTCTTAATAATTGTCCGTGAACCAAAGCTTTTTGTAATATTTTTTAGTTCTAACATATGATGGCCTCCCTATTTCCAGTAACTGTAGTGTTTTTCGATTCGTCCAAGCACAAAAGTCGTTACGGCTGTCAGTGCTAAGTAAATGATTCCGACTAATACTAAGGGTACCAAAGTAACATCGCGCGCTGTCGCAACGTTACCGGCACGTAACAAGTCGCCGAGACCAATGACATAAACTAACGATGAATCCTTGACCAAGTTGATGACTTCATTGCCAACTGACGGTAAAACAATTTTGATCACTTGGGGAATAACGATTTTACGAATCGTCTGCCAGTAGCTCAGCCGCAAGACCCGTGCACTTTCATATTGACCATTGTCAATCGACTGTAACCCACCACGGAAGATTTCCGCGAAGTAGGCCGCGTAGTTCAGAATAAATGCGAATAACGCGGCGTAGTACCGTGGAAAAACAATCCCAATCAACGGTAAGCCGTAAAAGACAAAGATTAATTGCAGTAACAACGGGGTACCACGCATTAACCAAACGTAGAAATGCAATAACCATTGCAGCGGCTTGAAGTTAGACATTAATCCCAGACCAACAACTAACCCCAATGGTAGCGACCCAATCAGGGTCCAAATGAAAATTTTCAGTGTCATAACGGCACCGGATAATAATGATGGCAAAATTTCTAAAATATACTGCATGTACTTTCCCTCCCAAATTTACAGGTCACATTGTCCTGCGTCCACTAATCGGTCACGACTCAAGTACACAAAAAAGTCCCCTTGAGTCGAATACTCAAGAGGACGGTTATCCGTGGTGCCACCTCACTTCGTAATAACTTCACAGTTATTACCTCAGGGAGTTTTGTGATAATAAAAAAATCGTCCTTAGGCCAGCATGCCTAAGAGGACGATTTAATCGCGGTTCCACCTCATATTCACTAGTTGCTCACACAACTAATCTCAACGAGTTTATCACTAAACTCCGCCGCTAACGAGGCCAACCGAAACAGCTTACTAACTTCAGCTGTCCAACTCACAGATGTGGTTCGTTGTAATCCTTGGTCATCTTCCCATCATCGATAACTCGCTCGGCAAGGTCCTTACAACTACTCTTCTGTTCCCTGTTTTTTAATGTTGAGTTCATACTAATCGAAAATTAATCAACCGTCAAGCCTTTTTTACTTGCCACGATGAAAAATTCCGGCGATTCGTGACCAAACACCCGGTTTAGGTGTATCCAAATTCATTAATGGCACCGTTTCACCTTCGATTCGGCGGGCAATGTTGCGGTAGCCTTGTGAGGCTGGATTCTTAGGATCAAGAACGATCGGTTCACCGTTATTTGAAGTCCGAATGACGGCATCGTCATCGAAAACGATTCCTAGCAAGTCGATCGATAAGTGATGCGTAATTTCATCAATATCCATCGTCTCACCATCTTGCATCATGCGCGTCCGGATTCGATTAATCACTAACTTAGGTGCTTCGGCTAACGGATATTGTTCCAATAAACCAACGACCCGATCCGCATCACGAATTGCTGAAATCTCGGGTGTCGAGACGATAATAGCCGCATCCGCACCAGCAATCGCATTCATGAAACCTTGTTCAATTCCGGCGGGACAGTCGAGCAAAACGTAATCAAAATCTGGTTTCAACTCGTCTACGATTGCCCGAACTTGGTCAGGATTCAATGCATCCTTGTCCGCATTTTGTGCAGCTGGCAATAAAAACAATAAGTCATCAAACCGCTTGTCTTTGACCAACGCCTGCCGTATTTGAGCACGACCTGCAACTACATCCACAATATCATAAAGGATCCGGTTATCGAGACCCAAAATAACGTCTAAATTCCGCAATCCAATATCTAAATCAACTAAGCAAACTTTCTTGCCCATCAAAGCAAGGGCCGTCCCTAAATTGGCCGTAGTGGTCGTTTTGCCGACCCCACCCTTACCAGAGGTGATGACAATTGCTTTTCCCATCAAACACGTCCTCCATTTCGAGTAAATAGCTTCGGTCGTACCCGTTTTAATTGCTGGAGCGGCTGGTAGTCCAACGCTTGAATGTCATTAATATAGACGACGTTCGTCCCATCAACAACTTTTTCAAGGTCCACTAATTCTAACAATTCACCGACTCGAACCCGCGGGACGGTCGCTAAGGGGCTAACGATCACCGCATCATTGTGATCGGGATAACCGGCCTCAAGCGCACCGTTTACCTCACCCATCACAAAGATACTACCCGTCGCCCGGAGCACCCCACCTTCATGGATCTTACCGAAGAACAACACGTCCCCCGTAATCTCAACGACCTGACCGTTGCGAATAATCTGATTAACCAGATGCACCGTATCACGTTCAATCATCGCTAAAGCATCCGCCGTCAAAATAACATCTGCCGTTAGCTTATGAATACTGAATAACGGATATCGTTGAATCAACTGTGTCACTTTTTGATTTTGTTCCGCAGTCAGTAGTCGACTAGCCGTATCCAGGTCAAACGAGATTTGTTTATCAGTCGTATTATCAGCCTGCAACCGATCCAACAAGACCTTCAAGTCGACCATAATATCATCGAAACTTGCTTCTTGCCGTAAAATCAGTTCATAGCCGTCATTACTGGCCTTTAAAACTACACTCTGTTGCATGTTAGAATTCCTTTCTGCCGACTAATTAACACTCAGATATAACCGACGCATTGGATAATATAATATGACAAAGATGGCTAGGTTGACCGCAATCGTCGGTCCTAGCGTGTACACCGCAAAGTCTGCTAACCCACTAGAGATCACATGGCTCATCGTGTACCAAATATACGTAAATGCTTCCAAAATGGTCAAATTAATAATATAGATCATCAGTAACGTTAAAAAGTTCAGGTCGATCCATGGCTTGATTTGTCGACATATATAGACTACCAACGGTAAGCCAATCATGTAAACGCCTAAAATCCCAGTATAGTACCAGTCAAACACCAAGCCCACGAATGCAGACCAGATTCCAACCGACAGATTATCACGGTCGTCTAAAAAGACAGCGAAGACAATCCACAGTAAAACTAGGTGTAAGACACTGGCGTACGGGTAACTAAATAGTTTACCGGCAAAAACATTTGACACCGAGCCGTCTAAAAAGAGTGCAACAAATAACCCAATTGGAAAGATGATTTTTAATCTTGAGTAACGCACCGTTGCACCTCCCTACTGTTCAGCGACCGTCACAACTGTTAAGTCACTAAGGTCCGCTGCGGGTGTGATTTCCACTTCGGATGCTAGCCCGTAATCATCCTGCTTGACACTAGCAACCGTGCCGACATAAAGTCCCTTCGGCGTATTGCCGCCTAAACCACTCGTCACGACTTTATCGCCTTTTTTGATTTTAACGTTAGACGTCACGGAACCCATCTCTAAAAGATTATTGCTCTTATCATAACCTGAAATAATCCCGTTAACAGTCTTACCAGCACTATTCGTAATCTGAATAGCAAACTTATTCGAAGACGAACTCGTATTAGAAATTAATTCAACCTTAGAATTCGTTTGGTTAACTTCCACGACCCGGCCAATTAAACCCTTTTGTGACATGACAGGCATATTCTTCTTTACACCGGATGTCGCACCCTTAGAGATCACGAGTTGGTTCATCCAAGATGATGGTGTCCGCGTCAAAACATTGGCGGTCACCGTCGTATAATCAGATAACGAATTATTTAATTTCAACTGCTTGCGTAACTGCTTGTTTTCCGCACGCGTCGTCTGGGCACTAACCTTGGCCTGCGCCAGTTGATCAACTTGCTTCTTCAATTTTTGATTTTCTTGATAGGTGTTCAACAAGTCAGAAACTGAGTTGGTCGCACTTTGTAAGCCATTGACTGGCCAAGCAATCACCCGGTCAACCGCACCAGCCACATCGTTTCCAAATTGTTGGATCAATGGTGGTGTCGATTTCTTATCACGAATGGCTACTGAGACACTCATCAAGCCGAAACTAATAATGAACACGACAATCGCAATCACTAGTTTTCGGTTAGAAAAAAACTTTTGCATAATGAACCCCCGGTCGAAAATTCAATGATTTAACAATAAATAAGCGGGAAGACGTCTTCCCGCTCACCTGTTATCGCTTTTTCATAACGTCGATGCTCTTGAGTGATTCACCGGTCCCAACTGCAACACAGTCAAGCGGTTCGTTAGCGATGAAAACCGGTACTTTGGTTTCGTCCGCAATCACTTCGGAAAGATTCTTCAATAAGGCACCACCACCGGTCAAAACAATCCCGTGGTCAATTACGTCAGAGGCAATTTCTGGGGAAGTTTCTTCAAGGGTTTCTTTAATGGCTGAAATAATTTCAGAGACCACTTCTTGGATGGCTTCTGAAACATCTACAGATGAGATTTCAACCGTCTTTGGTAAGCCCGACAAAAGATCTCGTCCACGAATCGTTGACCCTTCCAAGTCTTCAGCGGCTTCCAAAGATGCTGAGCCACAGTCGATTTTAAGTTGTTCGGCTGTGCGTTCACCAATTAAAAGATTAAACTTCTGGCGAACATGGTAAATGATTGAGTCATCGATCTTATCGCCAGCCATTCGAATTGAACGGCTTGATACGATCCCACCTAAGGAAATTGTCGCAACATCGGTAGTCCCACCACCAATATCAACGACCATGCTCCCAGTTGGATCCATGACTGGCAGCCCTGCACCAATAGCGGCTGCAAATGGTTCTTCAATGACATATGCATCCCGCGCACCTGCAACCCGTGTTGCATCAATAACGGCCCGCTTTTCAACTTCGGTAACCCCACTTGGTACACAAACCATGACGTATGGCTTACCATTTGAGCGGCCGAGTGTCTTTTGAATAAAGTACTTCATCATCGCAACGGTCGTATCGTAGTCCGCAATAACGCCATCCTTCATTGGCCGAATCGCCACAATGCTTGCTGGGGTTCTCCCAATCATATCCCGTGCTTCTGAACCAACTGATACAATTTCACCAGTTTTCGTGTTCTTCGCAACTACGGATGGTTCACGTAATACGATGCCCTTGCCGTCAACGTACACAATTGTGTTGGCCGTACCGAGATCGATCCCGATATTCTTTGTCCCAAATCCGAACACTACATTCATCCCTTCATCATTAACAAATTTAATTTTTTATTTAGTCATAATAGTAAGTATTATAGCATAGTCGCACTGCATTAAAAAAGCATTGCCTGAATCCTAGCATACCGTAAATTAATGAAAAATACAGTCCCACTATTTAACTTAGATAAAATTTAACAAAAAAAACGCGATCAGGCCGATTAAATTATCGGTCCTAACCCCGTTATTTTACCACATTCTGTTACGAATCCGTATTACAATTTAACACGCCCTGCTCGGCAAAACTAAAGTAATCGTTTACACCGATAATAAAGCTATCCAAGAGCGGTAACCCCATCAGTTCACAAGCCAGTTGTAACCGCTTGGTAAATTCAACGTCTTTTTTTGACGGCGTCACATCACCACTCGGATGATTATGTGCAATAACGACCCGGGCAGTCGGTGTCGTTAGGGCAACTTTAATAATTTCCCGCGGTTGAGCCGGACAACTATTGAGCGTGCCCTGAAAGACGACCTGGCGTTTGATCACTTGATTTTTCGTATCTAAGCATAACAATTGCAACTGTTCCTGCTCTAAGTTGGCAAAGTCCCGTGCTAAAACGGCTCCCAGTTGTTCACTACCATATACCTGCCCCAAAATTAATCGACTTGGCCGGGGTAATAGTTGCCCACATCTGAGCGCCACGATTAAACCTTGCCAGCGCGGATTTTCAGACGACTCATGTAACCACTCTATAGCGTCCTCTATCGGGTACTCACGCTCAAAGGCCTGCATCGCGCTAGTCACCGCGTCGTTGGGTAAAAACGTCCCAAAGTAGGCTTGCATTAATTCACGAACTTGTGCTGTCGGTATTTGTTCTTCGCTGATCATCGTCATTGAAACCACCCTTTCTACCTAGTAGTTTCGTAAAGTGACCGGCTAACCATTAATTCACCGACATTTTAACGCAATTTTTTCAGTTAACTCACAATCATCTTTGATAATATCAGTACCAAGGACGCAGTATTATTTCTTGCGCAATTGTCTTCTAAGCATCCGTGTCAGCCCCTAATCAGTTTCTGAGTCGCTGCCATCCTTGAAATAAGCCCGTACGTCACTAATAAAGTACAGCGACCCCGTTAGTAGTAACGCATCATCACTCGACATTTCTTGGAGTGTCTGCATCAAGGCAGCTTGCCAATTATCAAATACTTCAGCGGTCCGGCCATTTGGCATTTCATGTGCCAACATCGTCGGGTCGGTCGCTGGACGTTTTGCGTTCGGACCTTCGAATTGTGTCAACCGTAATTGAACATTAGGTAATGCGCCCAAGGTCTGAATCATTTGTTGATGCTGCTTATCCGCTAAGACCGCAAAGATGACATAAACGGTTTGCTGTCCAAATCGCTCACTCAAAGTAGCTGCTAATTCAGTTACTGCCGGCTCATTGTGCGCACCGTCAATCATGATCAGTGGGTCCTGATTCAAGCGTTCGAAACGGCCAGGCCATTGTGTTGCTGTCACAGCCGCTTTGACGTCGCTAGTGACCACGGGTAGCTGAGTCGCTTGGTGGTAAGTTAGGTACGCCGCTATTGCAACGGCCGCATTATCAACTTGATAGTCTCCCAGTAGCGGAGTTGTCAAGTCTTTAAAATGCGCCTCTAACCCGTCAAAGTTAAACCGTTCTTGCCAGCCTTGGGGCGGTAATAATTTGGTTGTAAAATCAACTCCCAACGTCCGCAACGGCGCCCGTTTGCTCATGGCGGTATCAATCATCACTTGCTGTGCTTCAGCCGGTAATTTACCAACAATTACCGGCACCTGCGTCTTAATGATACCTGCTTTTTGAGTCGCAATCGCCGTCAATGTATTACCTAGAATTTGCATATGATCATAACCGATCGTAGTAATCACACTAACGGCTGGTGTCCAAACATTGGTAGAATCGTATAACCCACCCAACCCAACTTCAATAATGGCAATATCGATTGGCTGAGCAGCAAAGTAAAGAAACATCATTGCGGTAATGATCTCAAATTCTGTGGGGCCCCCACTTGCCAATGTCGCGTCAAGCTTGGCAACGATCGGTTGAATCTGTTGCACCAGACCAACAAGTTCTTCATCGCTGATGGGGGTGCCGTCAACACTGATCCGTTCATTGAAGCGAACAATGAACGGCGACGTGAAAGTTCCCACCGTTAGCCCATCTGCCATAAATAATTCGCGTAAATTCGCAACCGTCGACCCCTTGCCATTGGTCCCCGCCACGTGAATGCCGGCCACCTTTAACTGTGGATCACCCAATTCATGTAAGAATTGGCGCATACGACTGAGTGTCGGGGCTTTTTTGAACTGAGTCCGGCCGTGAATAAAGGCTAATGCTGCTGAATAAGTGTCAATCATGTTGGTCTTCCTTCCTGTAAACCGCGCGAATCATCATTTGGCCGTTTGCTCACCATACTTCTAGCTAATGAGCCCTTATATTTTACGTTTTAATAATAAAATGGTAACCATCCCAAAACGGGACGATTACCATTTTACCAGTAACACACATTTCAGTTAACTATTATCGCAAATTAAGCTTCAGCCTTAATATCAACTAAACGTTGCTTTAAGGCAGCTAGTTTTGTCTGATTGTCCGCTAACTTCTCTTTTTCACTATTAACGACGTCTTCAGGGGCATTGGCAACAAAGCGTTCGTTACCTAACTTCTTCGTCGCCCGTGCGGCTTCGCTTTCAAACTTGGCTTGTTCTTTTTCAAGTTTTTTGACTTCTTCATCGAGGTCAACAAGTTCAGCTAACGGAATGTAAACTTCCGCATCACTAATCACTTGTGTCATGGCTAACTTCGGTGCAACCACGTCGGCGCCAATTGACAGTGTCTTCGGATGTGCAAACCGTTGAATATAATCTTCATTAGCTTTGAAAACAGCTTGTAACCGAGTGTTGTCCGTCTTAATTAATAGATCCACGGCTGATGACATCTTCGCATTAGCTTCTGCTCGAATGCTCCGAACGGCCGTAATCAATTCAATAAGTGAGGCCATATCACTTTCCGCCGTTTCGTCATCAAATTCAGGATGGTCAACAGGATAAGCAGCGACTACTAAGGATTCACCAACGTGTGGCATTGATAACCAAATCTTTTCGGTCACAAATGGCATGATTGGGTGCAATAACCGTAAGATTTGATCCAAGACATAGGCTAACACGTTTTGGGTATTGGCCTTGGCTTGAGCGTCATCACCGGTCAAGACTTCCTTACTCATTTCGATATACCAGTCACAGAAGTCATTCCAGATAAAGTTGTACAAGGCTCGACCAGCTTCACCAAAGTCAAACTTATCAAAGGTAGTCGTCACTTGTTTGACCGTCGCGTTCAAACGACTCAAAATCCACTTATCTGCTAACGTCCAGTCACTTGCAGCTGGTAATTCCGGTTTGTCCATGGTGCCCAGGTTCATGATAACGTAACGGCTGGCGTTCCAAATCTTGTTAATAAAGTTCCATGCAGCATCCATCTTTGTATAGCTGAACCGCACATCTTGGCCGGCCGTCGACCCGTTAGATAAGAACCACCGTAATGCATCGGCCCCGTACTTTTCAATCACATCCATTGGATCAATCCCGTTACCGAGTGATTTGCTCATTTTAACACCATGTTCATCACGAATCAGGCCATGTAAAAGAACATTCTTGAATGGTCGCCTTCCTGTAAATTCAAGACTTTGGAAAATCATCCTTGAAACCCAGAATGGCAAAATATCATAGCCAGTCACTAAGGTATTCGTTGGGAAATAGCGCTTAAAGTCTTCCGCATCAGTGTTTGGCCAGCCCATTGTTGAAAATGGCCAAAGTGCACTTGAGAACCAAGTATCCAACACGTCTGGATCCTGTTCCCAGTTTTCTGGATCTTTTGGTCCATCAACACCGACATACGTTTCACCGGTCGTCTTGTTATACCAAGCTGGAATCCGATGTCCCCACCAGAGCTGGCGTGAAATAACCCAATCATGGATGTTTTCCATCCACTGCTTAAAGGCATCTTCAAACCGCTTAGGAATAAAGTCAACGGCATCGTCACCCTCTTGATTCTTCAAAGCTTGTTCGGCAAGTGGCTTCATCTTCACAAACCACTGGGTTGAGAGCCGCGCTTCAACTTGGACATCAGTCCGTTCAGAATGCCCAACGCTATGCACAATTGGGTCGATTTTAATCATCAAATCTTGATCTTCAAGATCCTTGACCATCGCTTTACGTGCTTCAAAACGGTCCATACCTTCGTATTTACCCGCATTGGCGTTCATTGAAGCATCATCATTCATGGTGTTAATCCGTTTCAAATCATGCCGGTTGCCGACTTTAAAGTCATTCGGGTCATGAGCAGGCGTGATTTTCACCATTCCAGTTCCAAACTCAGGGTCAACGTACGCATCGGCGATAATTGGAATTTCACGTTCTGCTAATGGCAAGATGACTTTTTTGCCAACCAATTCCTTGTAACGGTCATCACTCGGATTAACCGCAACGGCGGTATCGCCCATCATGGTTTCAGGACGAGTCGTGGCAATTTCAATGTAATGTTTACCATTGAAAGTATAGTCTTTGTCAGCAAATGGGTACTTGACGTGGTAGAACGCACCCTTGTCATCCTTATGAATCACTTCGATATCAGACAAAGCCGTCCGTGCTTGAGGATCCCAGTTGATGATGTATTCACCACGATAAATCAAGCCCTTGTTGTAAAGATCAACGAAGACTTTCTTAACCGCATCTGACAGGCCATCATCCATGGTGAACCGTTCACGAGAATAGTCCAATGACAATCCCATCTTAGCCCACTGTTGTTTGATAATCGACGCGTATTCGTCTTTCCAATCCCAAACTTGTTGAATAAACTTCTCACGACCAAGATCGTAACGGCTGATCCCTTGTTCGCGCAGTTTGGCCTCAACCTTTGCCTGTGTGGCAATGCCGGCATGATCCATTCCTGGTAACCATAAAGTATCAAAACCTTGCATTCGTTTCTGACGAATAATAATATCTTGTAACGTGGTATCCCAAGCGTGGCCTAAATGCAACTTACCCGTGACATTTGGCGGTGGAATCACGATTGAATAGGGTTTAGCTTTCTTGTCGCCCGAAGGCTTAAATAAATCTTGGTCTAACCAAGTCTGATAACGACCTGATTCCACGGCGGTCGGATCATACTTAGTTGGCATATCAGTAGTTGGTTCTTCTGACATTGGGGCACATCCTTTCTTTTGGCACTAAAAAAGTCCACTCATCCTATTAGACTAGGACGAATGGACTTCGCGGTACCACCTAATTTTAAAGCCATCACAAGTGATCGCTTTACAGCTTAAACATCGTTGTTAACGAACGGTGTATCCCGTCCGGCTATTCCTACTAAAACAGTTCAGAATAGCAGCTCGCAAGCTACCTTCACGCTAAAACCGCCAAGCGTGTTTCACTGTTCACGCTCTCTCTGTTGACGTTGTTTATCGCTACTCTCTTGCTCATTGCTGGTTGTCACTATTGTAATGAATTTCCTGAGTGCCGTCAATCCTTATTCGAATTGTTTTAGGGCATCCAGTGCCGCAACGTAATTTGGCTCGTGACTAACATCTGGCACGATTTCATGATAAACGATTTTACCGGCCGCATCAGCGACATAAATCGCCCGGGTCAACGTCCCATTGTTGGGCAAGTATAGATTGGTGGCGTAACCAAAGGATAGTTCTTCATCGGAAGCCACCGTTAAGTTCTTAACGCCTTCCTTAGCGCACCAACCAGCTTGGTCAGCAACCGCGTTATTGGAAATGGCTAAAAATTGAACGTGGGGGTACTTATCAGCCTGTTGATTGAACTTCTTTGTTTGAATAGAACAAACTCGCGTATCAATATCTGGCATCACACTTAACAAGACAGGCTTACCTAGCAAGTCCTTAGTCTTAATCTTTTCATCATGGGTAGTGAACACTTTGAACTTCGGTAACTGGTCACCATCTTGTAACGGTTCACCGACTAAGTCTAATGCTTGATCATGAAATAATACTTGCACGTAAAACACCCCTTCGATAACTAATGGTTTTCTAATATTTGTGGTAGTAATAGTATAGCTCAAATTTAACGCAATTTCAGTTTCCGCGCAAATAATCGTCTCAAAAATTATCATTCTTGACATGCGACGCGTTATTTGACGTTAGTCATGGTTTAAACGTGCTTATTAGTTGGTTTGTTGTTCGTCAGCCGATGTGCGTCCTAACGTGCCAACACGTGTGTACGCCGATTTCAGTATATTCAAGCATTAAAATGTGGTGTCGTAGCCAGCTGGAGTGCAAGTTGGGTTGCACGTTCGAGCGAATCGTTTGTTTGTTGTTCCCAGCGGGCAGCGAGTGTGTTGGCCGGGTCGTGCAGACTAGTTAAGATATGTTGGGCGACTTGCAACGCGTGTGGTTGATGTAAACTGGTAGCCATAGTTTGTAGCGCGTCAGCTAGTTGTTCGCCTTCAGTTAGCTGTCGAGTCACTTGCATGGGGGTTTCGATGGCAACTTGTTCGTTGGCGCGCTGACCCGCCTGAATCCAATTATCCGTACTAGCTGGCACTGGTAACCAGAGCATCAGTAAAACGAACCACGTTAAGCAGGTCAGTTGGGACAGATCGATGCCCGCACCGGCCCATGGGTTCAGATCTAAGTTACGTAATTCCAAGTATTGAATCCCATCCTGACATAGTTGTGAATGACCACCAGCATGACGCAACCGAACCTGACCGTAAAATTCCTTGGTCGCACTTAATTTTCCATTATCAACGGCCGCTTGCAGTGTTTGACAATAATCATTTAACGACGCGTACGAGACCGTAACACCCGGCCGATTGGTATACCCGCTAGAACTGTTGCGTAAGCTTCGAACGGGCTGGGCTGGTGGCGTAAGACCAGACTGTGGCCAGCAGCATGGTGAGCAGCCATAAAGATACGTCAGTAGCCAGCGATAGTGCAAATAATTCTGCGCAATGTGCAGGTAACAGTGATTTTGAAAGGTGGTGAAATCACGACTATCTGTCTGGGCCTGATACAATCCCATCATCAGACTAGCCGCCAAGCTCACATTACAGTGAACACCTGACAACATTTGACGTCGTCGGCCATAGCGGTGAGCAAGTCCTTGTCGATAGGCGACAGCGGCCGCATCCAACTTAGCGATTGGAATATCCCGGTCTTCTCGTGGAAGTATGGGCGGCATGCTTAGCGGCCAAATCAGTTCAGGCAGAAGCCTTTGCCGGACTTGTTGTGTGAGCATCGTTAAGGCGTGCAACGCAGCAACCGCACTTGCTTGCGGTTGGGTGACTAACTCCAACTGTGTCTCCGCAAAGTCCCGTTGCAGGCCGGACAACTCGCTGATAAGTGTTGGTGATAATGCCGTATCCGCCAAATGACCGGTCACCGTTACCCGCTGGCCTTCCCGTTCCAGCCCAATCTGAACAACCTGTGCATTGATCAACGCCGTATTTTCCATTAATAATTGTTGCCACTCCATCCACTCACCTCGCTGATTCAATCTAAATTTATCGTAGCATAGTCACGACCTTGGTTCGCTGATTATGACCTATTATTTAGCTGACTTACCATTACGAAATGAGCTTCCGCGCGTCCCTGCTTGATCATCCAAAAAATCAAAAAAACGAGTACCCAGTATTACCGGGTACTCGTTTTTAGGGTAATAATATCACCCGTTTTTGACCTACAATAGTTCAGCAAAAACGTCTTCTTGTGTATTCAAATAATTTTCACCCGGCTTGATCTCAGTCATTTTAACACCAGCCAAAGCGCGTGCCATCAGTCCTTCAACATCAATCCGTTCTTCGTAGGACCGTGAACGGTCTAGCTTCGGATGCGTCTTGGGTGCTGGCGGCGCAAAAATCGTACAACAATCTTCAAATGGCATGATCGACAAGTCATAGGTATCAATATCTTCGGCAATCTTAATAATTTCCGTCTTGTCCATGGAAATCACTGGGCGCAAAACCGGCAAGGTGGTCACATCATTGATGGCAATCATGCTATCCATCGTTTGTGAAGCCACTTGCCCTAATGATTCACCATTAAAAATCGCCTTACCATGCCGTTGACGCGTAATGGCGTCCATCAAACGCATCATTAGGCGCCGTTGAACGGTCATAAGATAACCCTCGGGCACTTTTTCTTTGATTTCTTCTTGAATCTCAGTGAATGGAATCTGAATAAACTTCACGCTACCAGAGTAACTTGCTAGCGTTGACGCTAACTGCTTGGCCTTTGCTAACGCCTGTTCACTCGTGTATGGCGGACTGAAGAAATGGACCATTTCCATGTCCACACCACGCTTCATGCCAAGGTAGCCGGCAACTGGTGAATCAATCCCACCAGAAAGCATCAGCATTCCCTTGCCAGCGGTGCCGACCGGTAATCCCCCGGCACCCTGAATCGTTTCTGATGATAAGAAGATACCGTTTAACCGAACTTCAACACGTAACACAATGTCCGGATTCTTCATCTTAACTTGAATCCCGTCAACGTGGTCCAAGATTTGCCCACCGAGCATGTCATTGATTTGATTTGTATCGTATTCAAACTGATGATCGGAGCGCCGTGTGTAAATTTTAAAAGTCATCCCCGGTTTAAACTGGGCTTTGACCATCGCAATCGCCGTTTCATAGACGGCATCCATGTCGGCATCGACGCGAATACTTGGTGAAAAGTTTTGAATTCCAAAAACTAGCTTCAAACGGCCCATGACTTTATCGGCATCCTCACCATTTAACATGATGTGCATCCGGTCACGGTTCGCGTGGACCTTTAGTTCTGGAAAGTCGTGCAACGCTTTGCGTACGTTACGGCCTAAGCTATCGATAAAGTTCCGCCGGTTTTTACCCTTGGTCGATAGTTCACCATAACGTACCATGATTTCAGTGTACTGCATGAACAAGTTCCTTTCCGTTATGCGTCTGCATTAATTTTTGAGAATTTTTGATAAAGTTGATCAAATACTTTAATAAACTGGTCAGCTTCTGCCAGCGTATTATTCTCATCGAGGCTGACCCGCACAGCACTCGTCGCAATGTTTTCTTGCACGTGCATCGCCATTAAAGTACTGGAGGCCAAGTGTTTCTTCGATGAGCAGGCACTCGTTGTTGAGATATAAATGCCCTGATCTTCAAACGCGTGAACAATGGTCTCGCCCCGCACACCGTTGATCGTAAAACACAGTATGTGGGGTGCGAACCCCGTCGTTGGCTGACTGAAAATCGTCACTTTAGGAAACGACTTAATGTGCTCGTAGATTCGCTGTTTGATAGCTCGCTCACGAGCTACCTTACCATCTTCATCCGTGAGCAACAATCGCAGGGCCTTCGCCATGCCGGCAATTGCTGGTAAGTTCTCAGTTCCAGAACGCCAGTTACTTTCCTGACCGCCGCCATTCATTAATGGCGCTAACTTACGACCATTGCGCGCGTAAATAAAGCCAACCCCGCGAGTCGCATGAAACTTGTGCCCTGAAAAGGTCACAAAATCCACCCGGTCATTCATGATCATGTTCTGGATTCCTTTACCAATTCCTTGGACTGCATCAATATGAAAATGAATTTTCGGATATTGTTTCAGTAGTTCCGCCACTCCAAGTAAAGGCTGAATCGTACCGATTTCATTATTGACTGCCATCGTTGACACTAAAATCGTGTCAGGCCGAATTGCCGCTTTCAAGTCCGCCACGTTGATGCGGCCTTCCTGATCGACCGGTAAGTAAGTCACTTCATAACCAAGTTCCTTCAATTGTTCCATCGAATTATGAATGGCAGGATGTTCCACCGCCGTGGTAATTAGATGCTTCCCAAAGGCCCGCTTTTCAATCGCTGTACCCTTCAAAACCCAATTATCGCCTTCCGTCCCACCAGACGTGAAGAAAATTTCGTGGGCTTGCACACCTAGTAAGCCGGCAATTTGTTGACGTGATTGTTCCAACAAATGAAAGGCCGTTTCACCAAAGTTATGCAAACTAGACGGATTACCCCAAATTTTTTGGGAAACCGTTGTATACGTCTCCAGTACGGCAGGAGCAGCTTGCGTCGTCGCACTATTGTCAAAATAAATCATTACTACGCCTTCTCTTTCCAAGAAAGTGTGCATTGCACTTACTTTCGATAAGAATTCTTTGCAATTATACCAAATATTACTAGTGAAACAAGGGTTTTTGTTTCAAATTTCTGATTAATCACACGACAATTGCGTCCTAAACACCATTTTTGTTGGCCGTTCCCAGTCACCCTTCTCAGAACCATCACGACTACTTGCATCATGATGCCAACTAAAAACCAGCTGGTGGCGGTTGTCATTTAACAATCACCACCAGCTGGTTATTTTCAGTTAACTAAAATTTTGCATATGGGCGGTCCCAACTATCCTCGTCAGGCCTCATCGTTCATCTTATCAGCTTGTTTGTTCGCATAGTAACTGTCCTCAATCCGTTTATAGGACCCCGGATCAACTTTATCCACAGCTGTTGCAATTACTTCTAAACTCCGCGCGTAGTCATGAGTCTCGGTAAACAACCGTTGTGCTTCCACGCTGGCTTCTTGCACCTCTTCATGATTCGTCTTGTAACGGTTAGCGTATTGTAAGAGCTGTTCCGCCATAACCGCAGCATCCGTTAAATCACTGGTCTTTTCCTTTAAGGTCGCCATGTCCGCCTGAATAACAATCAACTGTTTCGTGATGTCTTCCATATTGATCACAAGCTTATTAATATCATGGTCAAGCCGTTCGATTTCCTTGGCAACTACTTTGAAATAGTCCAAATAGTCTTTCGGTAGTCCAGGCAAGTTCAAATTTTCAACCTGGCGTTTGATCGCGTGGATTTCAAAATCGAACCGTTGCAGCGTCTCGTGGGCTTTGGACTCTTCAGCGGTCAAACTCGCCACACCTTTGTTAATTGCCACTTGTTCTTCTTCAATGCCTTTCAACTGCTCATCTTGTTCGGCAAAATGAGCTGCGATCTCACTAAAGACAGCTTGCTTACTAGTAATAGCTGTGACGTCCGCCTGATAAACAGCTTCGATATTCTTCAGTTGTTCGTTCAATTCACGCGTCCGTTCAACTTCGCCATTATTCAACGTATAGCTTTGTGCTAATCGATCCAACTCAATTTGTAAGCGGTGATTCTGATTCATGGCATGTGTCAAGAACTTACTGATTTCTTCTTGTTGTTGATCAACAACGGCCTTAGCATCGATCTCTGCTTGCATCACGTCGTATAAGTGGTCGATCCGCTTTTCAATCGCATGATTGCCGTTTTCAGCATCCGTAACTTTCAAATCACCAAGTAACGCAATATTATCGTCGATTGCTTGCTGTAACGCTTTGATTTCTGGATCAATCGATTCGACCTCAAAGTGAAAATGTTGAGCCGTTAATTGTTGATAACCACTAGCCAGTTCGGCTAACTGATCAGGAAACCCACTCACTAGGTCCTTATAAATCGGTGGAATCCGATCAATATCCATTTCAAGAGTGCCAGTATCGTGATGTAACTGATCCAAAACCTTTTCAGCCGCGTCATGATCGCCAGCCTTGGCTAATTCGGAAAAATGATCAAAATCACTTTCTAAGTTAGCTAACTGATCCTCCAATTTGTCGATGCTCGGACCAAATGAAAAGTTTTGCGATAATAACGTCTTCCGTATGTTTTGGTACTTCTTCTCTAAACTAGCCACTGCTTGGCGGTGCGCGGCATCCGCGTCATCTAAGGCCTGCAAGCCCTGACGAATTTCTGCCTGTCGTTGTTCAATCGTATCTAATGTGGCCGCAACCTTCTTCAGATTCTGCTGAGCATCGAGAAATCTGATGCCCCGCGCCTGCGAAGTAATGGCCGTTAATTGCTCACTAACGGCGGGTAACTGATCATTATCAACTTCTTGACCAGCGCTCTGCAACGCTTCCAACTTCGCTAACGATCCGCCCGTTAGTCCGAGTTGTTCAATTTTTTCGAAATCTGTGGTCTGCGATTGCTTGACTAGCGCCTGTTGCCGTTCCGTCAATTGACGGACTTGCTTGTCGATATAAAATTGAAAGCCTTTGACCGCCGCGTAGATGACAATCGCAACCACAACAATGCCGATTGCTACTTGCATACGAATACCCCTTACATTATTTATTCCGTTTTAATTGCGTTGCGCCTCACCCTGTTGAGAACCGTAACCTTGCTTTTTTCTGAAAATCCAATTAAAATCTATCTTAAATTATAACATAGACGTAACTAGCGGACAGTAACAATTTATTAACATTCAAGGAGGATTTTTTACATGGCTACCACGGAAACATCACTTATGAACCAACAACTCGACGCCCTACTGTTTCAAGAAACTAACCTGGTCGCGAACTTAGCTAATGCTAGTGCCCTCCTCAACAGTACTTATGACAACCTTAACTGGGCCGGCTTTTACTTATTTAACGAACAAACTGGCGAGCTCGACTTAGGTCCCTTCCAAGGCAAAGTCGCTTGCATGCACATCAAAGTTGGGGCTGGTGTCGTCGGAACTGCTTTTGAAACGCAAACGAACCAACGGGTAGCCGATGTCCATCAATTCCCCGGCCACATCGCTTGTGACAGCGCCAGCAACTCTGAGATCGTGGTCCCAATCACCAAGGACGGCCACCAAATCGGCGTACTCGACGTCGACTCTCCATCATTAGACCGATTCAATGCTGATAACGAAGCTGAATTGACCGAATTTGTGGCGATTCTGACGTCACACATTGACTAATCAGCATTAAACGTGTTATGCTACTCTTTGTGTAAAATAATGCAGCAGTGAGTGGGTAAGCTCGTCAACAGATTGGTGCCAATATTTTGGTCAGTTAGTAACCTGCGGCTGCAATGGTGAAACCTGCAGTCCAATCTGAACGAATATCGAACTTACATCGGATTATTTTACTCCAACTAAAATTATTGGAGGAAACATTTTATGTCTCGTTATACAGGTCCAAGTTGGAAAATTTCCCGTCGTTTGGGAATGTCCCTTTCAGGTACTGGTAAAGAATTAGCTCGTCGTCCTTACGCACCTGGTGATCATGGCCAAGGTCGTCGCGGTAAGCTTTCTGAATACGGTACACAATTACGTGAAAAGCAAAAGTTACGGATGATGTACGGTTTAACTGAACGTCAATTCGCTAACTTATTCATCAAAGCTGGTAAGATTCGCGAAGGTAAGCATGGTGTTAACTTCATGATCTTACTCGAACGTCGTTTGGATAACATGGTTTACCGTTTAGGCTTAGCAACAACTCGTCGCCAAGCTCGTCAATTAGTAAACCATGGTCACATCACTGTTGATGGCAAGCGTGTTGACATCCCTTCATACGAAGTTAGTGTCGGCCAAGTTGTCTCAGTTCGTGAAAAGTCCAAGAAGTTGGCTGTTATCACCGGTGCTGTTGAAGCCGTTGTTGCACGCCCTAACTTCGTTCAATTCGATGCTGATAAGCTTGAAGGCTCATTAACTCGTTTACCAGAACGTGAAGAACTTGAAGCAGATATCGACGAATCATTAATCGTTGAATACTACAACAAACTTTAATTTCCGGTATTTAAAAACCGTCGCGTTTGCGGCGGTTTTTTTGTATGTTCTGTTAATTTCAGACCTGACGCTCAGCACTCACAGCCGCCATGACCGGTTGATAAATCGACAATAATTGTTTGAATGTTGTGATGATCAATTTATTCAACGTATCAGCATCTTCAAATAACGGATCACCGACCAAGACTGCGCGGCCCACGACCAACTCGCTGTGTTTATACTGATCGAATTTCTTGATGGCCTGCGTAATATTGGCCGGTGTTGCAAGTTGCGTGGCCGGCACCCCATGATTATTACTGATAACATAGCCCGCCGGCAAGGCCTTCAAAAGTGGTGTTAAATCTGCGAGTTGCATCTTTGCCTGCACGGCCGGTTTACACTCATCCAAAATATCAAAATAGATAAACAAACGGTCAGGCCATAGCCCCAATTCAAAATGTGGCCAGGCTTTGTAGCTCCGTTTGTTTTGACTAAAAGCGACCCAAGTGTCTACCGGTGGATTCTTAAATCGCCGTAAATGTTTGGCAACGTGCGCGTAGAACGGTGGCTCGCTAGGTGTTTGTAAACTCGCTATAATCGTTGGTGCGACCTGTTCGAACTTAGGATCGATCACCGTTTTGATTAAATGCATGCGGCCCGCTAACGTCTGGTCATTAAAAATTTCAAAATCTTGATTTGTAAACAAGTTTTATCATCCCCAAAACTAATTTAGATTAACCATACCGCATTCACTAACGCAACGCTACCCCCCTTCCCTTCGCTATTATTGGAGGAACATGCTACAATGATAATTACTATCAAGGAAAGGATGTTAGACAATGGCTGAAACAGATAAACAACCAGTTGACCGCATCGAAACGGCCATGCACGGGACGCCAAAGTTGCATCCCGACGAACAACGCAAGTACCTGGGGACCTTTCGGGAACGCGTCGAAGTCGCAGTGACCGTTGCCCAAATTAAACAGGCCAATTACGTCGACGCACTTCATCAAGCATTTACGAGCCATCCGGATGACCAATTATATATTAATGGTAATTTAGACCAGGAACTGATTGGGCCGTATATCAAGGCGGCTAGTCAAGCCAATATCAAATTCACTATCAAAACGGATGACATCTACCACACTGCTGATGATGATTACGCGCTTGTATTCACTGCTGCAAGCGCCATTAACCAAGATATTATTGATGTTGCGCAGCGTTATCCCTCGCAGGCTTCATCAGCAACACCCCAGGCCGAGAAAACACCTGGGTTGCTAGATAAATTCAAAAAGTTACTTTAATACAACAAAGGTCCCCATCCACGCACGGATGAGGACCTTTTTACGTTTGACTGCGTTAATTACGCGCTAGAGTGCCATAAAGACTCATGATAACTAAGGCCGCAACAATGATCCCCATGAGGCTGACTGAAACCCATGCTGTTGTGACGATACTCAGTAGTAACAATATCCCACCACCAACTAGCGTATAGCCCAACCAATAACGAACACGCCGCCAAATCATTGGCCGAATCGTGTGACCACCTCGGTGCATCTGCGCGTATTGATTTGCACTGATTGTTGGCAAATAATTCCCGATGGCCATGAAAATAAAGGCAATCAAACTAACGGCAATACGCCAAATATCCAATTGATGGTCTAAGTTATAACTGATAGTTGTCGCATAGATCACACTTGATAGTACAGGCACGATCCAAATGATCATCTGTTCAAACCGTGGCGCCGGTGCCTTATGATTGGCATTCAACCGTGTCACCCCAACGCAAATCAGCTGAAACGCCATCATCATAATTGGAAAGCCAACGACCACTAATAATTTTGCGGCCATTCCATTAGGTTGATTATCCAAATTAAAATGAATAGCCATTTTGGCGGGCAAGGCCGCATAATTCACGACGCCGTAGCTCATTGGTAACAGAATAACAATATAGCTCAGCCACAACTGCAAGTTCCTTTTTGTCATCACTTTTCATCCCCCTGCTTTGGACTAAAACGATATAGCCACGTCAACATTTCCTCAAATACGCTCGCATTTAGCTCATAGTACACATAATTTTTTTCCTTGGTCACGGTAACTAAACCAGCTTGCTTCAAAAGCTTGAGATGATAAGACACCGTTGCATTACTTAACTTGAAATGAGCCGCAATCTCACCAGCCGATTGCCGATTCTGGCGTAAATCTTCCAAAATCTGGCGTCTGACAGGATCTGCAATTGCTTTAAAGGTCGTATTCAACGCCATACGGGCTACCTCCAATCACCTATTTAGATATATATCTAAATAGAGTATAACAGGCAACCAGGAATTCAACAAGAGATATTTAGATAAAATTCGAAATAGGTGTTTTCAATCATGACACTTAATTATGAGCTATCAAAAAAGCTGGACAAGGCCAGCTTTCTTGTTTTTAATCTTCATTTTTAAACAATGCATCCAACAACTGCCCCGCCACTGGTTGGGCAGTACCAAACATTGGGAACAAGTGCGGATACAAGTACGGCGCCGCATGAATACCCAAGTATACCGCCATTTCAGGATGCTCTGGCACTAATTCGGCATAGAGATTGGGAATCATCACGTCGACCCCAGCGACCGCTAAGTGTAAGTCTGCTACCAGCTTTTCCACCGCCTGCACATAGGATTGATGCATATCAGCCGTCGCGTCTAACACGTCCGCCCCGTTACCAAAAGTCGCATCCTCTCGTAATAAGATTTGAGTTCCCCGGCTGACCACAGAATCTAAGGTCAAGTGATATGAGTCCAGGCGATACCGTTCGATCGTTCCTAACTGTAGCGCTGATTGAGGCCACTTAAAAGCGGTCCCGCGCAACGCTCGACCATTTTTGCGGTCAAGTAACGTCTTGACTGTTGAGCGACCATCACCAACAATATTGGCTGGAATTCGTTCGACGATTGCTTGCACACGACCATCGATAACCAAAAAGCGATAACTTGATGCGACTACCACTTCCTCGGCCATTACCGCGGACGTTTGCTCAAATAGTTGCCGGACGACTTGTTCAAACAGTCCGCGTTCGGGCATAATCCGAAAGACAATTACTTTGTGCGACTCATCCGCCGCTTTTAATACGATCCCACCAGCTTGAACGTACCGATCATAATCAGCAATCAACTGATTAGCTGTATGATATGTCTGTGAAGCCGGCACCGGAACCCCGTGCTCAGCCAGAATTTGTTTGGCCGCTGCTTTATGTGTCAGTACGGTCGTTAGCGCCTGTGGATTTAAATCCGTTCCGCTCCCATTCACAACTAATTGCGACCGTCCTAACTTAGTCAATCGTAAAATGTTAGCGTGTGGGTCAACAACGTCCACCTGCACTCCCCGCGTCAAGGCCTGCTGGGCTAGTTGCTGGCTCGATAGATCTAGCGCGGTAAAGCCCGCAAGTTCAAACGGACGTTCATTGCTCGATTCCTGATAGCGTGCAGCCCGTTCGAGTGCCCATGCTAACGGATCGGCTTGCATGGCAATCTGCGCACTCAGCGTCTTCTTTGGATCAGTGACCTGCGACTTCAACTGTTTGAGTAACACGGCATCTTCATTTGGTAGGCCATAGGTTTTAACAAAATCAGCAAGTGCATCTAAAACTTGAACAGCCGGCACGGCCTGAGCACTAGCCGTCGTTGGATTTTCACCCAAAACTTGACGGGTCAATTGGTCAGCTTGAGCGTTGACTTGGGATACCATCTTAGCTGGAAGTGCCGGCATCATTACGAAATAACTCGCCAACAAACGAACAAATGCCACCGCGTTCGCGTCCACCCCGACTGGACTAGTTGGATCGAGATCCAAGCCCCGGTATTCAAGATAATAGACCCCCTGCCGGGCCATCATAGCTAGCTGCCCATTACTCCGAAGCCGAACTGGCCCGTCAAAATCATTGACCGACAACAACTGCTGTTGACGAACAGCCGCCGTCAACTTGGCCACGTAGCGATCAATTGACGTATAGTCTCCCGTCACTTGACTGTAGCGACCATCGGGATGTTGAACACTACTGCGCTGTGGACGACTCGTAGTATCCGTAACGGCTAGGCGTGGTGAAGCGCCAAATAAATACTGAATCAGCCAGTTCATGCGCACCAATCCCTGAGCGACTTTCAGATAAATTGCATTGCGAAAGTCAACATAACTGTGATACTGCTGATGGAAAGTCTCAGTATATAAACGGGTGAATAAAGCTTCATTCAAGCTCATATTCACGTGACTACCAGTCGTCATTAATCGCTGTAACTCATACTTACGAGCTAAGTCGCGACGACGCTGATAGCTGACTTGATCAACATCAGCCAGTGGCACGTTCGTTAGATCATCCGGCAACACAGGCGTACTCGACAGTGGCCAAAGTCGTTCGTCCGCATCGAGTGACCGCCGTGCTGCGGTATTCAAGCCCTTCAGATACGCCATCAATGCAGGAATGTCACGACGCACCGGCGTAGTAAACTTTAAAGCACTTGCGGAAAAGCCCGGACGTAACTGATGATTTTGTTGCGCTGATCCAAACGCTTGCGGGTGTGCTGTCGTCGCTAAGTGACCATGGTCGTCCACCCGGTGCATGGTGACCTCTAGTCCTAAATTAGCCTGATGAACGAGTGGGACTAAGTGATACTGTACAATTGCCTTACCAACGGCATCTAATTCCATAATGATCAATCCTTTATAATTATTTTGTTCGTTAAACTGATTATTCGGTGTCCTTCATTGTAAATGCTATAATAGTTGGGACTAGTTTTGCAAGGAGGGATTTCAAACGATGCAACAACCATTAGCCTACCGGATGCGACCAAAAACGCTGAAAGACGTTGTCGGCCAGCAACAATTGGTCGGCCCAGGCAAGATCATCGCCCGGATGGTCAAAGCCAAACGACTATCATCAATGATTCTATACGGCCCACCAGGTACTGGCAAGACTAGTATCGCGAGTGCCATTGCCGGTTCCACCAAGTATGCTTTTCGCATGCTGAATGCAGCTACCGACAGTAAAAAACAACTTCAAATCGTAGCCGAAGAAGCCAAAATGAGCGGGACGGTCATTCTTCTGCTGGATGAAATCCACCGGTTGGATAAAACTAAACAAGACTTTTTATTGCCTCACTTAGAAAGTGGCCGCATCATTTTGATTGGTGCTACGACCGAAAATCCATATATTAGCATTAATCCAGCCATCCGTAGTCGAACGCAGATCTTTCAAGTTTTCCCGCTCACTGACGATGATATTCAGCACGCGGTGGAACGAGCCCTCGCTGACGAAAAAAACGGTCTTGGCAGTTACCACGTTGATTTAGCACCTGCGGCCATGCACCACCTGTGCACCGCTACCAACGGTGATTTGCGCAGTGCCCTTAATGGGTTAGAATTGGCCGTATTATCATCGTCTCCGGCCGATGACGGCACCATCGCCATTTCACAACAAACGATTGAAGAATGCTTGCAAAAGAAAGCCTTATCCGCAGATAAAGATGGTGACGCCCACTACGACGTGATCTCGGCCTTTCAAAAGTCCATACGCGGTTCCGACGTAAACGCTGCATTACACTACTTAGCCCGGCTAGTTGAGGCGGGGGATTTAAAGAGTATTATGCGTCGGCTGATGGTGATTGCCTATGAGGATATTGGATTAGCTAATCCAGCCGCGTGTGCCCACACCGTCGCAGCTGTTCAAGCTGCCGATCAATTGGGATTTCCTGAAGCACGGATTCCGCTAGCTGACGCTGTGATTGAATTAGCCTTATCGCCAAAGTCAAATTCAGGGATCAGTGCCATTGATGCCGCGCTCACAACGGTCCGTGACGGCCATTTCGGTGATATCCCGGCCGACATCAAGGATGCGCATTATCAAGGCGCTGCCAAACTCGGTCATGGTGTTGGATACGATTTTCCACACGATCACCCGGGTGATTGGGTCGCTCAACAGTATTTACCAGATGCCATCAAATCAGCCAAGTATTACGAGCCCAAAACAAATGGCCGCTACGAAACAGCCCTTGCGCAACAATACGAAAAATTATTAAAGGCTAACGAGAGAAATCGCTAACAATACCTTGGTTGTGCTAATAATTGCAACTTTTATTTTTATATGCTAGACTAAGAGTCGAAATTACTAAGGTGTGCGCATTGCTCTAAACAAAGTGTTGCCGAACAATTAATACTACTTTGGGATGTCCGTTAGCTAATTCCATAACATGCCTTATCCTTTGGTAGTTAGCGAATTAGTCAGAACGTCCCACCTGCCTTAAAGCGGGTCAATACTGAAGGGCGATTAACGGCACCACTAGTTTTTCCGGAAGTTTACTTCCGTTGGTCAGGACTTGTTCCTGGCCTTTTTTTGTGGCGTGAAAGCGACCCAAGTTCACAACGTCATTTTACTAACACCGTCCAAAACTCATGGGGAGAATGGTTAATTGGGAAGCCGGTTATACATGACTAATCTCGGCTACTGAAATACAGTCCATCACGCTGGTTTGGGTATTTCTGCAACAATCCGGCACTCCTGAACAATTACTCATCCTCATAAAACCAGCATGACGTGTGTCGCAATCATTTGACGCTAAATTGTGTTGTGTGAACTACTAGTACTAATCGCTTATCTTTAGCTAGCATTGCATTTGTCTTCTCTTCCGGAATCAACTAAAATAAGATTAACATCACCTGTTGGAGGTTCATTTTGATTACATTACTGCTTGTCATATACACGCTCATTGCGGGTTGGCTCAGTTATTATCTGCTGACGCACCAGTCCCGACCATTTCTCTTTTTTGACCCGAACAAAGCGCCGACAATCAAACACGTCGCACGCTATGGTGGCGGCTTAATGTTACTAGTTACCATCGCCTGTTTCGTGACCATCTTTGTTCAAGCGACAATGCTAATTGCCATTGTACTGGCTAGCGGTTCACTGATTATGATGGCAATTGCACTAATTTTAGTGAGTTTCATGCAAATCTCATAGAAAACGCTTTTTATTTTTTGCGAAAACCTTTACAATATAGTTATAAAGTAATGAGGGGTGAGAATGATGTTACAACAATACCAACACATTTTAGTTCCTGTTGATGGTTCTTATGAAGCGGAATTAGCATTTAAAAAGGCGGTTGCCGTCGCGAAACGGAACGGACCTAACGCCTCAGTTCACATGGTCCACGTGGTTGATACCCGTGCTTTCCAAAACATTTCTAGTTTTGATACGACCATGGTTGAACAAGTGACCGATACTGCTCAAAAAACGTTGGACAAGTACGTTGCAGAAGCTAAGGCGGACGGCTTAGATAACGTGGATTATTCGATTGAATATGGCGCACCTAAGACGATTATTGCGCGCGACGTTCCTAAGGATATGGGCATCGATTTAATTATGATTGGCGCAACTGGTCTCAACGCGGTTGAACGCTTATTGATCGGGTCAGTCACCGAATATGTCACTCGGATGGCTGTTTGTGACGTTCTCGTTGTCCGGACTGACTTGGAAAATAAGCCAGCTCCTAAACCAAAGAAAAAGTAATCTTTTGATACACGTACAATAAAAATCGGCTCAGTGAAGTTACTTACCTCACTGGCCGATTTTTTACTATTTGCCAAAATCATACCACTTACTGCTCTAAAATTGCCCGGTAAAGCGCCTGACCAAGATCATTCATCGCGACCGTTTGCGCGGTACGTTCCCCACTAGCAGTCATCATCGTCATGATAAAAGTTCCCTGACGATTCTGAACGATGGCCGCATCATTTTGAACACCGTATGCTTGATAGTCCCCAGTTTTGTTATAGATCGTCGCGCGTGTTGGCAGATTTTTGACCAACTTACTGTGATCCGTGTTCGCCTTCAAAATCGTTAACATCGCGTGATCGGCTTTGTTCGAGATCAAACGCAGGTTCGCCAGTCGTTTCAGCACCGTTGCCACATCCCGAACCGAAGTATCGTTATCATGCCCGGCCTTTAGTGCGGCAGTATCCATTAACCGCCGAGCCATTTTTGTATCAGTCAGACCCAACTGTGCAATTTCCGTGTTGACCGCCGAGAAGCCGCCAACACGATCCAACATGATATTAGCAGCCGTATTATCACTCTCCGTAATCATGCGTTTCGTGATTTCAGCATACGTCAACTGGCTTCCAGCTGGTAATGTGTGCAACGTCCCGGTTCCACCAACTTTATCGGCAGCACGCAGGGTATAACGATCCTGCATGCGCCAATTATTTTGATGGACCTGATCAAAGGCAGTGACCATAATAAATAACGTGATCAAACTGCCAGCACGTTGCGCTCGATTATTCAAAACCACGGTCTGGCTACCCGTTAATGGCATCACCGCTACCGAAGTTTGACCAGCCAACCCATTCGTTGCTTGCGCAACCAGATCAGTAACTGTCGTAGTCGGAAATGTCTGTGTTGCCTTCATCGGTGCGTCAGAATCGCTGGCAGCCGGCTTATGCACCTGGCTTTTACCTGCCGACTCGGCAGTTGCCGATGTCGTAGACGACCACAATAGTTGTCCCACGATATAGCCGCCACCCAGCAATAGTAACCCCGCAATTAATACCCCAAGGAGTGTTTGTGGCCTAAAGCGACTCGAAAAAGTTGTCCGCCGTGATTGTTGACGCCGCCGCTGGACTCGGCTTTGCTGATTGACATCACCATTCACTGGCGTTAGACGATGACCACATTTTAGGCAAGTCACGGCATGCGGTGAATTTTGGTAACCACAGTTTTGACAACTCATCTTCACATTCCCCCCGGTATTAAAAATAGGACAGTCAGCGGTGTGCCGTGCCTAATGGGAACCGCAATATCTCCCATTAAGCGCGGCCGTTCACCGCTAACTGTCCTATCACGTTATCTAAGCGTCGTTAGCCACTTGCAAGGGTGCAATATGGTACTCGGCCATTTCTTTCGTGATTTTTTCGGTCAAACTACTGTTATGTGTCACCAGACTTAACGCATACGCCACGTAATAGTGATCATGCGCTGACTGGACATTATTTAAAACAACTTCATTGGCCGCCTTTTGTGCATACAAACGGTCTAATAAATAAAGTGACTGACTCTCCTGAGCCTTCTTGAGTGCCAAGTCGATCAACTCCAAAGCTTCCTCTGGAAAATTGATCTTAGCATACAATTGTGCGGCTGAGGCGTAAATCAAAATTTCATTTTGTAAGTAATCGTCGTCACCCATCGGCATTGCTTGCGCATCCATTGTGTGTAAGGTAGCAACTGCCTGTTTGACAAAAATTTCAGCCTTGTCATAGGCCTGCTTACGTTCATAAGCTAAGCCGGTTCCAAGTGTGGCCAGGATGGCAAACATATCGTGACTAGACTTGACGAACTGATTAAGCAACATCCCAAAGTTAAAGATGGCTTCGTCAGCATTGTCATTGAGCACTAATTGAAGATAGCCCTCATAGTAATAATACTGTTTCTTATCCGTATTACTACGTAACTGCTTCGGACGGATATGCTGGAACACATCCTGAGCCTCTTCCAGTTGTGTATGTCGAATCAAAGTATCAATTTTTTTGAAGGTCCGATATAACTGGTCGTCATTTTCAATAATGACTTCCGATAAACGAATTCCTAATCGATTACAAATTTTCATCATAATCTTCATACTTGGAATTTTACTTTTTTTCTCGATTAGACTAATCGTTGCCTGAGTACAAATCCCATCAGCCAGTTCCTTCTGCGACATGCCCTTCCGCTTTCTGAACTGCCGCACTTTTTCTCCTAATATTCTCATGCTTAACCCCTCTTCATTGATTGCCTTAAACCAAACTCATTTTGTAACTCCCCTTGCTGCCCCCACTAAATGAACAAGGGTATCGTGACACCTAATCAATCCTCGTTAATCCGTTCGAATAATTGAGCACTAACCAATTGGACAATACCAATTACGCATATAATTATATTCACATAACGGAATTTTAGCAAGAAATACGCGTAATTCTTATTTAATATTAAGTTTATACCATGATATCGGCCGAAGGTCATTTATTAATTATCCAGGCTTACAGTTCGTTAACCACCCTAATCAAGGACTTGTTCATTAAAAGTGAGAACTACTGAAAGCGATTTAAAGGGGAGCGAATTAACCTTATTAACAGCAAACATCAATTGTCATGACACCCTCAATTAATCGGTTGACGTGGCTTAATAATTAAGATTAGTTCTCATACTTCTTTCAGTAGTTTATAACCAACTAACTAACCAATTTATCAATTGATAAAAATAATAATGCTTAGATTGACCCTGTAATCTTCGTAGTTGGCCCGGTCGATTTGTGATCAGCCCGTCAGCCCCCATGGCCGTCAGTCGCTGCATTGCAAGCGGCCGATCAACAGTCCAGAAGTAGACGATCCGATGTTGGCGGTGGGCCGCACTGATCTGCTCACGGGTCGCGGTCAGTGCTTGTAAAGAATAAAATCCCGCGACGGAATTAGAAAAATCCGTCAGATAAAACGGCGTTATGAAGCCAACCGGTAGTTGCGCCGCCCGTTGATGTAATCGTTCAATCACACGATAGTCCAAAGAGTGTACCGCCCCTTTTTGTTGTATCAGTCGTTGTGCATAGTTGTCGGCAAAAATCCCCATTAGTTGATCAGCCGTCCCAACTGACTTGATTTCGACTAATAAAGGTTGCTGTAATTTGTGTGCCACCGCAAAGTACTGCTTAAACGTACTCAAGTAGCCTTTTTGACCATGCTCCCGTAGTGGTAATCCACTCAACTTATCAACGGGGTACTCATGAACGGGACCGGGTTGACCCGCTAAAGCTTTCAGCGTTGGATCATGCATGACGACCCAGTGGCGATCCGCTGTCGGCTGGATATCCATTTCGACCATATCAGGCTGAACTTGCTTTACAGTCCTTTTAAGCGCCGCTGTGGTATTTTGGACACCGTCACGACCATTAACACCCCGATGTGCAATAATTGCTAGCGGCGCCGTTGGTGGCGTTCCTAGCCACCAGCCTGCGTAACCACCCAAGACTAGCAAACCGGTCAACGTAAGTAGCCCAGTTTGCCAGTTAGAGTGACCGGCGATTGCTGTTTCTGGCCAAAGGCGCGACCACCATCCCATAAACATTAACCAAGCCAGCAGTTGCAACACAGTCATCATGAAAACTGCAACAAATTGACTGACCAGCTGGCTAACAGCGCCACTAGCCCACACTATGCCACCACCAATGATTGCCATAACGAGCCAGCTAATCAGGAACAGCCACACATTTCGACTTTTTTTAAAGACTGTCCACCAGGAAATCCGCCAACCCGTTCGCCAATAATTACGCCAGCTGGTCGGAGCGGTCAATTGGCGTTGGAGTGCTGGTAACCACTTCCAGCTAATCAGCCAGCCCAACAGCCAAAGTGGTCCCGCCACAGGAAGCCAGTCATAACGCGTATTAAAGATTATATTTTGAACAGTCGCTGGCAATTGTATGCTCGCTTGTAAAGTTGCTAAATAGCCTAACCAACCGAGTGGTAACCACCACACCGCCGTAAACATTAACAGCACCCAGCGATACAAAAATTGACCGGCCTGCCACGACTCATGATTACTACGAGCGACCATGGCTGGTAACCAGGCACTCAAAAGCAACAAGCCTAGCAAGCTGACTACCCCACCGACCAGAATCCCGAGCACCTTAGCGAGTACCGCCAGCAATATGCCGGCCAACCACCAGCAGGCTAGCGGTCCAGCCAGTTGGCGCGCTCCCTGCATCACTAAGTGCCATCCGCGACTTAACAACCTGACCCCTCCTCACAAAAAAAGGCGGCCGTGATGAATCGCTTCATCCCAACCACCACAAAACTCATTACTATCTTATTCCGCGTCTAACGCAACGAAATCATAGTGAATATCAGATTGACGTTTGAATTCATCAAAACCAAGTTGGATCAATTGATCGATCAACGCCGTATAACTAATGCCCGAAACTTCCCATAGCTTTGGATATAAACTAATGTTAGTAAAACCAGGTAACGTATTGATTTCACCCAAGTATGGTTCACCATCTTCAGACACTAAGAAATCAACGCGTGCCATTCCTTTTAGACCAAGCGCTTTAAACGCGTCTAGCGACATCTGTTGAATCCGTTTCGTCAAATCAGCTGGTAATTCGACTGGTAATTCGAACGTCACACCACTCGCATCCACGAACTTATTATTATAGTCGTAGAACGTGTCCGTCTTCGGCACATCAATGGCACCAAGCTTAGATGCCTTAGGATTTTCATTGCCTAAGATCGAGCATTCCACTTCACGCGGATTGTCAATCGATTCTTCAACTAAAATCTTGTAGTCATATTTGAACGCATCGGCCAAACCATCCAAGTATTCTTGTTCATTCTCAGCTTTATGAATCCCAATCGACGATCCTTGATTGGCTGGCTTAATGAATAAATGATCACCCACGTGGACTTGTAAATAAGCGTACGTCATTTGGTCCCGGTTTTCCGGTGTAACCACCACGTACTTGGTGTTTTGAATATGATGATGCGTTAAAATCTGCTTCGTAATATCCTTATCAAAACTAGCTGCCGACGCTAAGACACCACTACCAACATACGGCTTTTTCAATAACTTGAACAGCCCTTGTAAAGTACCATCTTCCCCTAAGTTACCATGAACCACTGGATAGAAGATATCAATATCTTTGGCCAGTGTCAGGTTCTTGATGGGAGCTAATGGATCACTCATGTCCAACTTTGGCATTTCTTCGGCGACGACTTGATCTTCTGGTTCACCATCAAATACGCGCCGAGTTGCAGCATCACTCAAGACAATCCCGTTCTTCGTGATTAAAAACAAGTCAATCTCGTACTTATTCTTGTCCATGGCATCATAAATGTTGTGCGCTGAACGCTTCGAAACATCATGTTCTGAAGAGTTACCACCAAACAACATACCAACATGGATCTTTTTTTGTGTCTCCATAATTTTGTTCATCCTATCAAGGTTTATTTCATACTACGGCTTAGTTAATTCTACAATATCTGAGCACAATTGAAAACATTTTTACAATAAAACGTTGTTTTTTACGCGTCAAATGGCGCAGTCAAGACAATCTTACCCAACATTTGCCCCGTCTCTACGATTGTGTGCGCAGTTCGCAAATTTGCTGCATTAATTCCAGCTAAAGTCCGCTTGGTCGTCGGTACAATCACCCCGGCATCGGCCAGTTGCGCTACCTGTGCCAGAATACTCCCCTGCGTCGCCATCGATGGCAACTGATAGTTAGCCTTCGTAAACATAAACTCCCAAGCAAAATTCAAACTTTTCGGCTTTAGTAACGCCATTGGCAAGGGGTGCTGATTTGTCACTACGGCGACGATCGTGCCAAGTGGCCGGACTAGCGGTGTCACTAATGGCAAGTATTGATCCGTAGAGTGTAATAGTATCGCATGATCGACAGCCTGCAAACCGGCCGCAGCTAATTGCGATCCCAGATCTTGATGGTAATCTAAGACGATATCAGCACCTAACCGCTTAACCCATTCAGTGGTTTCTGGCTTACCAGTCGTCGTAATAACTTGAAGACCCGCCCACTTTGCCAACTGGATGGCCATCGAGCCAACCCCACCAGCACCATTGATGATAAGGACGCTCTGACCAAGATTCGCGTCAGCCGCTGCAGTGAATGGTAATTTTTCAAACAATGCTTCCCAAGCTGTCAGTGTCGTTAGCGGCAGACCAGCTGACTGCGCCGGCGACCACGTTTTCGGGGCACACGCAACTAACCGTTCATCAACCAATTGATACTGAGCATCACTCCCCGGCCGATCGACGGCGCCAGCATAATAAACGACATCATCTGTCATAATCGTTGTCACTGCTTCACCGACCGCCAACACTTTAGCAACGGCATCAAAACCTAGTATTCGCGGCGTTGTCACTGGCGATTGACCTTGCCGCTGCTTCGTATCGATTGGATTGACTGCGGTTGCTAAGACGGCTACTAAGATATCACGGCCACGAGGTTGATTTACATTAATGGTGACATCTTGTAAACTATTCGGATCGCTCACTGGCAACCCTTGCGTTAATCCAACTGCTTTTGCCTGCATTCAAAAGACTTCCTTCCAAAACTAACCTAAAAATTCTAATTCATCATCCAAATAATCTACGACGGCCGTTGGCAGATCATCGTGTAATGCAAGTGCTTCCAATAATCGATTACGATTGAAAATCTGCGTCCATTCAGCTTCACTAGCCGGACGAGTATGCATCATCAACTGCTGATGCCAGTCCTTCATCGCAGTTAACAAATAATCACAATAAAGCTCATGTTTGTTTGTAATCAAGGTCAAATAAGTCGATAGTCGTTCTGGCTCGCCAAAAATCAACGGCGTTGTTAACTTTTGATAACGAGCAATCAATGCGGCCAACAGTAATAATTTATCCGCACGTGCGAGTTGAGACTCATCTGCCAGTTCATCTAAGATATTACCAATATGCGTGTACGCATGCGCCCAACCGGTGGTGCCCACAAACCCCCGAGTATCCTTTTCGAGTAAAATGTAGACTGTCATTTGCTCAACAACTAGATCCAGCCGCGCGGGTGTCATAAACTTGAGACCCGCATGGTCCGCATACAAGAGCACTGACAGTAATAGTATCGCAAATGACCGCTGATAAATGGCATCATTTTGCGGCTCATCGATGTGTGCAAATAACATCTGATCTTGAATCAACTGATCAAAAATATCGCCCAACTGTTCCGGTGTGAGTACCTGCTGCTGTAATGCCTCGTTTAACAAATAGTAGACGCCTTGATCACGAACCAGCGGATTCAGCGAACCAACGTGTGCCATCAATAATTTGATTTGATCGTCGCTCATCGCGGTCAACGTGCCTTTCTTCAACTGCTCATGAAGTGTTGCAATCAGTGGAAGCACCTCTTCGTCGCTCGGAATCGTTACCGTGGTTGTCACGGTACTCGGTAACTGCTTAATCAGCGTTGCCATTCGACTGGGCAGTGACTGATAGATTTGTCCCGCTCGAAGTTGTTGTCTTAACTTTAACACTGCATCCTTAACCTGCATCAATTTCTCTGCTTGCATAATGACCTCGTAATCTCGAATTTACCTTCTATTTTAGCATGTCAGCGCCTGTCTGCCCAAAAGAACCATTCAATCATAAAACGTGACCTAATTATAGACGTCACGAAGCCAACCTGAGCCAATACCCAAGTCCACACCGCACACCCTGATTAGGCCACGTTTAATGACAAGATGTTTCAATCCATGCTTAGAAAAAGCTTATGCTTGCGGTAAAACGTCCACTTGCGACTTGATAAACTTCGCTGACGCTGCTAACGACGCTCGTTCATCAGTGGTCAGATCTAGTTGAATTAATGATTCAATCCCGTTTTTACCAATCACAGCAGGCATGCCAACGTATGTCCCATATTGCGGATCAAAAGCTGAAACTGGGCAAGCCAGTTGTGCATCCGCGCTGACAGCTTCTGCCAATCGGACACCACAAGTAGCAATCGCAAAGTTTGTATAATGCTTACCCGCCATGACTGCAAATGCCCCTTGCCTTGCATCTTCTTCAAGTTGATCAAGGTTCAGACCTGGGAAATTTTTGATAGGCTGCCCATTGACGCTAACCGTTGACCAAGCTACAAATTGTGAGTTGCCGTGTTCGCCATATACGTACCCCGCAACATTTTTACCATTCGTACCAGCTGCTTGTCCGACATACTTTTGCATCCGCGCCGTATCTAAGAAGGTCCCCGTACCAAAAACCCGTTGCCGTGGAAAACCTGTCATTCGTTGTAAATAATCCGTCATGACGTCACACGGATTCATAATATCGATCAAAATACCCTTGAAGCCAGATGCCACAATCTTGGGCGCGATCTCCCGTACAATCGCTTGGTTTAAATCATACTCACCAAAGCGACCCTTGGAACTATTCATATCAATGGCACCAATATTGCCAGAAGCCACGATCAACACTTCGGCATCGGCCAAAGCTGAATAATCGTTTAAAATAATCTTAGTGGTTGAGCTTAGACGAGGTGACGCGTCGTCTAAATCGAGTTTTTGCGCCTTGGCCAAGGCCTCATTCTTATCGATTAAAACTAATTCATCAACGGTTCCTTGTTGAACCAACGTATAAGCCACTGTCGCACCGACTTGGCCTAACCCGATCACACCATATTTACGCATGCTGCAAACCCCAATCTGTAGTTTATTTAACTTGGTTAGCGTACCTTGCAACCGCTATAAAGTCAAGCAGGACGCTGTCTCATAAGAATTTAATCAATAGTACTACTTAGATAATATCAAACGTGCATTTTCATTAACCCGCTTCGGAAAGTTACCGTAGTCAAACTCCGTGAAAAAAGCTAGCCTCAGGGAATCCCTGAAGCTAGCTCAATCAATCAATATTCTGATTTAAGATGGTCCGTTTAGTCGGCCGAAACTGGCAGGATGGCACCCTTGTACTTCTTTTCAATCCATTTCTGGGTGCTCTTAGAACGTAAAGCTTTCATTAGTTTCTTAATAGCTGGCTTGTTCTTATCACCCTTACGAACAGCCACAATGTTGGCATATGGTGAATCTGATTTTTCAAGTGCAATCGCATCCTTCTTAGGATTCAACCCAGCTTGAACCGCGTAGTTCGCGTTAATAACGACCGCGTCACCCTCGTTATTTTTGTAGAATGTTGGCATTAACTTAGCTTCGTATGAATGTTTAAACTTCAAATGACGTTTGTTGGTCTTAATGTCATTAAAAGTTGCTGAAGTTAAATCTGTCCCTTTTTTCAAAGTAATTAAACCCGCATCCTTAAATAACGTCAGGACCCGACCATAGTCAGCCACGTTGCTGCTGACCAGAACGGTTGCGCCGTCTTTCAAGTCTTTTAGACTCTTAACTTTCTTGGAATAAACACCGATTGGTTCCAAGTGAACCTTCCCCGCTGATACGAGGCTCCCATTATTTTCCTTATTCCAGTTATCCAAGAATGGGATGTGTTGGAAGTAGTTGGCATCTAATTCTTTCGAAGCCAATGCCTTATTAGGTAAGACGTAATCTTGAAAGACTTTGATCTTCAAGTTAACGCCTTCCTTTTTCAATTCTGGCTGCACGTGCTTCAAGATTTGTGCGTGTGGCACTGAAGAAGCCCCTACAGTAATGGTTGTTGTCTTTGTTGACGATGACTTCCCACAACCGACTAACAAAATTGCCGTTGCCGCAACTGCTAATAATCCTAGAATTCCCTTTTTTTTCATAATTCCGTTTCCTCCTATACGAACTTTAATTAACCCGTTTATCAATATGCCGAACTGCAATATCCCCGATAAATTGGAAGATAAACACGATAATCACAATGATTACCGTCGCCACTAATGTGATGGCGTTGTTATTGGACTGAAACCCGTCTTGGTAGGCCAAATTACCCAGACCACCAGCACCAATGGCTCCTGCCATCGCGGTGTAGCCAATTAATGAAATCGTCGTGACCGTGATTCCAGAAACTAATGCCGGCATGCTTTCTGGCAATAGGACTTTTCGAATAATCTGCCACCGGGTCGCCCCCATTGATTCAGCGGCCTCAATCACTCCATGATCCAATTCATGGAAGGCCAATTCAACCATCCGCGCATAGAATGGCGCAGCAGAAATAATCAGTGATGGTAAGGCCGCGCGCGGTCCGATAATCGTTCCAACTAACTTAGACGTTACCGGCAATAATAGCACGATCAAAATAATGAAAGGAATCGACCGGAAAACGTTGACGAACAGCGCAACAATCCAATTCAAGGCCTTAGCCAGCGGATTCTGACTCCCCGCCGTCTCATAAAGTAACAGACCTAAGGCGATTCCGAGAATGGCAACTACGACCATCGACACAATCGTCAACCAAATTGTTTCCCACGTGGCCGACATCATGCTACCCCAATCGACATTTGCAAATTTAAAATATGAATCTAATCCTTGATCATTCACGGTTCAAGACCTCCGTTTCCACCCGCATCGTTTGTAGGTACGCTAGAGCGCCCTTAATCTGTTCCTGATCACCCGTTAGTTGTAAGTACAGCGAACCAATCGCCCCTTCTTGGGTTTGGTGAATCCCACCCTCAATAATATTTAAATCTAACGGATACTTCTTCAACATCTCTGAAACAATCGGTAGCTGGGCTTGATCGCCATGGAACGTCAGTTGTACGATGGTTCCCTTTGGATATTTCGCCAGCAGCTGGTCCACGACCACCGTTGTGTCATTCAGCGACGGCGTGACCTCTTCATTAACAAACCGCTTAGTCACAGCCTGCTGTGGTCGCTTGAAGACTTCAAGTACTGGTCCTTGTTCGACGATTTTACCAGCTTCCATCACCGCGACATGATCAGCAATCTTGCGAATCACGTGCATCTCATGCGTAATCAATACGATCGTCAAATGGAGCTTCTGGTTGATCGATAACAACAGATCCAACACTTCATCAGTTGTCTGCGGGTCTAGGGCACTAGTGGCTTCATCAGAAAGTAAAATCTGAGGATCATTCGCAAGTGCCCGGGCAATCCCGACCCGTTGCTTCTGACCACCTGATAATTCTGACGGATAAGCCGTTTCCCGACCGGCCAACCCAACCAAGTCTGCTAAGTGTTCGGCTTTCTTACGGGCATCCACCTTGGACAGACCAGCAATTTCAAGTGGAAACATAATGTTCTCCAAAACGGTCCGCGACCATAATAGATTAAAATGTTGAAAAATCATGCCGATCTTTTGACGTTGGGCGCGTAACTTGGCCCCGCTCAACGTTGTAATATTGACATCATCAATCACAACTGACCCACTAGTGGGTGTCTCTAAGCCATTCAGCATCCGTACCAGAGTACTTTTACCAGCACCCGAATAGCCAACAATGCCATAAATGTGACCATCTTCGATTTTTAAATTAACATCTTGAACGGCGTGAACCGCCCCTTGCTTAGCATCAAAGGTTTTCGTCACATCTTTAAATTCAATCAAGTCAATTCCTCCTTACGCATCAAAAAAAGCTCCTCATCCCAGACAATTACGACAATAATCATCAATAGGACGAGAAGCTTAGCCTCGTGGTACCACCCATCTTCACAACTAGCTCACGCCAGTTGTCTCAAGAGTTACTTTGAACTCCGCATGATAATGGGTGCGACCCAAGCTTAGCTTGCGACTGCTCACTAAACTTCATTACTTCAAGACCATCTTCAGCTTCACGATTAATCCCCTTTCACCAATCAGGGACTCTCTAAGTAATCATAACCGCGTACTCATCTTTTCAAAATGATAACTTTTTTAATCAATTGTTAATGTAACGAGTATACCGAGCCTGTTTCTAATTGTCAAGGCCTGGCAATTAGTCCACGTCGATTAACCAAGCAACGCCGTCTTCAACGCTATTTAACGCATCGAAGTTCTCACTCAACGCCGGGTTGACCGCAACCACGGTCCCATTGATTGGACAGTTGAATTCAGAAACGGCTTTGGTCGCTTCAACGCTCAGAAAAGCGCTGTTCTGACTGACCTTGTCACCGATAGCTGGTAACTCAGCATATTTCACTTCACCAAGAGCCTCATGGGCGGCCTTAGTTAAACCTAACCGCGTATGTCCATCAACGTCTTTTGTCCAAAAATAAGCTGCATCTTCACTCATACTAAACACCATACCTTTACAATAATTTTACTATTCAAACCGGTCGTTACGACTGAACATGTAGGACTTGTAATGATATCGCATCGACATCATTAAACCTATCCCAGCCATATTGGCAATCAACGCCGAACCCCCTTGACTAATAAACGGCAAGGGAATCCCAGTCATTGGTAACAGTCCGATACTCATCCCAATATTTTCGAACACGTGGAAGAGAATCATCATAATGACCCCGGTTGAAATGTAAGCGTAGAATTCGTTCTTCGTATCAAACGTCACTCGGATCATCTGGTAAATCAATAAGAAATACAATAAAATGACCACGGCACAACCGATAAAGCCAAAGTTTTCACCAATTACCGAGAAAATCATATCAGATTCACGCACAGGAACAGTCACGTGGGAAACGTTAAATCCCCGCCCAGTAATCTGACCTGAACCAATCGCTTTCATACTCTGCCAAACTTGATAAGCATTGTTAGACGTGTCCGTCGACGGATTCAACCACGTATCGATCCGCGCAAATTGGTATTGCTTAAAACCGATAGCTTCCAAAATATGGCGACCACTCTGCGAGATCACGAGATATAACGCAGTCCCCGCAATCGCCGCCACAATGGCAAACGTCGGTGCCAATAATCGCCACGAAATCCCAGAAACTAAGATAACGCCCCCAAGAATCGCGAAGAACACCAGCATCGTCCCAAAGTCATTCTGTAACTTCAAAAGGATAGCAACTGGCACCATGTACGCAATTAACTTCCCAATGAGTTGCCAATCGCTCGCCATCGTATGTGTTGGGTGCTCCGTGTTATGCATTGTCACGACTCGTCCAAGCATCAAGATGAAGGCGGGCTTCATGACTTCAGACGGTTGCAACGTCAAGGAACCAACTGCGAACCAACTTTTAGCCCCAGTGCTCGCAAACAGTGATCTACTGTACAAGACCAAAACGGCCGCAAGCAGGAAGATCCCAAACCAATAGGCAATCGGTGCCACTCGCCATAACTGTTCCGAATCAAATTGCATCACAATTACGGCAATCGCGGTCCCAATCACGAACCACATGACTTGAGAAATCACCTGCTTCGTGACGTTTACTGAACTAGAGTCGTGCACTGCGGCGACATAAATCGACGCCAGCCCGATCAATCCTAGCATCATCACTGAAAATATGATACCCCAGTCAATTCTTGAATCCTCGTCTTGACTGCGGAGTCTAGATTCTTCTGCCACAAATAACGCTCCTAACCTGTTGGGATTAGCCCACCGCACGCGTCAGACTAACCCTATTCACAATATCATTTTGTACTTTAAGATAGTTTTTATTATACAACAACCTGGTGCCGAATTCTCGGAACCAGGTTGAAGGTTTACTAAAAATTAGCCTTTGTGTAGATGGTAAGCCGACAAGATCTCTTGCAGACTCTCATCAAAAGATTTGGTATGCGCAAATGGTTGGTTGTCACTAACCATTTCAGCTTCAAATCGTTCACCGACTTGAGTCACTTGTCCAATCACTTGTTTACCGATCAAAACTTCGGTAACTGGTTGACCGTTGACCTTAGTTTCGTTTAAAGTGACCGAAATCGCCTTATCTTTTCTTGCCACGGTGGTCTTCCTCCTTGTATTGCGGATTACGACGCAATGAAAAATGGGCTGGTACCGGATCAAAGCCGCCCTTAACTAAGGGCTGACAACGTAAGATACGTGCAACTCCCATTAGAACGCCTTTAACTGCGCCAAACCGATCGATCGCTTCTAACGTGTAATTAGAACAGGTTGGATAATAGCGACAATGAGCCGGACTAAACGCAGAAAAGGCCCGCTGATAAAAGCGGATGCCTTTCATTAATAACCGTCGCATCGTAATTTATTTCTTGTTCTTAGCAGTTTTCTGCATATGTTCAAGTAAAATTCCAGCCCCCTGAGCAACGTTGTTCAATGGGTGTTCGGCAACCATTACGGGCACCTTTAAGTTTTCACTGATCAATTGATCGAGGCCACTCAACAGTGCGCCACCACCAGTCAACGTAATTCCACGGTCAATAATATCGGCCGCAATTTCTGGTGGTAAAGTTTCCATCACGTGATGGGCCGTGCTAACGATCTGCATCAGCGTTTCGTGAATAGCTTCTTCAACTTGATTGGAGTCAATGTCAATTGAGCGCGGCATCCCCGTCACAGTATCTCGACCACGAACTTGGGTGACCTTATCATCATCGCCGTCCTGCTTGAAAACTTGTGCGATTTGAATCTTAACTTGTTCTGCACTGCGTTCACCGATCAACAAGTGATGTTGATCTTTGACGTAGTTCACGATGTCCTGATTCATCCGGTCGCCGGCCATTCGTAACGAACTACTTGCCACAATGTCACCTAATGATAGGACAGCGATATCACTAGTCCCACCACCAATGTCAATGACCATATTCCCACGTGGTTGGAAAATATCCATCCCTGCGCCAATAGCCGCCACTTTTGGTTCAACTTCCAAGTAAACCTTGTTACCGCCAGATTTTTCAGCAGCTTGCAAGATTGCCTTGCGTTCAATTTCAGTAGTGTTCGTTGGGGTACAGATCATGATACTTGGCCGCGACATAATGCCACGGACATTTAATTTTTTAATAAAATAGGACAGCATTTCTTCGGTGACATCAAAATCCGAAATTACTCCGTCTTTTAATGGTCGAATTGCCCGAATGTTACTAGGCGTCTTTCCAACCATTTGGTAGGCTTCGGACCCGACTGCCAACACTTGATTCGTGTTCGTATCGATAGCGACCACGGATGGTTCGTTAAGGACGATGCCCTTACCCGATACGTAAATTAAAACATTGGCAGTACCTAAGTCAATACCAATATCTAAAGCCATGTTTTTGCTCCTCTCAAACATACAATTATACGACTAATCATTATACCATACTCTACAGTTGATGAGAACTGACGGCTGTCCTAGCCACTCGTTCATTTGTCACTACCAATCAATTGGCTGTGCCTAATCATCCTGTCGTTTCGACCACTCATCGACCGTCAGCGAATAAATTGCTTCATCACGATATTGACCATTTAACAAGATATTTTCTGGCAGGGTCGCATCCAAATGATATTGGCGTCGCTCAGCAACAGCCCGACTTGCCTGGTTGGCAACGTCTGCACCTAAGATGACCTTGTGCAGATCAAGCTCCGTAAAAGCAATTTCTTCTAATCGTTCGAGCGCTTTAGTCATGACGCCACGACCAGTATATTTCTGGCCCAGCCAGTAGCCAATCTCACCGTTGTGATTAATGGCACTAATATTATGCAAGTCTAGCATCCCAGCGACTTCGCCATCCACAATGATGGTGGTGATAAACACCTGTCCATGAGCCTGCTTGGTCAACATTGATTCGATAAAATGACGCTCGTCTTGCACGGTCGCCGTCGCATCAACCCACGGCATCCATAACTTCAAATGGTCGCGATTATGATCAACTAAGTCGAAAAGCGGCTCCGCGTCAGCCACTTCAGTTGGTTTCAATGAAATGTGTTTGTCGATAATATTAATAAACATAAGCTGTCCTCCTGAATGTTGGCGCCGGGTTACCCCGCTTCGCCACAAAAAAGCCTTCAAAAACGAGTTTATCGCACTTTGAAGGTTTTGTAAGCATTTATTTCGATTTATTCCGCAGCTTCGTTCGCAAAATCAGGATTCAACGCATAAACGGTGCCATCGGGAACATCAACTCGTTTAATCTCAGCACCTAATTTAGCCAGCTTACCATGGAAGTTAAAGTAGCCCCGATCAAGATACTTCAAATTAGTCACTTCAGTGTAACCCCGACTGACCAGTCCAGCGATTACTAACGCTGCAGCTGCCCGAAGATCCGTCGCAGTGACCTGGGCCCCGTTAAAGTCAGTGGGACCATACATAATGACGGAGCGCCCTTCAACTTTGAAGTCGGCGTTCATTCGCCGTAACTCATCAAGATGCATGAAGCGATTCTCAAAAACCGTTTCAGTTAATAAACTAGTGCCCTGCGCACACAACTGCAAAATTGTCATTTGTGGTTGCATATCCGTTGGGAAACCCGGATGGGGCATCGTCTTAACGGAGGTTGGCTTCAAGATTTCTGGACCAATGACCCGAATACCAGCCGGTTCTTCCGTTACTGTGACGCCCATCTCACGCATCTTCGAGATCAATGGCTTATTATGTTCGGCAATAGCATCCTCAACCAAGACGTTTCCCTGAGTCACCGCAGCAGCGACCATGAATGTCCCAGCTTCAATCCGATCCTGAACGATACTATGGTCACAGCCATGCATCGCTTTAACCCCTTCAATGCGGATCGTTTCAGTACCGGCCCCGGTAACCTTAGCACCCATCTGATTCAAATAGTTCGCTAGGTCCACAATTTCAGGTTCACGAGCGACGTTTTCCATCGTCGTGATGCCATCTGCAAGTGTTGCCGCCATCATTATGTTCTGCGTTGCCCCAACACTTGGAAAATCTAAGTAAATGGCCGCTCCGTGTAACTGGTTCGCGGTTGCTTCAACATAGCCATCGTGGCGTTCGATTTCAGCACCAAGCGCGTTCAGCCCCTTTAAGTGTAAATCGATTGGTCGTGAACCAATCGCACAGCCACCTGGCATCGCGACTTTCGCATGGCCTAATCGTGCTAATAGTGGTCCCATGACCACGATTGAAGCACGCATTTTGGATACGTATTGAAATGGTGCTTCGGATGATAATTGACGACTAGCGTCAATATCAATTGTTTTATTAATTTCATCAAAATCAATTTTAGTATTCAAAAATTTCAAGACGTTGTTCATTGTAAAAACGTCTGATAACACTGGTACATTTGATAAATGTGTCTGACCAGAACTAGCCAACAAGCTTGCGGCTAAGATTGGTAACACGGCATTTTTAGCGCCCTCAATATGGACATTTCCTGTCAAACGTTGACCGCCATGAACTACAATTTCCTCCATGGATAAACCCTCCATCACTAAACGATAATCAACAAACAAGTTACGTGAGATTTCGGATTGCGTAAAAAGCACACTTACTAAAAGAACCCGATTGGATCAGATGCCTCGCACCTGCCCAAATTCCACTGTTCACCGCTGTACTAAGCAAATCGGCAACGCGCGGTGTGCAATCCAAACACCAGCTCAACCATCAAAACAACCTGGACACACCATGGCAACGTGCCAATAGCAGCATGCAGGTTCAAATCGGTTCCTAATCATCATACCATAGAACACTAGTGGATAAATATTACATTTTACATTTTCGTTACAATTTCAACACAAATATTAAATACTTATGATTAGTTAACTAATTAGAAGTCCGTCGTGCAATTATTTGACAAGCCATACCCATATTGATTAGCAGTATCGTTCGTTTGTAATCGTTTTCTTTATTGTAATCTCACTATAAGTTGCATTCTACCATTCCACTTATCGCAATGCCCCTAATACGCTCAATCGATTAGTAAAATTTAGTTCACGAACATCCGCGCCGACTGGACAAAACATTTCAACGTCGCGACAAAATTGGCCGCTGAAACGTTTAAGTTCGCTGTAAACTTAGTTGTTCATGTTTCCTATGCCGACCTTTGGAATTGCTGCCAATTGTCGGAACGTGATGATCACCCATTTAAGTCGCGATCCACGTCTTAATTACTGCTCTGCCAGATACTGATGCAATATTGGCGAAAAATATTCGAATCAGACCGATTCTTCTAGTTAACAACGCGATATCGCCATTAGTAAGCCAGTGCTTGGCCCTTGATCAACCCACGGTTCCAATCGGCTTTGAACCGTGCAAGCTTAAAACTGGACAGTAACGGGTACGACTCACCGCGGTAAGTTTGACTAACTTGTGCATCGCGGCTTAACTGAACCGCACAAAAAAAGCACCCGCAAATAATTGCAGATGCTTTTCAGAATTTTAAGTTGTTAATGCCGAGCAACATTCAAACGGTTCATGGCACGCCGCAAAGCGACTTGGGCCCGCGCCAACTCAGCATCATCGTGCTTTTGTTGGGCATTTTGAATCCGTGTTTCAGCGCGTTTCCGTGCATTTTCAGCTCGAGCAACGTCAATGTCATTCTGACGTTCAGCACTATCGGCAACAATCGTTGCCGTATTATTACTGAACTCAACAAAACCACCATTAACGGCAATTTCGTCATCTTCCTGATCACTTTCAAGTTGCTTGATCCGAACCTCATCGATTGCAAGCGATGCAATCACAGGAATATGGTTCGGCAAAATTCCGAGTTCGCCGTCAATCGTTCGCACGATCAACATTGGCGTCTTATTCTCATAGACCTGACCGTCTGGAGTTACGATGCTAACGGTTAATGATTTTGCATTGTCAGCCATGTAAACCCCTCCTAATCAGTTACCATCGATTTCGCTTTTTCGACCACGTCGTCGATCTTACCAACTTGACGGAATGCGTCTTCTGGTAGGTCATCATATTTACCTTCAAGAATTTCTTTGAAGCCCTTGATGGTATCGTTGATTGGCACATACGAACCAGGTTGGCCCGTAAAGTTTTCGGCAACGAAGAAGTTTTGTGACAAGAAGAATTGAATCCGCCGTGCACGCGCAACAGTTGTCTTTTCTTCGTCAGATAATTCATCCATCCCTAAAATCGAGATAATATCTTGCAATTCACGATAACGTTGCAAGACCCGTTGAACTTCCGTTGCAACTTGATAATGTTCTTCGCCCACGATTGATGGGTCCAGAGCGATTGAAGAAGAAGCTAATGGGTCAACGGCTGGGTAGATCCCTTGTTCCGTCAAAGAACGTTCCAAGTTGGTCGTCGCATCCAAATGGGCGAAAGTCGTTGCAGGTGCCGGGTCGGTATAATCATCGGCAGGTACATAAACGGCTTGAATCGAAGTAACTGACCCCTTCTTGGTAGAAGTGATCCGTTCTTGTAATTGACCCATTTCAGTGGCTAAGGTTGGTTGGTAACCAACGGCTGAAGGAATCCGACCAAGTAAGGCGGAAACTTCAGAACCAGCTTGCGTGAACCGGAAGATATTGTCGATGAATAACAACACGTCTTGACCTTGAACATCACGGAAGTATTCCGCAATCGTCAAACCGGTCAAGGCCACCCGCATCCGGGCACCAGGTGGTTCGTTCATTTGACCATAAACCATGGCGGTATTCTTCAAAACGCCGGAAGCCTTCATTTCGAAGTAAAGGTCATTCCCTTCACGCGTCCGTTCACCAACACCGGTAAACACGGAAATCCCGTTATGTTCTTGGGCAATGTTATGAATTAATTCCTGGATTAAAACAGTTTTACCAACACCGGCACCACCGAACAACCCAATCTTACCACCACGAACATAAGGTGCTAAGAGGTCAATAACTTTAATTCCAGTTTCCAATACTTCAGTACTGGTCGTTAATTCATCATATTTAGGCGCATCCCGATGAATCGGGTTACGTTCTGCGTCTGGACCGAATTCTGGACCACCATCAATGGTTTCCCCTAAAACGTTGAAGACCCGGCCTAACGTCTCTTTACCAACGGGAACAGTAATTGAAGAACCAGTGTCTTCAACTGTCATTCCCCGGCGCAAGCCATCCGTACCATCCATCGCGACGGTCCGAACAACCCCATCACCTAATTCCAACGATACTTCCACCGTTAAAGTGTCATCGTTGTCCTTCTGAATGATCAAGGCGTTATTAATATCGGGTAACTTATCGTTTAGAGAGAATTCAACGTCAACAACGGGTCCAATAACTTGTACAACTTTACCTGTACTCATTAGTCGTTAATTCCTCCCACTTCGTTATTCTTGCGCAACCAAACCACCAGTGATTTCAGTGATTTCAGTGGTAATAGCAGCTTGACGCGCACGGTTATATTTCAGATTTAATTTATCGATTAAATCGCCAGCGTTATCTGATGCAGCCTTCATCGCGGTTGACGACGAAGCATGTTCAGCAGTCTTGGCATCCAAGATTGCACCATAAACCAAGCTTTCAGCATATTGTGGCAACACGGCCGACAAAATGGCTTCTTCTGACGGTTCCATTTCATACTCGGGACCGACATCTACCCGGCTATCCTTGGCTTTACGATTATCTGACTCACTTTGTTCAAAGGTCTCTTCGGAGATCGGTAACATCTTAACGGCCCGAAAACCAGAAGAGAGCCGATTAATAAAGTGGTTGTAGAAGACGTAAAGTTCATCAAAGACTTCGTTGTGGTACATTGATGTGACTGTCTTAACGATTTCACGAACCTCTTTAAAAGTTGGGACATCAGAGACGCCGCGGTACTCATAAGCCACGTTTAACCCGTTCTTTTTATAGAAATCCGCACCAGTGCCACCAACCGCCAAAACGACTGCGTTATCGGCATCAACCTTGTGCGTCCGCATGAAATCGTTAGTCTGTTTCAACACGTTACTGTTGTAACTACCAACGAGGCCACGGTCCGAAGTGATCACCAATAAACCAGTCTTTTTAACGGGGCGTTGCGCGAGCAATTCACTAACTGAAATCGTGTTCGAATTACTGTTAGCAACACCGGCACTTGCTGACATCAGATGAGCTTTGGCAAGATGTGAAACGATGCTTTCAACTTTAGAAGCGTACACCTGATACGTGCTGGTATGCTTTTGAATCTGGTTCAATTTTGAAGTTGAGACCATTTGCATTGCCGACGTAATTTGATGAGTCTTCTTTGTTGAGTCAATTCGGCGCTTGACATCCATTAATGATTCTGCCATGCACTACTCACCATCCTTTTCAGCCATAACTACTTCGCAGCGGCAGCGGTTGGCTGGAATTGTTCTGCAAACGCATCTAAGGCCCCATTCATCTTATCAGCTTCTGGTAACTTCTTGGTTGCCAAAATCGTATCAAAGAGGTCCTGATGACTAGCATGAATAAATTCAAACAATTCACTTTGGTAACGGGCAATATCATCAACTGCCACTTTATCCAAATAACCGTTGGTCAAAGCATATAAAATCATTACTTGTTCTTCGACCTTCAATGGTGAATGAACAGGTTGTTTTAAGACTTCAACGATCCGTTGCCCACGATTTAATTTCGCTTGGGTTGCAGCATCCAAGTCAGAACCGAATTGTGAGAAGGATTCCAATTCACGATAAGAAGCCAAGTCAAGACGCAATGTCCCGGCAACGGACTTCATCGCTTTAATTTGCGCATCCCCACCAACCCGGGAAACAGAGGCCCCGGCATCAATCGCTGGCCGCACACCTGAATAGAATGAATCACTATCCAAGAAGATTTGCCCATCGGTGATTGAAATAACGTTAGTTGGAATATAAGCCGAAATATCCCCAGCTTGCGTTTCGATAATTGGTAAGGCCGTCATTGAACCGCCACCCAATTCATCGCTCAACTTGGCAGCCCGTTCGAGTAACCGTGAGTGCAAGTAGAAGACATCCCCAGGATAAGCTTCACGACCTGGAGGACGACGGAGGATCAAGGAAAGTTCACGGTAAGCCGTTGCTTGCTTTGAAAGGTCATCATAGACGATCAAAACGTGCTTGCCGTTCATCATAAATTCTTCACCCATCGCTGCCCCAGCATAAGGAGCTAAGTACAGTAATGGCGCTGGTTCAGCAGGTCCGGCAGTTACAACGATTGTGTAGTCCATCGCACCTAACTTCTTCAACGTTTCAACTTGGGCCCGTACAGTTGAGTCCTTTTGACCGATTGCAACGTAGACACAAATCATGTCTTGGTCCTTTTGGTTCAAAATGGCATCAATGGCAACGGACGTCTTCCCAGTCTTACGGTCACCGATAATCAATTCACGTTGGCCCCGACCAATTGGAACTAAGGCATCAATGGCCTTGATCCCAGTTTGAAGTGGTTCGCTAACTGATTGCCGTTGCATAATACCAGGAGCTTTATGTTCGATTGGCCGCGTATTCGTGGTCTTAATCTCACCTAAACCGTCAACTGGTTGACCTAATGGGTTAACGACCCGGCCAATCATGGCGTCACCGACTGGAACTTCCATGATGCGGCCAGTCCGCTTAACAGTATCGCCTTCACGAATACCATCAAAATCCCCTAAAACAACGATACCAACATCGTTGCTTTCGAGGTTTTGTACCATCCCGTAAACTCCGTTACTGAATTCGAGTAATTCACCTTGTAAGGCGTTGTCGAGTCCGTGAGCACGGGCGATCCCATCACCAACGTAGGTGACAGTACCGGTTTCAGCAACTGAGAGCTCAGTTTGATAACTTTCTAATTGTTGTTTGATTAGAGCACTGATTTCTTCAGATTTAATGCTCATAAAAGTTTCACCTCTTCGTAAACTAATTGTTGATGAGTGCTCGTCTTAAATTCGTTAGTTGTAACGCAACGCTACCATCAAACGTTTGATTATTTGACTTCACAATTACACCGCCAATGATTGCTTCATCGACTTTACGTGACAAAACAACCTGATTGGCACCAACACGTTTGGCGAATGCCTTTGCGATTGCATCAGCTTGCTCATCTGACAACTTGACCGCAGACGTTACTTCGGCATGCACTATTTTGCGACTCTCATCGAAACGTGTTTCAAACGCGTCAACAATGCCAACTAAGTTCGACATGCGGCCGTAATCATACAACATTTGAATAAAGTTTTTAATGTATTCTGAAGCGTGGTCAGTCAAAGTTGACAACGTTGTCTGTTTTTGATCAACCGGAAGCAATGATCCTGAGAGGACCTCTGCCAATTGCGGGTTGTCGACAAAGACTTGCCGTAATTGCTTTAACTCGGCCAGGAATGCTTCGGTCTGATCTTTTTCAACTGCAAGTTCAAAGAGTGCCTTTGAATAACGACTTGCAATTGTAAGATTATCAAGACTCATGCTTTCCCAACCCTTCAATATACGAATTAATTAATGCCTGTTGGCCTTCCGGATCCAATTGCTTCTTAATAATCTTCGTAGCAATCGCAATCGAAATGTCAGCGACGTCTGATTGGACGTTCTTCAAGGCATCTTGACGCTCCTGTTCAATATCCTTACGCGCATTTTGTTTATACTGCGTTGCTTCGTTTTGCGCATCGGCAATGATACTTGACCGTTGCTTTTCGCCACTCTTTTTCGCGTCAGCGACAATTTCACTCGCTTCAGCGCGAGAGTGTGATAGCGCATCACGCCGTTGATCAGCTAAGTCACTCGCTTCTTGCCGAGACTTTTGTGCTGAATCAATGTCGTTCGCAATCTTGTCGGCTCGATCAGCCATCATTTTTGTGATGGGCTTCCAAGCAACAACAGAGATCAATGCCATCAAAACAATAAAGCTAATCCCGATAAACAACATATCACCAAGGTAGAGACCGGATGCACCGATAATTAAATGCGAGAGCATCTAATGACACCTCCTTCTTTCATTTTCATTAAAATGAACTCGTTGACCAATGATTACTTGTTCATAACCATCAAAGCAACAACGAAGGAAATGATAGGCATTGATTCGACCAACCCAACACCGATGAACATGTTAGTCCGTAATTGACCAGATAATTCTGGTTGACGGGCCATCCCTTCAAGCATCTTAGAAATAACCAAACCGTTACCAATACCAGCACCTATAGCGGCACCACACATAGCAATACCTGCAGCAATTGCTCCCATAATCTGTGTATCCTCCTTAAAATTAAAAAACTAGAAATTATTCCTCGTCGTTAACCTTCTGAGAAATATAAACTGAAGTCAAGGTTACGAACACGAACGCTTGAATGCTCCCGATAAACACTGAGAAACCTTGCCATAAGAGTTCAATTGGAAATGAGTAAACATAGCTCAACCAACCGTTGCTCTTTGCCAAATCAGCAACCTTCGTTAGTAACATTTCACCAGCAAAGATGTTCCCGAACAGCCGAAGACCTAAAGTTAGGAAATCGGTAAATTGTTCAAAGACGTTAACAACCGAGAAAACAGCAAAAGGTTGTGTGTATTCTTTCAAATAACCACCCATACCTTTCTTACGAACACCCGCAGCATGTGCAAGTGCAACGGTCATAAACGATAACGTCAAAGTCACAATCGGATCGGCGGTTGGACTCTTCAGATACGTATACTGCCCGACCTGAACGTGAATGAACAATCCAAGTTGGTTAGCGATGAAGATAAAGAGAAACAATGTAAATGCGTACAAACCGAAGTTAGACGCTTCGTTACCCTTGATCGACCCTTTGACAATGCCATTCGTGAACTCGATGAGCCACTCCAGCACATTTTGTCCACCCTTGGGCTTCATTGTTAAATGTCGCGAAAGTAAAAAAACAAACAAGAAAACAATCAGACAAGTCACAATTACTGAGATGTCATTCGCGATATTAAACGTCAGTCCAAGGAATTTGACTGTAGGAACTGGATCACCCACTGAATATCACCTCTTTCCTTTAATTTCGGTGCTACGATAACCTTAACCTTTGAGCTAGTCAACGTCAATTTTATCGTAACCTGAAATGGTAGATTAGAGACACCCCTAATCAAAATACAAAGGTAATAATACCACCACCGTCGAAAAAATTCAAAATAATTTCAACATTTCGTCAATCAATAAAAATCCAACAATATCAAGCTCTCATTAAGCTTTCAAATCGTTGGATTTTCATTATTTTGACTTTATTTTCATTCTTGGCACGCGCAATGACGGCCTACTTCTCATTTACCGCCGTCTTTGGCAGCACCAAGTTCATCACAATTCCGAGCACCGTTGCAACTGCTAGACCACTGAACTGAAAGCTTCCCAGTTGTAAATAGGCATTGCCAATTCCAATGACCAAAATCGCTGATGCAATCATTAAATTTCGCTTCTGATTAAAATCAACTTTATTATCAATCAGAATTCGCATCCCACTTGAAGCAATTACCCCAAACAGTAGAAAGCTGACCCCACCGATGACGGGTGATGGAATACTCTCGATCAACGCGGATAACTTACCCACAAAACTAAAGACGATGGCAAAAAAGGCGGCCCCACCGAGCACATAAATACTGTGGACCCGCGTAATTGCCAGCACCCCAATATTTTCACCATAGGAGGTCACGGGTGGTCCACCGACAAAGCCGGCGATAATCGAGGCTGTCCCGTCGCCAGCCAATGTATGGTTCAAACCTGGATTCTTGAAGAAATTCCGCTTAGTCAACTTATTGAGTACCATAATATGGCCCATATGTTCTGACATCGTCACAAAGGCGATTGGTGCCATACTCAGAATCGCGCCCCAATAAATGCCAGGATGATAACTAATAAAAGGCAATTGAAAGGCGGGCATCGCAAACCACTGCGCTTTTTCCACACCAGAAAAGTCAACGATTCCAACTAACACGGCAATGATATACCCACAGACGATTCCCAACAATATCGGTACTAAACTCATAAATCCACGCAAGTACATGTTAAAAATGACGGTCAGTAACATCGTCGCCATCGCGACGCCGAAATATTTAATATCATAACTACTCCCGTTCATCGTTGCGTCCTTAGCTGCCGTCCCTGCGAGTGACAACCCAATTACCATCACAATCGGCCCCACGACGATCGGGGGAAGCGCCTTATCGATCCAGTCAGAACCGATTAAAGTAACTAATAAACTAACTAGCAGGTACACACAGCCCACCGCGACAGTCCCCTGAGCGATGGCCGGATATCCTGCGGTCTTCATCAGAGACTGCATCACAACGATAAATGAAAAGCTCGAGCCCATATACGCCGGAATCTTTCCGCGCGTGATGAGGATATACATTAGCGTCCCAACACCAGAGCTAAACAGCGCAATACCTGGATTTAATCCCACCAGGATTGGCACCAATACCGTGGAACCAAACATCGAGAACAGATGTTGCACCGACAAGCCTAACCAACTACCTAATTTTGGTCGGTCATGAATATCTAACACGACTTCATCATTATGAAACGCCGCTTTCTTTGTCATAACGCACCCCTTTTTATGAATGATTGCAAAAGAAAAGACAGCCCACCACTCAAAGCGGCTAGGCTGTCCGAAATTACGCACAGCTTCCTTGAAAGCGCACGTCCGTTCATCCTTTTCAGCCTCTCTGAGCTAATTTAAAGGAACTGTTTAATTGCAATTAGTCTACTCGTCTCCGAAATAATTGTCAACTCAATGTTTGAACCGAACCAGTAACAGCCCCTAAAAACGATATTAGTTCAAAACATCATAATATTTATGACAACATTCCTGAAATAATGTGACTTTCTCACCCAACGTTACCGAATATTCGACCAATACAGCGTAATCGCCATCTAAAACACCCTAATTATCCAGTGTCCCCCAACAGTTAATGTCAATAACTACCTATAATATACGCGTTGTACAAATTATTATTTGGCATTAACGGTGATTAAAACGTGCTAATTAGATTGTTGTACGTCAGCCGGTGTGGGTCCTATTCCGACCTCCGGGGCTGGGTGACAATTGCTGGAACGCAGCCGACATCGATTTGAGCTAACGCATAACCCGCGTCATCTCAAATACGAGTCTTATTCTAAGCCGGAAGCAGACCACTTCCAGCTAAGAATAATTTGGCTACTGGGCATTGTCACCCAGCCCCTCCGGTCGGTAAGCCGCTCAAATGGCTGATGAACGGCCACTTAACTTGGTACAATTTGTCGCTGACTATTTTGACACTGGAACTTTAAACAAAGCGTTAGGTGCATTAGCACTTTGTCAAGAGATTAAATTTTACTACACCAATTCAGGATTAGTGAGCTATCTCAATATCATTTTCAGTCTGCCGGTTGATTGACAAAATTACTGGTTGTAAAAAGCAACGACAAATTCATCAAAAGTTAGGTACATCTTCGTCAGCCATTCGAACACTGTCACGACTGGAAGTCGGCTTAGGACGAACCAGCAAAGCATGTTTACGCCCACTTACACCCGTTTCCAGTGGTCCATAGCTGGCTGCTTTTAATCTTAGAAATTAGCACGTTTTAGTCACGATTCATGACTAATGAACTCACAGAATGCGGATGATTATAGCTAGAGTTGTTAATAATTTTGGAAAACAAAAAGGTAGCCCCCCAGACATTGCCTGGCGGTGCTACCTTTTGTCAATGCAACTTACTTCGTACCAAATAACCGGTCGCCCGCATCGCCCAAACCAGGAACGATGTAGCCATCTTCATTTAAATGGTCATCAAGTGCTGCCGTGTAAACGTCGATGTCTGGATGTGCGTCCCGAAGTGCCTTAACACCCTCAGGCGCCGCAACTAAACACATAAACTTAATATTACTTGCGCCGCGCTTTTTCAACATATCCATCGCCATGATGGCTGAACCACCAGTGGCTAACATTGGATCAACGACAAATAATTGCCGTTGTGAAATATCACTTGGTAATTTAACGAAATATTCGACCGGCTTCAAGGTCTTTTCATCCCGATACATCCCAACGTGCCCAACTTTAGCTGCCGGAATCATGTTTAAGAAACCGTCAACCATCCCTAAGCCAGCCCGTAAGATTGGTACAATGGCGACTTTCTTACCTGCCAACGTTTTTTGCGTTGACTTGGCAATCGGTGTTTCAATCTCAATGTCCTTCAACGGCATATCGCGTGATACTTCGTACGCCATCAACGTTGAAATTTCGTTAACCATTTCCCGGAAGACCTTAGTACCACAGTTCTTTTCCCGAATGATCGTCAATTTATGTTGAATGAGCGGATGATCCAAAACCTCAAACTTACCCATGTTGCTACGCACACTCCTTAGTGATTTCTTTCTATTGTAGCTAATTTAGAGAGAAAAAACCAGACCTGATATAAATTACTTAATCAACATCGATCGGGTGCTTCGCTGTTAAAGCCATTGCTTGCTGTTTAACGTCATCTAGATTTGCTTGATCTGTCGGTGCTTGTAACGCTTGCAAAATCAATTCAGCGACCTTAGTTGCATCAGCTTCGTCAAAACCACGGGTCGTAATCGCAGGTGTTCCCAACCGAATACCAGAGGTCTTGAAAGCCCCTAACGTCTCATTCGGAATCGCTTCTTTGTTGACCGTAATATAAACCGTATCTAACAGATCTTGTACTTGGCGACCGTTCAAACCAGACTTAGTGACATCAATCGTCATTAAATGATTGTCCGTGCCACCAGAAATAACCCGAACCAAGTCAGAGTCATTGAAGACCTTCGCCATTGCCTTGGCATTATCAATGATATGTTGGGCATAAACCTTAAACTCAGGCTGTAAGTCTTCGCCCAAAGCAATCGCTTTACCCGCAATTACGTGATCCAACGGCCCACCCTGATTGCCAGGAAAAACGGCCGAGTTGATCTTCTTGCCATACTTTTCTTTCGCTAAAATCATACCGCCACGGGGCCCCCGTAACGTTTTGTGTGTCGTTGTCGTAACCACATCAGCATATGGCACCGGATTAGGATGTAGTCCGGCCGCAACTAAGCCGGCAATATGAGCCATATCAACCATCAATAAGGCCCCAACTTGATCCGCAATCTCGCGAAACTTCTTGAAATCAATCAATCGACTATAAGCAGAAGCCCCCGCAACGATTAACTTTGGTTGAAAATCTTGTGCTTGTGCAAGAATTGCATCGTAGTTTAATTCTTCAGTTTCAGGATCGAGCCCATAACCTTGAAAATCGTAAAGTTTACCAGAGAAGTTCACACTAGATCCATGTGTTAAGTGTCCCCCAGCATCTAGTGACATCCCCATCACCCGGTCACCAGGTTGAATCAGTGCCATATATGCAGCCGCATTGGCTTGGGAACCAGAGTGTGGTTGCACATTAGCATATTCCGCACCAAATAATTTCTTAGCCCGTTCAATGGCTAAGGTTTCCACTTGGTCAATGTATTCGTTACCACCGTAAAAGCGGTGACCCGGATAGCCTTCAGAGTATTTATTGGTCAGCACACTCCCCTGCGCTGCCCGGACGCCCTTTGAAACGATGTTCTCAGAAGCAATCAACTCAATATTATGTTGTTGCCGTGCCTGTTCCTTACTAATCGCAGCCCATACTTCTGGATCTTGTTCCTGGTAATTCATGAATAAATCTCCTCCATTTCGCAAGTGACAACTTTCGGGTTTTCCCGACTTGCAATCATTATACACTAAAATGAGTCTGACCGGCAGATTTATTTAATCGGTTCATGTAGGCAAGCCCAAGTCCTTTATTTTCAAAGGCTTGGCACAGAATATCTTTAATTTCCGTCTCAGTATCAAAGTGCCGCAAGCCCGCGAACAGCTCCCGACTTGCCGATTGAATATCTTCTCCAAGCGAAAATTGTTCGCAATTAGTCGGAATTTGATTGTTAGTTAAAATATCATCTGTTGCCATAACGCCCATTGGCACATCTTGCTGGGCTGCCCACGCCAGCGCTTCTGGCCAATCTTCCGAACGATCAACGATATAAACTTGTGCGTTTGGCGCATAGTGCTTATATTTCATCCCCGGCGCCTTAGGAACTTCCTTAGCTCCGACATGGTGCAATTCGGTTTGAACTGGCATGCCAATGACCCGTTCGATTGCTTCAGGCGTTACGGCACCGGGCCGTAGAATTGCTGGTTGGTCGGTTGAAAGATCCAGAACTGTAGATTCAACGCCAACCTTCGTCGGACCATCATCCAGAATACCAGCAATTTTACCACGTAGATCATGCAATACGTGTTGCGCCGTCGTCGGACTTGGCTTACCAGATGTATTAGCGGATGGTCCCACGATAGGCGTTCCGGCCGCACGAATCAAAGCCAGGGTTGCCTCATTATCAGGATTACGGAAAGCCGCCGTCTGCAGCCCACCAGTAACTTCTGGTGCCAACGCATCTGGTTTCAATTTAAAAATCATCGTCAGGGGGCCTGGCCAAAACGCCTTAATCAGCTTCTTGGCTGCTTCCGATAACGGTTGAGCAAACCGCTCAACGGTTTCCACATCAGCAACATGCACGATCAAAGGATTATCACTCGGGCGGCCTTTAGCTAAGTACACTTGCTTAACAGCATCCACATTTGTCGCATCGGCACCTAGCCCATAGACCGTCTCCGTTGGGAATGCCACTAACTGCCCCGCAGTTAACAACGCCGCAGCGGCCGGAATCTCCGCCGGCGTATATACTTTCGTTTCCATAATATATTCAAACCTCTACTTTATTATTAATTCATCGTTACTTTCATATAATATTATTTATTATTTACATCACGGACTTAATCAATTGCTCATAAATTCACGCCGTACCTCCCAGGTTAAAAACAGCCCGCTTAGGATAAGACTCACATTTGAGATAACGCGGGTTATGCGCGAGCTCAAATCGACGACTGCGTTCACCCACCCCCGAAGGCCGGAATGGGACGCGGATTACAAACAGCAATCTACCTAATCGGCCCGCTTTTATCAGCATTCTCCAGGATAACGCGCAACTATTGCCGAGTCAGAGTCATTGCAACTCGCAGCATCCGATCGTGACCCGCCATATCTTGTCGCAGCGTCACGGTCGCGTCGGGCATCGACTGCGCGAAAAGCGTCTGCAAGGCCGGTCCCTGATGGTAGCCGAATTCCAAGTATAAGCGACCGGTCGAAGTCAGATGATCGGCAACCGTCGTCGCTAACTGCTCGTAAAGTGCCAACCCATCGTGGTCAGCAAATAAGGCCGTTTGTGGCTCGTGGGCGAGGACGCTGGCGTCCATGACGTCTTTTTCGCTCGCAGCGATGTATGGCGGATTACTGACAATAATATCAAACGGCTGCGCAGATACGCTGGTCAATAGATCACTGTGAACCAGCTTAACATCTAAATGTAGGCGGTCCGCATTGGCTTTGGCAACTTGCAGCGCAGCGGTTGAAATGTCGCTGGCCGTAATCTCCCATGCCGGCCGTTCGTGTTTGATTGCCAATGCAATGGCGCCCGAGCCGGTACCAACGTCTAAGAGTCGAACTGGCGCTGTCGCTGGGACATCCGTCAAAATCCAGTCTACCAATTCTTCTGTTTCGACTCTAGGAATAAGCACTGCTGGATCAACTTGTAACGTGAGTCCATAAAACGGTGCGTCTCCGAGTACGTACTGCACTGGCTCACCAGCAACAACCCGGTCAATCCCCTGCTGATAAGCATGCCAAACAGCACTGGGTAGCGGCTCGCGGTAACGAATGAGTAATTGTGTCTGGTCTAGCCGACTCAAGCCCAATAACAGGAAGCGAGCACTATCAGTCGGCAACTGGGCCGTTTTTAGACAAAAAGAAGCCCACTGCTGGGCTTCAAAATAAGTGGGTTGAGTGGGCTTATTCATTAGTTAAGCGCTCCATTTTTTCAGCTTGATCAGCTAAAACGAGGGCATCAATAACTTCGTCTAACTCGCCGTTCATCACCCGGTCAAGTTTGTTGAGCGTTAACCCAATTCGATGATCCGTCACCCGATTTTGTGGAAAATTGTAAGTCCGAATACGTTCAGAACGGTCACCCGTCCCAACGGCTGATTTACGTTCAGCATCATATTCGTTTTGTTCCCGTGACTGATAGTAGTCGTAGACCCGTGCCCGCAAGATTTCCATCGCTTTGGCCCGGTTTTGCTGTTGCGAACGTTGGTCTTGCATCGAGACCACGATACCGGTTGGTAAGTGGGTCATCCGCACCGCTGAAGACGTCTTGTTGATATGCTGACCACCAGCACCAGATGAACGAAAGACATCGGTCCGAATATCTTTTTGATCAATATCAATGTCAACATCCTGCGCTTCCGGCATAACGCCGACTGTTGCAGTTGAGGTATGAACCCGCCCAGCTGATTCAGTCACTGGCACCCGCTGTACCCGGTGCGCGCCACTCTCATACTTCAGCTTAGAGTAGACCTTGTCACCAGAAATGATCAGAACGATTTCTTTAAAGCCACCAACTTCAGTTTCATTACGATCAGCCACTTCTACTTGCCAGCCTTGACGTTCTGCGTACTTCGAGTACATGTTGAACAGGTCCGCAGCAAACAAACTAGCTTCGTCACCACCAGCAGCACCGTGAATTTCCATGATGATATTCTTGTCATCGTTAGGGTCTTTAGGCAACATCAATAACGTGATTTCATGTTCCAATTGATCCTTTTCCGCGTTAAGGTTCTTTAAATCATCTTTGACCATCGCGTTCATCTCATCGTCGAGCTTTTCATGAAGCAATTCGTCATTTTCTTCGATCTGACTCGTGACTTCCTTGTAGTGATTATATTTTTCAACCGTTTCACGAATATTACCCATTTCCTTAGATAACTTCATGAAACGTTGAGAATCCGAAATAACTTCCGGATCACTTAATAGTTCACCGAGTTCCTCATACCGATCGGCAACGGCTTGTAACTTATCAAAAAACTTATCCATTCTCAGTTAATCCTCACTTTGTTAATTTCGGCGGGTAAAAATAATGATGACGACAAACTGGGTAGTACGCCTCATTACCCCCGATTTGAACTTGTTCGCCTTCATAAACGGGCTGACCATCGTGGAACCGTAAATTCATAATTGCTTTTTTACGACAGAACCAGCAGATCGTCTTCATTTCTTCGATCTTGTCCGCATATAGCAGTAGGTACTTGCTACCTTCGAACAATTCGTTACGAAAATCATTCTTTAAACCAAACGTCATCACTGGAATCTTTAGCTCATCAACAATGTCAGCCAATTCTAGGACGTGATGCTTTTTCAAAAATTGGGCTTCGTCGATTAAAACGCACGCAGCATCCGGATTCGTTTGTTTAACGATCTCAAAAATATTGGTATCATCAAATACTGGCGTTGCTTCACGTTTAAGGCCAATGCGACTCGCAACATAGCCCACACCATCACGATTATCTAAGCCACTCGTTAAGATAATGACCGACTTATCTTGTTCCTCATAGTTATGGGCAACTTTCAAAATTTCAATGGTTTTACCACTGTTCATCGCGCCATATCGAAAAAATAACTGTGCCAAGCGACTCATTCCCCTTTTTTACACATTTCTAGTCAATTATAGCGGATTTGGCCGTGAATTTCAGCATTCTGTCATTAAAACTAATTAACGAATTGATAATATGCGGTTAAATGGCGGGAGTATCACTTTTCTTTTAGGGACGTTCAGTATAAAATACTTGAGAGTAGGACATTTTGTCCGGTAATTATGATTTTAATACCCGGTAGTTGGTCACACTGATCATTTCCCAGGTAAATCAAGAATTAGGGGTACCGATAACTTATGTCAATTAATAGTACATTAGCCACCTGGACGGGTAAATCCGCATATTGGTTTTTACACACCTTCCGTGGCGGTGGGAGCTCACTCCCCGGCAAGTTAGCGCTGAAGCTCGATCCAACGATTTTAAAGCATCTCGCTAAAAACTACGACGTCATCGTCATCACTGGGACCAACGGTAAAACGTTAACGACCGCCTTGACGGTCAAGGTTTTACGTGAACAGTACCCTGACATTTTAACCAATCCAAGCGGATCCAACATGAAGCAAGGTATCGTCACGACCTTTTTACGGGCACCTAAAGCGCACCAAAAGCCACTCGCAGTTCTAGAAGTCGACGAAGCTAACGTAATCATGGTCACCAAGTACATCACACCAAAAGCCTTTGTCTTCACGAACATTTTCCGTGACCAGATGGATCGATATGGTGAAATCTACACGACATATCAAAAAATCTTAGACGGGGTTGCTTTAGCACCTGAAGCGACAATTATTGCCAACGGTGATTTGCCACTCTTCAATGCCAAACAATTGCCTAATCCGATACTGTATTACGGATTTGACTACCAGCCCGACCATGACCAACAAGCGCCAGCAAATACGGATGGCCTGCTTTGTCCGCGTTGTCAGCATATTTTACGTTACCATAGTCGAACTTATAGCAATATGGGCAAGTATTATTGTCCCCACTGCGGTTTTGAGCGTCCACAGTTGACATACAAATTAAACGCCCTAACCGCTATGACACCGACTAGCTCAGACTTTGAAATCAACGGTCAGGCCATGCATCTTAATATCGGTGGTCAATACAATATTTATAATGCGCTAGCTGCCTACGCGGTTGGGCGCTTCATGGACGTCACGCCGGCCAAAATCGCGCACGCCCTTAGCGACAACGATGAACAAGTCTTTGGTCGCCAAGAGACCTTTCACGTTGGCGAAAAGGACGTTACGCTGATTCTCGTCAAGAATCCAGTGGGCCTTAACCAAGTCTTGCAAACAATCAGCACCGATGACCGGCCATTCTCATTTGCCGCTCTGCTCAACGCAAACTATGCAGATGGTATTGATACTAGTTGGATCTGGGATGGTAATTTTGAAAAATTACCGGCATTGAATATTCCCGCCTATATTAGTGGGGGTGAACGTTATCGTGATATCACGTTCCGGCTAAAAGTTGCTGGGGTACCGGAAGATCAGTTAACCATTATTCCTGACCTGACCAACATGACGACCGCAATTCAAAAACTACCGACCAAGCAAGTCTACGTCGTCGCAACTTACACCGCGATGTTGCAATTACGAAAACAACTTGCTAGCCAAGGCATTATCGATGGGGGGATGGCTTAACCATGACTTATACACTACACGCCGCACACCTCTACGGCGATCTAATGAACACGTATGGTGATATCGGTAACATTTTAGCAATGCGCTACTATGCTAAAGCAGTGGATGCCGACATCACTGTTGACTTAGTTAGCTTGGATGATCGGTTTGACGAAGAAAAATATGACTTCGCCCTCTTCGGCGGTGGTCAGGATTACGAGCAAACGATTGTTTCCAAGGATTTACAAACGAAAAAAGACGCCTTGACCGCATATATCGAAGCCGGTGGCCCATTATTAGCAATCTGTGGTGGCTTTCAAATGCTGGGCCATTACTACATTGGGGCCCATGGTGAAAAGATCGCGGGTATCGGTGCCTTAGATCATTACACGCTCAGTCAGGATAACAATCGCTTTATTGGTAATATAACCATTGAGAACGCCGAAACCCACCAGACCTACTATGGTTTTGAAAACCACAACGGGATGACCTTCCTGGGCGAAGGTGAACGGCCCCTTGGTCAAGTGCTCCAAGGTAACGGCAATAATGGCAAAGATCAATCTGAGGGCGTTATCTACAAGAACACCTTTGGGTCTTACTTCCATGGTCCAATCCTTGCACGCAATGAAGCCCTCGCCAAACGAATCTTGAAACTGGCCTTACAACGTAAATACCCTGAAGGCAACTTCGATGCACTGGATCAACTCAACGAAGACCTCACTAAAAACGTCATCGTGAAACCTTAAAACGTATCACTCAAAATCGCCACTGACTTAGTTACCAGCCAGTGACGATTTTTTTAGTTTGATCCGTATTAATTGGTTACAATGATAATAGTTTTTTGGAAGCCTTCTCATTAGTAAACCCCTTCAAGCTATAATAAATATTTATATACTTTCAGATAGTGATTATTAATAAACTGATACTATCAGTAGATGCGCAAAAAAAGATTGATATTGGCTTCCAACCAGTATCAATCTTTTTTATCCCATCAAGGGGTTAACTAATTATGCCTTAGCCCCAGGTTCTGAAGCAATAATTTGTAAATCGCCTTTCAATGTCCATTGTTTTACGTCAAATGGCAAGATAAAGTGGACGCCCTTACTCAATGGATAGTCTTGACCGTCAACGACAATGCTACCTTCACCATCAAGTACAGAGACTAACGTATAAGGTGCTGTTCCCCGGTTAAAAGTTGCTTGCCCATTTGTTAGCCGCCATTGCCAAACACCAAAGAATGGTGATTGGACGTATTTGGTCACCGTTGCATCCCCAACCTGGGTAGTCGTGATGTCAAGATCAGGGTCATGATGCGGAACGTTAGTTGTATCAATGGATTGTTGCAAATGCAGCTCGCGCTTCTGACCAGTGGTCTTGTCGACCCGGTCCCAATCATATAGCCGGTAAGTCGTATCAGAACTCTGCTGCGTTTCTAACACCATAATTCCCTTACCAACGGCGTGAATCGTTCCAGATGGGACATAAAGGAAATCGCCGGGCTTAACGGGCACTCGCCGTAATAGCTTATTCCATTCACCGTTGTTGATCCATTCAGCGAGCTGTTCACGGGTCTTCGCATGATGACCATAAATCATCGTTGCACCCGGTTCAGCCGCAATCACGTACCAGCATTCAGTCTTGCCAAGTTCGTGCTCGTGTTCAGCCGCGTACGCATCATCAGGATGCACTTGCACCGACAAATCTTCACTAGCATCCAAGATTTTCGTTAATAGTGGGAAGACATCTCCCTTAGCATCACCGAACACATCACGATGTTCTGCCCATACTCGATCCAGTGTCATGCCAGCGTACGGCCCATTTTCAACGGTCGCTGGACCATGCGGATGAGCTGAAATAGCCCAACATTCACCAGTATGATCACTGGGAATATCATAATTAAAATCATCATGTAATTTGGTACCGCCCCAAATTTTTTCATGGAACACCGGCTTTAAAAAGTATGGCTCACTCATAAGATCTACTCACTCCATTGTTGAATTTAATATCTAAATTTTAGCATAAATGAAAGCGGTTGTGAAACCGAAGTAGCTAATTTGTAACCGTATCCGCCAACCAAGCCGCAATTAACCGGCGACGTGCTGGAAGGAATACCGAATTATTTGCAACTGGATGCACCCGGTTGGATAAGAAAACAAGGCCCCGTTGCCGTTGACGGTCAAGCATCAGGAGCGTGCCAGTATAACCAGTATGAAAAATCACCGGCAGCGTCTCATTAGAACGGTGCCAGAGGTTCCAACCAAAGCTCCGGCGTAAGTGTTGATTGGGCGTCCAATCTTGATACAAGCTTGCAATCGTGGCCTGTGATAGCACAGCTGGTACGTCGATTTGGCCGAGCATCAATTGTGAAAACCGAACAAGGTCTGTCACACTGGCAAATAAACCGGCGGAACCACAGTGTTCACCTAAGACTCTGGCCTTAGGATCATGAACGATCCCCCGTAACAACCCAGTTTTCATGGAATACGTCGTCGGAACGGTTTGCGCTAGTTGAGGTTGGAAACTCGTGTGTGCTAACCCTAATGGCTGCAAAACGCGCTCAGTGATAATTGGCTGAATGGCCGCTCCAAGAATTCGTTCAATGACTTGCCCCATGATGATCAAGCCTAAATCCGTATAAACCACCCGATGATTGCGGTTACGCTCACTGATTGGTAGCTGTTGAATCGCGGCTAATAACGCATCTGCAGACAACGCATTCCGATTTGGAATATAACCACTCAGCCCACTTGTATGGGTCATCAAATTACGAACCGTAATCGTTGTGGACTGTAAAGCCGGTAGGTAGTCATGCACGGGGCGGTCAATTTCAAGTTGCCCATTTTGCATCAACTGCATCGCCACGGTTGTTGTTCCCACGACCTTAGTAACCGAGGCTAAATCATACATCGCATCCGGCCATAATGGTTTGATCGTTGGTTTTATTTGAGCGACGCCCACTTGATTCGTGTGCCACTCAGCCCCATCAATCAAGGCATAACTCGCCCCTGGGATCACTTGATCTTGGACCATTTGGTTAATTAGTGCTGCGGTTCTACTAAAAGTTAACATTAATTTATTCATTCTCTCTTATTAGGATCATGATTCAAGTTGGGATTGACTGTGGCTAAACCGCCTTCAAGGTCAGTATCAACCAAGTAACCTGGCAAAGTGTCCACGTTTTACCCTGACAATTTCTGCGGATACGAACTGACCTGATTGCATCAACGACCTGCCCGAAGCTAGTGCTGACTTCCGAATAACCGCGGTAATGTGACCAACCAATAACTGATTAAAGCGGCCCCGCCAATGACGAGAAGCCATTGATTCGAGACAACCTGATGATTATACAGTAACGTACAGCCCACCAAAATTCCCGTGCTGACCCATTCAACTGCCTGCCAATGTCGATTACTCCACTTTATCATCTTGCCCAACTCCCTTTAATTTTAGCGTTTCTTCAGCAACTTTACATCACAATCAGCAATCTTAACCTAACCGTAACGTCCCCTTAGCCGAATAACTGTCGTTCCGATCATGCGTCTACTGATTAGACAGCATTTCTTACTATTCACAATACCACGTGCATCATGCGCACGCACATAAAAACGACTTTAGTTCCACCCGTATCACGGGTCTTACTAAAGCCGTCTTTTTATTCACACAAACAACACTGTACTTAGTCTAATTCAACTTTCTGGACCCAACCTTCAGGCGCTTCCCGATCGCCAAATTGAATTCCAGTTAATTCATCATATAATTTTTTCGTTACCGGACCAACTTCCGTTTCACTGTAGAACACGTGTAACTTGCCTTGATGTTCCAAGCCACCGATTGGTGAAATAACCGCAGCTGTCCCACAAGCCCCAGCTTCAGCAAACCGGTCTAAATCATCAATGTAGACGTCGCCTTGTTCAGTCTTCATCCCAAATTTATGTTCTGCCAAGTAGAGTAATGAATATTTCGTAACGGAAGGTAGAATTGATGGTGACTTGGGTGTCACAAAAGTGCCATCCTTAGTAATCCCGAAGAAGTTCGCTGAACCTACTTCTTCAATCTTACGATGTTCAACCGGGTCAAGATAAACACAGTCGGAGAAACCGTTGGCATGAGCTTCTTGACCTGGGAATAAGCTAGCCGCATAATTCCCACCAACTTTATAAGCCCCGGTTCCTTTATGGGCCGCACGATCATATTCGGACGTCGTAAAGTTGGTTGGCGTCATCCCGCCTTTGAAATAACTACCAACTGGCATTGCAAAGACCGTGAAGATGTATTCCTGAGCTGGATGAACACCAATGTTACCCCCAACCCCGATCATCAATGGCCGTAAGTATAAAGTCGCACCAGTTCCATACGGTGGCACGTAATCTTGATTAGCCTTAACAACCTGTTTAACAGCGTCCACAAACATGTCTGTCGGCACTTGTGGCATTAATAACCGTTCACAGCTGGTCTGCATTCGGGCTGCATTACGATCTGGCCGGAATAATTGAACACTACCATCTTTAGTGCGGTAAGCTTTTAAGCCTTCAAAGTCTTGTTGACCATAGTGTAATGCTGTTGAGCCTTCACTAATATGTAAAGTTGCATCTCCCGTTAATTCTTTTTTGTACCAAGCACCATCTTTCCAATACGCACGATAACGGTACGGAAGATTCCGATATTCAAACCCCAAGTTGTTCCAGTCTAATTGTACGTCTGCCATATGCTTCGACTTCCTTTATATGTAATTTTCCAAATTAATTAATTTGAATTTAATTAAAAGATTAATGGTTAATTAGAAGTTTGTCAAGGGCCCGTCAAACATTTCCAACGCTTTAAGATTTTTTTGGTATAATGAGTGTAAATTTAGCAAAGGACTGGTTTGTCGTGGCTAGTAATTCAGATTCAATTTATAACGTCATGTTCTATATCACCCATCACCCGACTGAAATTCAGTTTACCCAACCGGAATACACGAATGTCGTTCGGATGGGTGTCCCCGATCATATTAAGGTCGCTAACCCCGAAATTTATTTTCCTGACAACAAGCTATTAGTCAACCGATTTCAGGATGACTTTGTCGCTAAAAACGGCAACTTACTTGATTTCTTCTTCGATTACACAGAGAAAAAAGTCCCTAACTACCATGAAGTGTGGGTTTCTTCGGCCCATTTACCAGCCAAACACTTATACTTCTTAGAGTTATCATTTGAGTAATTTAACGCACGTAACCTTTACGGTCTATTTGGAATCAAATTTAAAATGGATCAATCAAAAAATCACCACCTGGATTATGTTCATCCAGGTGGTGATTTTTTGATTACTTTACAAGCGTAAAATGCAGCCGACTTAGAACTACGGGTTCGTCCCGTCATAACCTCGAATAGTGAGCTTTACTTGACTAATCAAAGTCCAGTCGCGCTCATAAAACATTACTTAGTCATAAAGATATACAAGTCAGACGTGGAGACACCAATCGTGAAGCGAACGCCCTTAGAGGTAATCGGATCGATTGTCGTCGTACTACCACTATTATCCTTGGTTTCCTTCTGGAACTGTTTCATAACCTTCTTGGCATTGGCGCCCGTTGTTGTCGTCATCAAAGCAAACGCCGTCCCAAAGTTCTTCTGGCGGGTCTTGTTCTTAAAGGCCTTGGTTGGAACAATCATCGCTGCCCCTAATACGTCACCCTTCTGAACATTTAGCCGGATCTTATAATCCTTAGTTGTTAACACGTTCGTGATGCCATCACTTGGCGTCTTCGTCGGTAACAATTGCGACTTGACCTGCTTTTTCGCCGTTGCCATTGCCGCTTCGACCTGCTTCTGAGTCGTTTGCAAACTAGCTGCTTTGGTCTTGAGCTGCGCCGCAGCAGTTTGTTGGGCTTGGAGTGTCTTAGCACCCGTGGCAGCCGCCGTACCGCCAGCCTTGATTTGGGCCTGGGCTTGCTTGACTTTGGCTTGGATCGTTGCTTGTTGCTTTTTAAGGGCTGCACCCTCAGTTTGCAACTTCTTAGCCGCCTGTTGATCAGACTTGCTGAGTTTAGAAGCAATCAAAGCCTGATTGTAAGTCGTCGCCATCTTTTGATAGCCAACTAGCTTCTTGGCGCCCTTTACGTGCACCGTCGTGGTATCCGAACCGGCCTTAATCTTCACCGTTTGGCGGGTCGTCTTGGTCGGAACTTGAATAACAAACGTATGATTACGCACCGTCGCCGTCTTCGTCTGACCACCGTCAAGCTGATAATGAACCTTTTTAACGTTGGATTTTCCTTTGACGGCCGCTACTAACCCGTTCGGCTTGTATGTGGTTTTAGTCGTTGATAAGGTTGTCTTACCACAGCCCGCTAATAAGAACGTTAGCGCACCCGCAGTAACGGCAACCATTGCTGTTTTCCGGAACAATTGACACCCCTCCTTTAGTCGAGACTAATATTGCCAGTAAATTGACTGTTATATAGATCCGCATAGAACCCATTTTGAGCCATCAACTGTTCATGCGTCCCAGTTTCAACCACTGACCCATGGTTCATCACAATAATGTTGTCCGCACCCTGAATCGTTGATAACCGGTGCGCAACCACAAAACTGGTCCGGTTCTTCAGGAGTCGTTCCATGGCATGCTGAATATGCACTTCAGTCCGCGTATCAACCGAACTCGTTGCTTCATCCAAAATCAGAATTTCTGGATTAGCCACAAACGCCCGGGCAATCGTCAATAATTGGCGTTGTCCCTGTGAAATATTTGAAGCTTCTTCGTTCAGAACCGTCTGATAACCATCTGGCAATTTGCGAACAAAGCTATCAACATGGGCCGCTTTAGCCGCAGCATAAATCTCTTCATCTGACGCATCTTCACGGCCGTACTTCAAGTTGTCAAAAATCGTCCCAGTAAAGAGCCAGGTATCTTGAAGCACCATCGCAAAGTGTGACCGCAAGTCTTCACGATCCAGGTCCCGTGTATCGGTCCCTTTCAATTTAATAGAACCACCTTTGATGTCATAAAAACGTTCCAACAAATTAATGATGGTCGTCTTACCAGCACCAGTTGGCCCAACGATGGCCACTTGTTGCCCACGTTTAACGTCCAGATTATAATCCTTCATTAACAGGTCGTTATCCGCATAACCAAATTGAACGTGTTGCAGACTAATCAAGTTATCACTATCTGGTTCGGCTGGTAAGTTGGATTTCGTCTGTTTCATTTCTTCTTCATCAAGCACTTCAAAGACCCGTTCAGCGGAAGCCACGGTCGATTGAATCGTGTTCAACAAGTTCGCCATTTGTGAAATCGGTTGTGAAAATTGTTGCGTGTATTGTAAGAACGCTTGAATGTTACCTAACGAAACGTTCCCGTTAGCCACATCAATCCCACCAATGATGGCAACAAAGACGTAGCCAATATTATTTAAGAACATCATCAGTGGCATGATAATACCTGAAATAAATTGCGCTTTCCAGGCTGATTGATAATAATTATTGTTTTGGATTTCAAAATCATCGATGGCATCTTGTTCCTTGTTAAAGCTCTTGATGACCACGTGTCCAGCATAGTTTTCTTCAACTTGGTTATTCAACAACCCCAAGCTCTTTTGCTGTGTTCCGAAGAATTTCTGTGATTTCGGCGCAATCACACCAACCACCACGACACTCAGTGGAATGGTAACGAGTGCAATCAAGGTCAGCTTCCAACTAATCGTCAGCATCATCCATAAGGTTCCAACAAAGGTGACGGTACTTGTCACCGCTTGGGTTAGGTTTTGCTGCAACGTGTTGGCAATATTATCCATATCATTGACGGCCCGACTCATAATGTCCCCATTCGAATGGGTATCATAATATGAAATCGGCACCTTTTGCATCTTACCCTTAAATGAACGCCGCAACTTATACACGGTCCGTTGGGAAATCCGCGTCATAATGTACTGTTGAATAAAGTTGAACAGTGCTGAGGCCAAGTACATGATCAAAACGATCATAATAATCTGACCGATTTTTTCAAAGTTGATTGGGTAACCGGATTGACTGATACCAGCCTTCTGTTGCGCGGCCCCCTTCATAATTCCCTTATAAAGTTCGGTCGTTGCTTTACCTAAAATCTTAGGTGTTCGAATCTGGAAAATCACGGAAGCAATGGCAAAAATCATGACCACTGCCAAACCGACCCACCGGTCTGACATGTAGCGCATCAATCGAATCGCCGTTTTCCAAAAACTCTTAGGCTTTTCAACTAGTCCAGCATGACCACCGGGGCCATGACCGCCAGCAGGACGTGCAGGCTTAGTAGAACTCGTATTCTTTTCGCTCATTACAGCTGATCCTCCTCTCGTAATTGTGACTTCATAATTTCTTGATAAACTTCATTATTAGCTTTCAATTCAGCGTGGGTCCCCTTGCCGACTAACTTACCGTTATCTAGGACCAAGATCAGATCAGCATCCGCCACCGTCGCAATCCGTTGCGCCACGATGACTACGACACTCTGTTGAATCTGTTTATCCTGGCGTAATTCAGCCCGTAATTGAGCATCAGTCTTGAAGTCCAATGCGGAGAAAGAATCATCAAATACATAAGCGGAAGCCTGTTTGACAAGTGCACGAGCAATTGCTAATCGTTGCCGTTGACCACCAGAGAAGTTACCCCCACCTTGTTCAACGTGTGCATCCAGGCCGCCTTCTTCTTTAACGAAGTCAGTTGAACGAGCAATTTCTAACGCATGCCAGATTTCATCATCGGTCGCGTGTTCGTTACCGAATTGCATATTTTCACGAACCGTCCCCGTGAATAAAGTAGCAGTTTGCGGAACAAACGAAACGGCTTGGTGTAAATCAGCTAACTTCAACTGCCGAACATCTTTCCCATCTAATTTGACCGCCCCACTCTCAATATCATAGAATCGGGGGATTAAATTAACGAGCGTGGTCTTCCCAGAACCGGTCCCACCAATAATGGCAACGGTCTGTCCAGAATGGGCTTTAAAGTCAATATCTGCCAGCGCTAATTGCTCCGCACTTTGATATCGATAGTTGACATGATCAAATTCTAAGCTGTGTTCAGTCGTCGCTGGTAACGTTGCTGCCTTGTCAGGGTCAGTAATTTTAGGTTCAATACTTAAGACTTCTTGAATCCGGGAAGCGGAAGCGGCCGCCCGTGGAATGAACGCAAATACCATGGCAAGCATCATGAAACTCATCAATACTTGCATGGCATAAGTCATAAACGCAATCATATTCCCAACTTGCATTGTTTGACTACTAATCAATTGGCCACCAAACCAGACAATTGCCACATTAGTCCCACTCATAATCAAAGTCATTACCGGGTAAGCCAAGGCCACAATCGTATTAACCTTAATCGCATTGTGCGTGTAATCTTGGTTAGCGTCTTCAAAACGGTCCTGTTCAAATTTATCTTGACGGAATGCCCGAATAACGCGTACTCCCGTTAAGCCTTCACGAAAAACAAGGTTGATGCGGTCAGTCTTAGTTTGCATCGCCCGAAACAACGGTATTGCAAATGCCATGATCAAACCAATAAAAATCAATAGTACCGGAATAGAAACCACGAAGATCCAAGTTAATTCATGACTCTTGGTATACGCTAAAAAGCTTGCACCAATCAGCATGATTGGTGCCATAATCATCATTCGTAACGCCATCATGGCCACGTTTTGAATCTGGACGACGTCATTGGTCGTTCGAGTGATTAGTGAAGACGTCTCAACTTTATCAAATTCATCATTTGAAAAATTGATGACCTTTTTATAAATATCCGACCGTAAATTCTTCCCTAATTGTTGTGATGACCGCGCCGCCAAAAAGACGTTGCCAAACGCTGCGACGACTGATAACAATGAAAAACCAATCATTTCAAATCCGATTTTCCAGATATAACTAATGTCACCAGTAGCCACCCCGTTATTCACAATATTAGATGTCAAACTAGGCAGATTTAAGGTCGCAATCACTTGCACGATCATAAATAAGACCGCACCGATTACCGCGGGATACGAAATCCGACCCTTTGCTATTTTAAGCATTTGCACGCTCCCCTTCATTCATTCATTATTACATAATAATGCAGTATCTTAATCTAACTAAAAATGGTCCTTTTGTCAACCATCTTTACAAGTCTCACGTAAAATATTGTAACGCGCTCATCGCAGTTTAGCACTCAAAAGGATTTAAGAATTTATTAAGCTCGCCTTCGTAATAACACAAAAAAAGTGCTGCGTCACTAATCGCTGACACGGCACTATGCCTAAATTTAAGCCAATACTTCTTGTATATTTTGAGGTACCTGATTTGTCACAACGGCCTCCCATGAATTCACGTTTTGTCCCTTCGTCTCAATCTTTAAATAGTGTCGTTGCTTTAGCCGGTGATCTGCGGTAAATGTCAACCAGCGTTGCTTACCTTGCGCATCGCTGGTCAGCATTCGGTAGGTATAGATATCTTCGCCCATCTGACCAGTCGAGTGGCCGATTGCCTGATTAGTCCGACCATAGACCGTTTGTACCTTAACAAATGGGTTTAAGTTATCCACCGCCATTGCCAGCTCACTCCCCTGATTCTTCGTCATCGTCGGTACAATTAACAATGTACCTACACTAATCATCATAATAATCGCCACCAACCAAACAGCCCATTTTTTATTCATAAACACTATCCCCCGAATTAATTATTTTATTAATCGTATCGGAGTAAAGTTCCTCTGGCTACCCTAACTAGGCTTTCTTAATCAGTTTAAACGATTACTAATCAAATTCGAGTTTCCTTAAACATTAAGGAAATTATTTTAACAATACTTCAATAATTATCGCGCTTTACATGCTATTCTATTAGAATAGGAAGTAGTTTTTAAATCATGGGGGGATTTATCATGCACATGCGGGGTATCAACTTTGTATTAGGTCTCGGCGTCGCGCTCGGCCTGTTAGCAGGCTGTCAGGCGGCTTCACCGGCAACTAAACAAGCCAGCAGTCAATCATCTAAGACTAGCGCTAAAAGCGTTCACAGCTCGGCTAAACACCAAGCACAAGCACGGCCTTATCAACATTGGCATACCGTCAAAGATGTTCACTTGCCTATTTTGATGTATCACAGTATTTCTAGCGGGAACCAGTTACGTGTCCCCGCCAAAGAATTTCAAACTGAAATGACTTATCTAAAGGCACACGGCTACCGAACGCTGACTGCCAATGAAGCCGTATACGCGCTCAAACATCGGCGAATTCCACAAAAGAAGATTGTCTGGATCACACTCGACGATAGCTATAAAGATAACATGACAGCAGCTTGGCCAATTTTGAAACAGACGCACCAACACGCCACCATTAATTTTATTACCGGCTTTACCCATAAGAAAAACCACTTAACTTTAGCTGATGCTAAGCGGATGCAAGCATCCGGTAATATTGATTTTCAAAGTCACACCGTTCGCCATCTGGATTTAAATAATTTAACTTACCAGGTTCAACTTACGGAATTATCAAGTTCCAAAAAATGGCTCGATCATAATTTACAACAGAACACACAAGTTATTTGTTACCCAGCCGGCCGTGCTAATCAGCAGACCATTAAAGCCGATAAACAGGCTGGCTATCAGTATGCCCTATCAACGGCACCTGGCATCGCCACCAGCACACAGAACCCATACAATCTCACTCGACAACGGGTCGTACCTGGAATGTCGCTAACGGCCTTTCAGACACTATTAACGAGTAATAATTAATCATAGGACCCTTACTTGTGACACGATCCCAAAACCCTTTTTTATGAGCGCTTAACAGTGCTGTTGTGATCACAACAGCCAAAACGCAAAATTGGGGTTTTAATTTGATACCAATTAGCAAAAGAGAAGCGTCATAATGGTGATATACCAGCATTATGACGCTTCTCTTTTGCTAATTGGTATCAAATTAAAACCCCAAATTTGCGTGTGTGCTGTTGTGATCACAACAGCACACACGCAAATTTGGGGTTTAAATTTGATACCAATTAGCAAAAGAGAAGCGTCATAATGCTTATATACCAGAATTATGACGCTTCTCTTTTTATCTACCGACGTCGACTTATCACCCGCACGGGGATCGAACCCGTAACTCCGCCTTGAGAGGGCGACGTCTTAACCAATTTGACCAGCGGGCACAAATTCATTTATTATCTTACCGAATGATAAGCGGCTTGTCAAATATAATTAAGATTTTTGCCACCTAAAAATCATCACAACAACTAAACCAACAAATAAGAGCAAACAGTAGACCACACTACACCAAAAAACGAAAGTCAATAATTGCGGTAACAAAAAGCTGCGCATAACTGCTAATCCGATGGCCGTGACCGCCCATACGATCAATTGTTGTCGCAGATGATCGAATAAATGATCTAATTCTGACTTCGACATACACTCACCTTCCATTTAACTAGTTTAGCCACCAACTGATACGATATTCAAGCAAAAATGCAAAAAATAGACACAAAGTTTCAGCAAAGCCTTGACAGTATTTGCTGGAAAAGTTACTATTAAATAGTTGTTATTGGGTATTCGCCAAATTGGTAAGGCAGCGGACTCTGAATCCGTAATTTACTGGTTCGAGCCCAGTATACCCAATATTCGTTATCAGCTGTTATCATTGGTTGTCAAAAACACCGTGATTACAGCTTTTTTATTACTCTAGTTTGTCATTGGTTGTCATATCTTTTCACTAAAAGTCAGCCAAAAGGACAGCCAAAAATATAACAAAAAAAGCCACTGTTTCCAGTGACTTAATACTTGCGCGGGGCAGTGACTGTTAGCCAACTTTGGTTAGCAGTTTTTTTCGTTAGGCCATTAGTCTAACGCTTATTATCAAGGCAATGACTGCAATAGTAATGTGTATCACAAAAATAACCTTTCTTATAGTTTTAGGTTCATGATACTCAAACGGCCACTGAATAAAGTCAAATACTGACAGAATCATAAAGTTAAATGCTAATAAATTTAGCCCATAAACAGTCACCGGCATAGACAAGCTGAAAGCCATGCGGCCATATTGTAATATGCTACACGTTATCAAATATGCCGGAACAATCAACAATGTAATATTTACAGTAACTTCGAAAAACCATTTTTTAATGAAATAACTCATTTACAAGGACACTCCAGTAAATATTTAACTGCACATTATTAATTATACAGTAAAATTGTTGAAGTTTGGCTATAGTAGCATTCAAACCGTTAGATCACTGTAAAATTTTGCAAAAGCGTGTAATGCTTCATTCTTCATATAATTAAACTTGCTGACACTAACCGATAATTGGCCACAAGCTTCACTGCGGCTGAAACGTTTCTCAATAATGTAATCATGTAAGATAAATTGATATCGCGGATCATCAATTGTATTGAGGGCGTCTTCGACTTCTTTTAATTGGTAAGATAAGTCAACATGGTTTATCAGGCGGCTTTCAGTGCCGTTTCGGCTACTATGACTGGATACTCCATCGAATGAGGGACTAGAAACTTGGTTATAAGCCGTCAAATCACGTTTTAGTTTGGCATATTGCTTTAATAAATTGCGAATTTTCTTAACATCTTGGCGCATTGGAATCACACTTTCTAATTCCAGATATATGTATAAAAAAGAGGCTCGGGGGAGAGCCTCTCACTATAGGATATGATAATCGCCGTTTTTATAGGAAAGTAATATTAGGGCAATTACAACATTAACTCTAGTATCAATCATTTCATATGTCAAGCCTAAGCTTCAATTTTTCCACGCAGTTGTTGAATCATACTAACAACTTGATACGGTGTTTTTGTCATATCAGTTACTCTGTTTTGATACCAGAATTGCGTCAACAAGGACACGGCAAAATCGTACTGTTTGTAGACAGTCAGATCTTCATTCTTGCTAACAGCCGTCTGCACGTAGTCCTTGGCGGCGTCTAAATAGCTTTGGATCATTGGGTCATCTTCGGTTACGTCAATTCTTAGGCTTAGTTTAATATCATCAACGGTTACAGCCATGTAATCACTCCTTTTTAGGGGGTGGCGAATCGCCACCCCCGTTGGTTTTAATTTATGTATAGGGGGTACCAAATCGTTACCCCCTTGTATAACCGTGCCCAAAAGTGGGTACGTACCACGGTGGCTCCCCCTTGTATAGGGAGTGGCGACCGTTTTTTTACTTTGCGTTAATCGTCGCCGAATTGGCTGTTGTCTTTGTTGAGTTGACCACCGGTTTACTTACTCGCCGCAGTTGCAGTTCCTAACGCCACGTTGATTACAGCAGACTTATCAATCACTTCATAATCGTTCCGCACGATCACTGATAATCCTTGGCTGAACTGGTCGAACTTGTCCCATTGGGCGGTTACTTGGTTACGCCGGAAAACAGCCACGGCTTGTGATAAGTCCCCCACAATCATTGGGAACGTCCCGTCAGCGTTGTTGGCCATTAACTTGTCACTAATCATGACGACTGGCGCCCCTAACAAGGTGAAGCCACTTGGTGCCGTTGGGTTTGGTTGTAATAGGTAACGTCCCTCGGAATCTTTCAAGGTATCAAGGTAGTTGAAACCGGACTGGTTCACTAACCACATTTTGCTCAAAGCGGGATCTAACGTCACATTGAAAATCTTTTTAAGATCATCAATATTGGTAGCCGTTGCTTTTGCGAAACTGGTTCCCGTTAACAGGCCCATAATTTGCGTATTGTCCGTGTTATCAACCAATTGTTGTAATTGTGTTTTAACTTCGCTGACAATATCTACTTCGGCGTCTTCTACTACTTCGTTAGATAAGGCAATCTTACCCGCCCGGGTCTTCGCATCAAACGGCACTTCCGTAAACATGTTCGCGTCAACATCGGCAATGTCCGCTAGTTCGTCCTTGGTGGCCAGTACCGCAGATTGTTGACTAGTGGCAATTGGATAAGTCCCGGAACCACTAGAAACCTGTTTAACTGTTGCATATTGGGCGAGGTTGTAATTGGATTGCTTTAATTGGAAAATGGGGGTAATCAGTTTCTTAGGAATAACCGCACTGGCACCGTCAGTCTTTAAACCGTCCCGCGTTTCCCCGTGTGTCCGCACATATTGTTCAAAGGCGGGAATACCGGTTTTGTTTTCATTGCTGTTAGGATCAATAATTGTTTGTTTTGCCATATTGTCAGGCTCCTTTTCTTGGTTAATAAATTTTTCATAGCTACGGGTATCAACTTGCACATTGGTATCGTCATAAGCGGGAACAGCTACCACCGACACGTCGAACAAACTCTTAACTTGATTAATGGTGCGCGTGATATTACCGCCATCATCTTTAGTCCATTCGTCGGTGTCGTCGTCACTATCAAAGCCAAATGAGCAGGAATCAACGTTCCCACTTTGAACTTCTTCGTATACATCATTAGCAAACGACGTATTCGGCAACTGTGCGGTGAAATGTAGCCCCTTGTCGTCCGTTTCTAGCGTTAATGTGCCCGCCTTGGCACTGGCTAACACTTGGGTATAGTCGTGGTTATTAAGCATAAGAACGTTTGATAAATCGACACCATCAAGGGCCTTAGGGGTAACAACCTCAGTGAAGCCACCTAAGTCTTTACTTGGTGAGTTCCATACAATTGCATAACCACTAATTGTTTTACCCTTGCTTGTTTGGGAACCTTTAGGTTGCGGGTCTGCTGAATTTTCAGCTGGCCCGTCTTCGGGTGTTTCTGACTGCGGCGTTTGTGCTCGCAATTCGGCGTCAATCGTTAACCGTCGGTCTTGTTTCATGAATTAGTCACTCCATTCTTTTGTAAGTTTAAGAAAATATTGCCATCGTCAGTTGGTGGCAAGCCAATCTTGGCCCGAGCTTCGTTACGGCTCATAACGCCGCCAGTGAAACCAGCCACCGCTTGGGCTTGCTGAGTTTGTGGGTCAAGGCTCAATAACTTGTCCGTGTTAAACGTAAAGTCATGACCAAACTTGAACGATAGCTCGCTGGTAAAACTATCAAAGTAATGTTGCAACGTCCCTTGTAGATACTGCACACCACTTTGCTCTTGGTTAGAATGATCGTTCTCAACCCCTAAGCGCTCCGGTGGTAAGCCAAAGGCTTTAGCAATTTGTCGGGTCGTCCAGTCATTAGAATTGACCAGCTTTAATACATCGGTATTTAAGGATAAGTTGCTAATATCCATCGTATCGTCAGTCACAATTGTGTTGACCGCATTGTCACCCGTATTGGCTTCATCAAACTGTTTACGAATATTATCCTTAGCTTCCGGCCCTAAATCAGATTGATGAACTTTAATAATTGTAGTGCCATGTACGCCAGCAGTAAAAAAGCCGGTTAGCAATTTATTGCCGGCCGACTGAATCTGACGCTCATCTTTAAGGGCGTACAGTGGACTAATTCCCGATACACCGTCTTTGGTGAAATATTTAAAATGTAAAATGTTGTTAGGCGCGATCTGACGACTGTTACCGCCAGTCGGGGTATAGGTGTAGGTCAACGCCCCACTGACGTCATCTTGTTCAACTGTCAATTGGTTGTTGGAAATCAATTTCAATGTATGATTAGGTAAAATCTCGGCAAAACTATTGCCATTGAGTAACAGGTTAGCCGCCAACGCATATTTGAAATGGTACCCGTCCATCTGACTATTGGGGTTCTGATTAATCATCGTGTTAAAGATTGCCGTATCACACATAATTGGATTGCTGGCAATATCGCTCGCAATAATATTAATCGCCGCGTAAATGTCACTATTACGCAACACCGCCGCACTCACAAACGTATACGGGTCGTTGCTTGATAAACTAACCAAGGCGTCGGCCACCGGATCATGCGTGCCGCTGGTGGTATTGCTTTTAACGAAAAAACTCATTTAATCACCTCTTTGCTTTTCATAATTAATTAGCAAGGCCAGCAGAATCATGGCTATACCAGCCAATATCAATCCCGCTTGCCAGCTGATCCAGCAACCAAAGCCAATCACTAAGCATATTAAGCCAAGCACCAACAAGATCGTTTGTACATAATCAGAACAGATCTGCCGCAGTCGCTGTTTTGTAGTAATCTTCCGCATGCTGTTGATCCTCACTTTCTTGGTAATAGTCCATACCAGCTACAAACGCGTTAATCAACGCCGCAATCGGGTCAATCCGGTTACTATTGCGGGCTTTATCCAGTTGCCAACCATTGTTTAGCACTTTCAAGATGGCGTTATTGACCGCATAAGCGAGAATCTTATTGCCGTTATGTTTAATCTTGTCATCGTAAAGCTGATCACGGAAATTACGAGTTGGAATATTCAAAGTCTTGGTGCCTTGTCGCACTTCAAACAGTGGGTAGCTTAATTTCTCGAATTTTGTAATTAACGTTTGCGCGTTATACGGGTCATAAGCGATTGCTTTCACTTTCCAGTTGTATTTCCCGACCAGTTTTTGTACAAAATCAAATAGATTGTCATAATCAATAATGCCACTATCTAATCGGGTAATACTACACTCACCCGCCCGCTCCATTGACCGGTAATCAATCCCATCACGTTTAATCTTAGAATCAAGTCCGTATTTAGTACCCACAAACGAATGACTGTCACAATAAAACTGACCGTTACCAATTGGAACAAGCCAACTAACCGCGGTTAAGTCATTACTTTTTGATAAATCAATGCCAATATAGGCGTCACGATTATGTAAGTCGGGCACCTTTGCCAATTTACCAGCGGCCCAATCGTCTGCTGAAATATAACTGTCCTCGCTGGCTTGCAACCACATGTTGAAGTTCTTAACCAGTATTGGAATGAGATTATTTTGTTTAATGGCAAGGTCAACGTCGGCCTGAATCTTTTCCGTCATGCGTTGTTTAACGTGTGGTTCACTGAATAACGGGTTGGCCTTAATCCAATTGGTTTGATCGTAAACTTCTTCGCGGTCGTCAAGTTCCCATATTGCCACAAAATAACGGTCAGCTTCGGTTTTCCCCTTTAAAACGTCCGTCAGCATGTCATATTCGGCGTGCATTGGAACGTTAAGGTTAAGGCCCGAGGTGGAAATCACCGCCAGCAGGGAGTTATCTTCTTGTGCTTGACCAGACTTTAAAACGTTGTACACTTTGCGGTCTTTAGCTTCGTGCCATTCATCTAAAATAACGGTCGTCCCGGCATAACCATCAAGCGTACTGGTATCACTGGCAAGGGCCAAGGCTTGCGAATCAGTTTCTAAGTCAGTAATGGCTTGCTTTTGTACCTTAATCCGTTGCCGCATATACTTCGATTGCTTGCGGACTTGCCGTAGCCCACTTGAAAGCATGTCGTAGCCCAATTTAGCTTGTTTAAGGGCGTTGCTGACGAATAATACTTGTCGGTTGCGGGCGGGCTGACGTTCTCTTAAAAGACCATTGGCGGCCATGCCAGAAGCTAGATAGGTTTTACCATTTTTTCTAGCCATACTAATAAACGCACGATCATAACGGCGGTTACCAGTAGTTTTTTCACGCCAGCCATACAGTTCACTAATAATCCATTTTTGAAATGGTTGCATGGTGAGTTGGCTACCGTCAGTCTTAGGCATTAATTCGATAAATTTAACCGCCTGTGCCGCTTTGTCTTCGTCGTAGTAGAACGGGAAGCTGTCGTCCTTAGAACGGCTTAGATCGCGCTTAAATCGCTCACACGCCCATTTGATTTTTTGACCAGCCAATACTTGACCCGATAACACTTGGTCAACATATTCAATCATGACAACATCGCCTCAAAAGAATCTTCGGGTGTTTCATCTTTTTGTTTGTTTAATTCCATGCGTGCCCGGCTAGATAACGACATGCCTAAATCATTGGCTAAGGCTTTTAAATCTTTCATCGCTTGTGACTGCAAGGCCACGTAAGGGTTCGGCTTACGTACACCAGTCTCTTGATTAGTTTGTACCAGTCCGTTCTTACGAATATCATTCTCGCAAGTCTGTACCGTTGCATAAGCGCGGCAATAACTGGCTAACATAGCCCGATCAAGTTCACTAATTGGAGTATTGGCCTTTAAATAAGGCGCTACCCGTTGCCATTCAGTCAAGGCACGATCATGTAACCAATCTGGCGGGGTTAAATCAAGCACCGGATAATCAAATAACGCTTTTTCAGCGTCCTTGCGTTGATCACGCTCATCATTGGTTAAATGTTTCTTCATACTAGCTAAGGCTTTTACTTTTTGGCTCATTTGGAGCACTCCTTTCGCTTAAATTTACGTACCAAAAAGCCCCCACGAGTTATACTCATAGCGGCTGATTGATACATATATCCAGAATCCGTTTATTATACCTATATTATCGCACATATTTCTAAAAAGTGCAATTAATAACATGTATATATTTACACGTTACCCCCTGACTAGCTATTTGTTTAAATTTCGCATTATTAGTAGGGATATTTCACAATCCAGCAAAATCAGCAAAAAATCAAAGTTCAAAAGGGACTTTTATAAAAACAAAAGTATGCTGCACGCTCCTTTTTGATCGACCATAGCCCCCCATATCAACGTTTCTGGGCTGTCATGCCGTTTCGAATTAGTCTCGTGGCCGAAAATTCAGCCGCCAACTTGAATTGTTCACTCGGCCGAAAACTTGGCGCAGTCAATTGCCACTTTTGGCAACGTAGACGCAAAATGCGGGTTGGTTAACTCGGTCGAAAACTCCGCTTAGTAGCTCGGCTGAAAGTTCAGCGCAGTATTGCGCAGATCTACTACCTAAGTTAAACTTAGCCAGTCTGATTCACTTAGCGGAAAACTCCGCTCAACTAAAAAGCGCCGCACCTTTCAGCACGACACTCATTGATTATTTAGTTTGTTGTTCCCGTTGTTCTCTAGCCAGTCTAGTCTTCCGGTTATGATGTCGGTAACACAGTGGTTGTAGGTTACTTTCATCTAAGCGACGTGACCAGTCGTCTTTGATTTCGATAACGTGATCGACCACATCGGCTTTACGGATCACCCCATCTTGGTAACATTGCACGCATACCGGATTGCTTTCAAGGAACCGCCGTGACAACTTGCGCCATGCTGACGACTTGTAGAACTGTTGATACTTGCTTTCGTCAGAATCATACATGCGTTTATGATACCGCCACTTGTTAGTCGCCTTGTGGTGCTTCTCACAGTAGCGTGTGTCATAGGCAACCAACGTCCGACAACCCGGGTGCTCGCATTGCTTCATTGGCTTAGCCATGGCCGTTGACCTTGGTTAGTGTGACCACGTCATAAGCATTCAGTTCACTATCAGAACTAACGCCAGCAACGCGATACGTAACCCCATCTAGTATTGCTTCCAAGGTCGTTGTAATCCGATCGTCATGGCGCACCACAATTAGCTGGTTAGTTGTCGCAGTCGTACCAGTAAGGCTAATAGTGTTACTGATGGTCAACGTATACTCACCACACCAGACAGTGAACAGTGGCACGAATTGTTGCTTGGTTGTGCCGTTTATTAAATTTTCAACTGACTTAACGGTGCCAAACTGTACCCGCTTGTTTAGGCGATTTAGATTATAGTTCTTCATTAGTTAACCTCACTTGTAAATAATCATGGCGCAATATTCTGCAGAAGAAGAATCTAGGTCTGCCCCAAACGCGTTACTTGAAAACTTAATGTCAATGACATTGTCACTATCAATCCGGTTGGCTAATTCTCTGTTAATTGCTCGGTCTAAATCTTGTACAGACATTTGCATAATCGTTTTTGTTTTAATCATTATAGTTAGATCCTTTCTATCATGTTAATCATCTAATTGTTCCAACATCTTGTACGCATTTTTGCGTTGTTCTTCATCGCTTAAAGGATTATTCAAAACTTGGCTTGAAACGTTTCGGATAACGTAGGCGTCAGCTAACCAACCTTGACTTGATTTCATAAAGTGATCGTCACTAAATTGTGCATAAATTGGGTACATGAGTTTTAAGTCTCTTACAGTTTCTGGCTCATATTCTCCATCTTCATTTGGGGTAAAGCTCCCAACCAATCCTTTATCTTTTGCTTTTTGAGTTGGCTCACCATTTTGATCTAAAGCACCTTCTTTAATCAAGGCTCTGTAAATACACGATTTTAATTCATTAACTCTATTTGAGACAACTGGTCCATATTGTTTAACGTAAATGTCAAAAGCTTGCTCAACTAAACTTGGATAAATTACTTTCATTTTTCCTTTTCCTCCTGTACTGGAAATGTTTGTTTTAACGTGGAACACGTGGACAATCGTTGATATATCAACACTTTGAAGACCACCTAACGTGGAACATTACCCGGAACACGTGGCACACTTGGTGTTTTCGATCATTGTACGCGGACATATCCGTGCGGTTGCTTGCCATTAATTCTAATTCTTTTAGCTTCCCAGCCGTCCATATTGTCCATTAATAGCTTGATTCGCTTAGCTTCCGAGTTTGTTCGCCCGGTTAAAAAACGATCGACTGTTTTATGGAAGACAACTTCCATGATTTCCAGAGTTGTTGTTTGGTTGAGTAGTTTCCGTTCATTACTAACTTGATCTTTTAGCCATTTAGATTGATGGCCGTAGTCACTGACATAGCTTTGTTTTAAGCCGGTACTCATGTTTTCCCAATCTGCGGGAACTTCCATTGCTAAAAACTCTTCGATGGCATCTCGCATAGGGTCGACAGCTTCCGCAGCCATCTGATACGCCTTAGCCTCTTTCATAGTGGCCTGATCCAGATATAGCAGTTCACCATTCCTAAACCAGTACGCGGCCTCCGCCAATACTTGAAGCATGTAATTCTCGTCCGGGTGCCATACATCTAATTTGGCCTTGTTGACCCCACATTTAATTGGATAGAATCGCCGTTCACCGGTCGCGTCCTTTAAATAGTCGGTTTGGTTAGTTGTGCCAATAAATACGCATTTACGTGGGTGCGGTAACGCATAGCGGCCATAACTATTCCGGTATGTGTCGGATTGTGCACTAATGAAATTTTTGATTCCCTCAATATCCGTCTTCTTCATGGCGGAAAGCTCGGCAACTTCAATAATCCAACTACCTTGCAACTGTTGATAATCGTCTTTCTGCTTACCCATTCCTTTCAACGAATCATTGAATTTATCCGGGTATAGATTTTTACCAGCCGTACTCTTGCCAAGCCCTTGGCTTCCCTCTAAGATAGGAACAATTTCAAACTTAACGCCGGGTTCATAGGCCCGAGCAACAAGACCAGTTAGCCATTTCTTAGTGATGGTGCGGGTGTAGTGATTATCTTCGGCACCTAAGTAGTCAATGAAATAACGTTCAGCACGTGGTTGGCCGTCCCATTCTACTGTCTCAATACGATCCTTAACTGGATTGACTGTCTTGCGGCGTGCCTCTGTAACTACCGCGTCGGTAATGTTTTCCTTGCTGAATAACAAGTTGTAATGATCCTCGAGATAGCTTCTTAACAATGTGTCATCACTGTCATTCCAGAAGCCCTTTTTGAATAAAGAGTTATCAGTTTGTGGATTCTTAACGATTTGCTCCGAGAACTCATCAAAAACGACTAGTCCTTTTAACATTTCGTCATGTTCCATAATTAAGCGGATATTGTAAAGAGACTGTGTTTTAATTCCATCGTCCGAATTCTTTTTGAAATCGTTCTGCCAATCAGCGTCACGTTGCATTTTGATAACATTGTTGGCCGCTTCTCGGGTCTCTGCTGGTAAATCCATTGCTTTGCCCATTAATGAACCCCCTTACTCTCTCGTTTTAAAATGGATTGAAAAATCACATTAACTTCCTTGCTTGGTAGCGCCGGATCAACGAACGAATCATTAATCACCGACAGCATGTTATAAACTGTCCTGGGAGCGGCACCGACACCAAACATTCGACCAGCAATTTTAGTTAACCAAGCGTTGCGATTGCCCTGGGTTGTCCCGGTTACCATTTCATCTAACAAGCGACCGGTATACTTCTTTTGGTGTGTGGTACAGGCGTGTTCTGACGTCCAGTTCACTTTTTGGCCCGCCAACTTATCGACTAACCATTGAGGAGCTGGCTTAATATCAGCCAGTGTTCGACCGTCTAAAGGTTTATATTGTTTGCCGTTAATCTCACTTGGCGAAATCACCGTGAAGTCACTTAACAAGTCAATTCCAGGCCAAACGTCAATTTTGCGCACCTTAGCACCCGCATATTTCAAAAAGTAATGCACTCCGCCGTTAGCCGTCCGTTCAATGTAGGTATCATTCGGCAACGTCTGTCCTTGCTTAAATAGTTGTGCCAAGCTAGTCCGGCCGTTTTTAGTTGGATCGTGCATATCAATGTCAACAACTAATAAATCCGATGAATCCAGTCGTAAGCCTAAGTTATAAGTCGGGTGACTTTCAAACCATGTGAAGATGGTACCCTGATCAATAGTTGCGTCTTTATAGCCGGCCACCCCTTTAGGTGGTTTCTTCGTGTTTTCAATTAGTGGGTAAACCGCATAGCCTTGCTGGGCCAGCTCAATTGCTTTATCAAGCGTTGCGAACTCTTTCATTGTTCATCACCGCCAAACGTATTAAGATCATCAATATCTGTATAGTGATTTTCTGCATATTGCTTTATGACAGTGATTAGTCCACTCAATTTTTCGGAATGATCAATATTTTTATTAACGAAGTAGTCATAGACAAAATCATCTAAAGCATCTATTGAAGTTACGAGTGATCCAGCCTCAAACACTAGTTCATCTAAATCTTTAGTTTTCTTCATTACAAATTCCCTTCATATAACCGTGCTAACGTGTTAAAATAAGGGAAAGCATATTTTTGATTATTTCTTTCTGACCTACTACCGTCCAAAGTAAAGTAGGTCTTTTTTGTATGCTCTCCCATGCGACTGACCTCACATTCCAAAATACCGACGTGGGTTCTTGATTAACTTAACCACCACGTTGCCGACAAACGACACAATTATAAATTTGATTGCCCATAAGATTGCTGTTGCTATCATGAAATCACCTCCTTAAAATTATTCTGCCCCCGCATGGTGCAATTAAATTGTTTTTGAGGCTAAATATTTATCTAGCTCTTTGCGTTCAATACGTTTTAGTCTACCAATGCTAGTTACCTTTAAACCGTCATTAATCATCTTGTAGACTGTATTCACACTACCAATATGAAGTTCTTCCATCACTTGCTGGTATGTAAGCCAACTTTTTTCTGTGCTGTTCATATAAATTCACCCCCTCTCGATTACATTTAAACAGTAACATAAATTACTGCATGGTTCAATAAAAAAATGACTATCTGCGGTTATTTTTTTTATTCTTTGCAGTCAAGTACGAGTTGTTGTATATTTTAAATATAAGGAAGTGATTGTTTTGATTAAAATAGATTTGAAAAAGCTGGCAAAATCGAAAGGTTTTACTCTGACAGACATTTCAAAGGCTACTGGTATTTCAATGAACACACTATCAGTATTAGGCAGAAACGTGTCAACAGGTATCCAATTCGATACCCTTGATAAAATATGTCGCTTTTTAACCTGTACACCGAATGATATAATTAAGGTTTTACCTGATGATTATATAGTTCAAGTGCCCGCCCAAAAAAGCAAAAACGACGCAATATACGCTATAGGGGTAAAAGAAACAGTCATACACAAATCAATTGTCGAAAATTCTATGTATAATGCTGATGCCGAAGAAAACATTTTTCATGTAAAATTAATTTCATATACTGATAATGAAGCAATCTTTTTTGTTGGTTTGCCAGTTGGTAGTGGTTTTTTAAATACACCAACCGAGTCGGAAGAGAAAACCACAAAATGGCTAGTGTCACTCAACGAAAGAAATCGAGCTTCCATTAGTAAACAAGCTACTGGGATATATTTAGAAAATTATTGGAATAAAAAAATAGCTCTTCCCCAAAAAGTCTCTATTGTATTTAACGTCCCCAATCAAGGAAGCGTATATAGCTTTACATTGCACGAAAAAGATAATCATGTTTTATTGGAAGATCATTAATAACTATGTTTGAGTATTAATATGATTTTTCTCTACATAACACTGCCCCCGCACGGTACGTTATGGAGGAAATTATAAATGGCAACAATCAAGAAATATCAGGACAAGGACGGGAATACCCGTTATCAGTTTCAAGTTTATTTAGGCGTTGATCCACTAACGGGAAAAAAGAAAAATACCCGACGCCGTGGATTCAAGACAAAAAAAGAAGCCCAGATTGTATTATCAAGACTTGAACTTGATATTTACAATCATGGGCTACCAACTAAAAACGATAATACAATTTTTAAAGATATTTACCAGCTGTGGTTCACACAATATAAACAAACAGTTAAGGAAAGCACTTGGGTAACGACTCAACGGCTGTTCCGGCTTCATATTTTACCAATATTTAGTGATTACCGGATTGCTAAAATATCCATTAAGGATTGTCAAAAAGCCATAAATCAGTGGTTTAATGCTGGCTTAGTAAAGTATCATACTCTAATGAATTACGTTGCCAAGGTGCTTGACTATGCCATCAACATTGACTTGATCAGTGAGAATCCAGCCAAGCGCGTTATTGTGCCAGTAAATAAAAATGATCGTTCACGCAAAAATTTAGAAAATTACTTTGATAAGGCTGAATTACAACACTTCTTTGAGTGCCTGAATGATGATGACAATACACCGCAAGCCAGTGTATTCTTTCGTTTAGCGGCCTTTACTGGTATGAGAAAATCTGAAATGCTTTGCTTAGAATGGTCTGACATTGATTTTAGCAACCACACTATACGGGTTAATAAAACACAATCCCGTGGTGATGGTGCCCGTCTGCTAGTACAAGCGCCTAAGACAGTGCGTAGCAATCGGACAGTGTATTTAGATCCCACTACGATCAAAATATTGCAACACTGGCAAGTTGACCAAAAAGAATGGCTACTACGTTTCGGCTTTAACATCAATCAAGGTAACCACTATGTGTTTGCTAATGAAAATAACGAGATGTTTCAACCATCTAAGCCACGTAAATGGCTTGAGCATACTCTAACTAAATATGACTTGAAGCATGTTACGGTTCACGCATTCCGCCACACTTATGCGACGCTTGCATTTGAAGCCCATGCTTCCATCAAGTCAGTACAAGACCAGTTAGGACATTCAAGCTATCGCACGACTTTAGATATTTACACCGCAGTTACTGCCAAGCAAAAAAACGAAGCCACTGAAAAACTGGCTAATTACCTTAATTTTTAATATTTAGACTGCTGAATTTGACGCATTTTGCCAAGTGTGCCACGTGTTCCAGGTAATGTTCCACGTTAGGTGGTCTTCAAAGTGTTGATATATCAACGATTGTCCACGTGTTCCACGTGTTCCACGTTAAAACAAACATTTCCAGTACAGGAGGAAACAGGGTTAATTTAATGGTAGTCAGCCAAAAGGACAGCCAACTCAATTTCTTAATGGCCTGAACGCCTCATAATAGCTGGTATACAAGCATTTTTGGTGATATGGGGGTCGTTCCCAGTATACCCAATCAGAAGTACGGATAAAGCCACGCAGGTAAGATCAAATTTACCTGCGTGGCTTTTTATGAATTGTCACACCCTTGCCAGTGCAATTTTATCTTTTTTCACTCAAAACGGTTTACGGACTTGATTAGGGGTTTATAATAGATAGTGTAGACTGTCTGTGAAGCCTTGTAAAATTGTCACTATTTTAAATTCAATCCAAAGGAGATAATGTTGTTGGTATACAAAGATGTTTTTGGTATCGATCACAATGATTGTCACATTGTTCAGACGCGGCACGAGTTTAACCGGATCTTCATTATCGAAAATGAAGTTGGCTCTCGCTTTACTTGCATCAAAGATGATGCCCCACTCGAAAAGAAGATGTCTGGGCACTGGAAGTATGCAAAAGCTAGCGACGCCCCTAAGAACTATGCCGTTCCTTATAAGGCCCAGAAAAACTAAACAACCGTTGAAAAGAGGATTACGATGCGGCGCTATCAACCGTTAACCAAATCAAATGGCCGGGTTCCCCACTCGCTCAATCATAACACCAACCCCTACTATGGTCAGCATGGTGCTGATTGGGTCAAAGACACGAATGCTTCGCTATTTAATGCCCAACATGAGCATCTCCAATCAAAGAGCCATGTTGAGCGACGCGTGCGGCACAACGTCCGTCAAGTGCTGTGGGTGGTCGTGGTGATTCTTGCCATGTTACTTGGTGGTTTTATCTTGTTCTCATTAGCGATCAATATTTAACACTAAAAAGAGTCATTCAGCTTATACAAGTTGAATGACTCTTTTTTACTAGCCTTTAATTTCCTTGGTATCCACTAAAACTTTGCTGACCATCCGAAGCTCATCAGTTAATTCAGAGGTTCGAATCCGGCCAAATTCGTCGAGGAACTTGCCAAGGCGTTCTTCGTTAACTTTTTCAATGACCCGTGCTAACTTCTCACCTTTGGCGGTTAACGTTAGATAACGGTACCGACGATCATAAGGATCGATGTTCAACACAATCAAGTCATTGTTGATCAAGTAGGTCAGTTTCCTTGAAATCGCTGAAGAAGAGACGTGGCGGTCAGCGGCTAGCTCTTTCACCGTAATCCGGTGATCAGTGCTATGGTCAAGATAGTAGAGAATCAAGAACTGTTCGAACGACACGTCCGCATCAGTCACCATCGTTTGAATAATCTCGCGAAGATGGCTTTCAAGCCATGACATGCCCACTAAGACTTTTTCGAACAATTCCGCATCGTCGTACTTGGCCTTCTTAGTATTAGTCTTCATCATTATTTAAAACCCCATTCATGCGTCACGTTCAAGGCATCATCAACAACCCCGTGATTACGCACGGACTTCTGCAGCTGGCATAACGGTGATTTCAAGATCACGTGTCATTTGTTTCTCAATCGCAGTCTGAACATCACGATCCGTTACAACTAAGCTCGACAACTTACTCTTTCCGTTGATAATATCTTGGACGTGTTGATTATCCAAATCATCAGCAGAGACGATTGGTAAGAGATGGAAATTATCATTCGTTGCTTGTAAGCATTGGTCGAACAATGGGGCGTTAACTCCCATAACCAACACACTGTTTTGTTGTTGTAAGACTGATGCCAACCACCAGTTCAATAATTGTGCTTCAGAATGGAAGACATTCGTGATGGCTTCTTCCTTGTTCACTAATTGAATTGATAATTCGTGGTTACTACCATATTGCTTGACCATTGCTAAAGAGTGGTCTGGACGATAGAAGTTTTCTAGTGTCACTTGTGAGTTATTCGTCCGGTCAAGGTACTGAGTGACTGACAAGAACCCGGCAGCATCGTACACATCCCGACGAGTTGCTAATGACCCATTGAAGTAAGTCATGTACCAAATGGCACCATTCTTACGGTACTTCAATGTCATAATTGGGTTACCGCCGTCATCGGCAATTGACACAATCTGCTTATCAGCATTGCGCTTATATTGCCATGCAGGATTATCAGGTAATTCTGGTTTAGTCTTCGCAACGGCACCCGGTACCTTTGCCTGAATCGTGTAGTACATGTTGTACAAGCCAGTTCGTTTATCAACTAAGCCAGCTGATTGGTAACTGTTCCAAATTTCTGGCAAGCTGTCATTATAGTTAACCGTAATAACATTAGCTTTATCCTTAACTTCACTCTTCAATAAGCCCATGATCATTTCCATCGAAGCCTTTTCATCACCAGACAATGATTGAATCAGATCGGTGCTGAACAAGAAGTACTTTGCAGACTGGTCAAATTCGACGGGCGATACTAAGTGAGTCGTCCCGTAATCCGATTTTAACTTGGCATCAATGCTTTCAATCTTTTGTTGGAGCCCCTTAACAATCGTGGCATTTTGATCATAATCATGTTGTAATCGATTGATTTTCTGATTAATCAAGTTGAGTGAACGTTCTTGTTCGTCTTGAGCACTCTTCTTCTTACGATCATAAGCAACTAACGCATCTTGAGCGGTATGTAAGTCTTTTTCCGCACTCGTAATCGCGTGTTCCTTCCGCGAACGTTCACGGGTTTCAGTCTGTTCACGCTTCTGGAGTTTCACGAGTTCACTGTTGATTGCGTCACTCTTTTGATACAGATCCTGTGCTTGCTTCTCCTGTTGCTTCATCAACACGAATAACTTCTTAAGATCCTGTTCGCCCTGAATTGCTTTACGCATATCAGCTTCATTTTGCTTCAAATCAGCTAATGATTGTTCAGACTGCGTAATCTTCTTTTCCAACGATTTGATGGTTTGATCGCTCTTAGCAAGAGCTTTCTTAGCATCATCATAACGTTTTTGAACAGCATTGATGGTCTTGACCATTCCCTGCCGTTCGCTATCGTTCGTGTTAACGACTTTGTCCTGTTTAGACAGAGTAACCTTAGCGTCCTTTAACTGTTGTTCTAAGTTTAACTGTTCGGCAACTAAAGTTTCATACTGTTGCTTTTCGTGCTTACGATCCTGAACTAATTGGACCTTAAGCTCCCCACGTAAAGTTTGGTATTGCTTGTTTAAGTCAGCCATTTCGCGTTCAATGGCCACACTGTTTTTGGCTGCTGTTTGGGTAGCACGCCGTTGGTTGACCCGGTTTTGGCCCTTAACTGGGGCACTAGTTGAAGCAGTCACGCTGCTACTAGTTGGCCGGACACCAGCAGATGACCGCACATTGGGGGTCGTACTACTTTGAGTCGCCTTTGGTTTTGGCTTTTGAGCAGCAACGGTTGAAGTCGCCGTTGCACGCTCAGAATGATTACGGTAATCCTCATTCTTATCTCTGCGCTTTTTATTGAACATCTTCATAATGCAACTCCTCCATAAACTTGATTGTTTGCTCAAAGAGTAGAAAGGTCATCGCTGACCTTTCTATCCGTTCAGCAAATAATCAAGCTATTCTAATTATTATGCTTCATGCTTCCGACGAGAAACGCCAAAGTATAGCGCTGAACCCATCAATAAGGTTGAAAGACCCAAGACAGCCAAGGCAGTCCCGTTTTCGTCTTCATCCGTTTGTGGTAACGTCTTTGCGTCTGAAGTCGTCGTCTTAGTCGTAACTACTGGCTTCAATGAGGCTGATGCAGGAACAACCCCACTAGTCCCATTGTTAGTAGTAGCCGTCGTCGTTGGCGTTACTTCATCATCAGAAACCGTGGTTGCTGGTGCCGTTGAAGTCGTCGTTGATGAACCGTTGTTTGATGAACCATTACCATTATCAACAGTATCGTCACTTGGCGTCGTAACAGGAGCAGTTGTAGTTGTACCAGTACCGCCACCGTTGACGTTGTCACCAGTGCCAGGTGCAGTCGTAGGTGCGGTTGTCGTCGTGCCACCACCGTTATTACCATTGTCACCGGTACCAGGTGCGGTGGTAGGTGCAGTCGTTGAGCCGCCGTTATCATTCTTAGCATAAGTTAAGGTGATCGTCGCGTCATCAGCCACCGTACCACTCAAAGCACCATCAGCTGACTTGTAAGTGTAACCATCGATTGAAGGTGTTGCGACCGTGTAAGTGTCCCCAACTTTGTAAGTTGTGGTCGTCGCACTCTTGATCGTATTACCATCTGCGTCAACATAGTTAACTGTGATCGTCTTAGTTTGTTCAGTTGGAGTAGTGCCACCGTTCTTCGTGTAAACAAGGGTAACTGTGTTACCGTTGTAGGCAATCGTTCCGGCAATGGCATCACCAGTGGCATGGTCATAAGTGTAACCAGCAATTTCTGGTTGACCAACCGTGTAAGCTTGACCAACGATATATTCAGTTACGCTGGATGCTTTGATGGTGTTACCATCAGCGTCAACATAATTGATCGTCAAGTTAGCTTTATTTTCAACTGGTGTCGTTGAATCCTTGGTGTAAGTTAAGGTAATCGTCTTATTACCATCAACCGTACCAGTCAAAGCGGCATCAGCTGACTTGTAAGTGTAACCATCGATCGTTGGCGTTTCAACCGTATAAGTTGAGCCGTTATCCAAAGTTTGGGTCGTAGCGGCCTTGATCGTGTTACCATCAGCATCAACGTAGTTTACCGTAACCGTTGATTGTTCAACTGGGGTGGCATTCTTGGTGTAAGTTAAGGTAATCGTCTTATTGCCATCAACCGTACCAGTCAAAGCGGCATCAGCTGACTTGTAAGTGTAACCATCAATCGTTGGCGTTTCAACCGTATAAGTTGAACCGTTATCCAAAGTTTGGGTCGTAGCGGCCTTGATCGTGTTACCATCAGCATCAACGTAGTTTACCGTAACCGTTGATTGTTCAACTGGGGTGGCATTCTTGGTGTAAGTTAAGGTAATCGTCTTATTGCCATCAACCGTACCAGTCAAAGCGGCATCAGCTGACTTGTAAGTGTAACCATCAATCGTTGGCGTTTCAACCGTATAAGTTGAACCGTTATCCAAAGTTTGGGTCGTAGCGGCCTTGATCGTGTTACCATCAGCATCAACGTAGTTTACCGTAACCGTTGATTGTTCAACTGGGGCTGCATCCTTCGTATAAGTGAAGGTAACCGTGTTACCACCAGAAACAAAAGTCCCAGTTTGGGTTGCATCACCCGTTAAGGTATAACCGTCAATCGAAGCGGCATTTACACTGTAAGCACCGCCAACTTCAGCTGCAGTACCATCAGCACCTTCTGTATAAGTCTTAGAAGGTAAGATCGTATTGCCATCAGCATCAACGTAGTTAACAGTCAAGTTTGAAGCTTCGGTATTTTGTGAGTAGACTAACGTCAATTCAGTACCAGCAGCCGTCACATTACCATCAGAATCAGTGGTGTCAGCGGCAACTGTTCCAGTCAAAGCACTGGACTTAGTCGTATCTAACGTGTAATTACTGAAAGTAGCAGGTGTAACGGTGTAAGTATTGTCAACATCGCCTTGAACAGTCGTGTCATCCGCAATCTTATTGCCGTTTTCATCAACGTAATGGACAACGACCGTACCAGCGGCAACAGAAGTATCCATTACTTGGGTTGCATAGCTCCAAGCCTCAATCTGCTGATTGGCATCAGTGTTGTTAGTATTAGTTGATAACTTATTAACTGAGGTAGTCCCTGTAAATTCCAAATATGCAGCCCGGCTACCCGTCGTCGCGTCGTCGTTAGCTTTGAAAGTATAGAGAACAGTGACATAACTATCAGCATCAGTTAGCTTCGTGATGTCCACAGTGGCAGTTGAAGCACCAGCTGCGTAACTGTATTCCTTACCGGATTCAGTTGCGTATTCAACGGCAGTCCAAGTGCCATTACTGTTGGAACCATTTGGCGCAATTGAAACTTGACCAGAAGCATTAGCCCAATCAAGCGCTTGGCTCTTGGTTAACCGGATGGCAACTGCGTACGTATGCCCGGCAGTAACTTTGATGTTCGTGCCATCAACATTTTCCTGAATGTATTGTGCTTGGTCTTGTAAGTTGCCCGAACCACCCGACTGAGTAGCACTCGTCAATGTTCCAGCGTCAACTGAGCCAGCAGCAGTTTGATTAGCAGCTTCAGAAGCTGGTGCCGTTACTGTTGGGGCTGTAGTCGCAGCCGTGGTCGTAGCAGTTGTGGTTGCCGTTGCTGCAGCAGAAGCTGGTGTTGCAACTGATGCCTTAGCAGCCGTTGCTGCAACAGTTGCCGTTGAAGTCGATGTCGCATCACTGCTTGCTGGTGTAGTCGCACTGACAGTTGCAGCTGAAGAACTAGCCGCACTCGTTGTTGACGTAGCAGCTGAAGAAGCAGTCGAGCTGGCAGCACTACTTGAAGTAGTAGCAGTTGAGCTAGCCGTACTTGACGTTGAAGTTGCAGTTGAAGATGCAGAACTGGCATCCGTAGCAGCTGATGAAGTCGCCGTTGAACTAGTTGCAGCAGAGCTGGCAGCACTAGAAACTTGTTCCGTGGTTGCGTCTGAGCTAGCAGCAGTATCAGCAGAAGCATTAACGTTGGCAAATACTAAACCTGCAGCCAAAGCTAACGTGGTTGCGCCGGCATAAACCCAACGCTTGCCATCTTTATACATCTTTACCCGATAAACCGAATCACCGGTCATTTTTTGATTATCTTTTGACATATGGAATCCTCCCCGAGCACCCACGATTTTCTGCATTTATGTAAAATGATGGGCGACAAATCGCTTGCCAGCCCATCATCTTAGTCGTGCTTATCGTGTCGTGCTTAATAACACCATAACGATTTTGTTGGCATTTCAGTTATATTTAACGAATTAGCCCTTGAATGCGGCAATTACGTTTAAGATAAAACTGTGTAATCCACCAAAGATGTCGTTGGAAACACTTGATGTATATGATGATGTGTGTGTACCTGGTAAAATATGAAAATCATTGAAAAAACTCATGAGATTAATCCCCTTTAATTGTTAATTAATTAGCCTTTGAATGCAGCAATTACGTTCAATACGAATTGGTAGAAAGTACCAAGTGGTTGGTTGCTAACGTAGCTGGTGTGTGATGAAGTATGCGTACCTGGTAAAAAGTGTAAATCTGAAAAGAAACTCATAATGTATATCCTCCCTCATTATCTAAATAATATCAAGACATTAATTAATATATTAATTAATTAGTTTATCGAAATAGATTATCCCTTGATCGCTTTAATAACGTTCAAGATGAAGCTGTGCAAGCCACCAAAGATATCATTTGAAACACTTGATGTGTATGATGACGTATGCGTACCTGGTAATACGTGGAAATCGTTAAAGAAACTCATAATATAAATCCTCCTAAAAGATTAGTTTTGATTACTTGCTGAATAAGCTCTTGATTGCAGGAATCAAGTTTAAGATAAAGCTATGGAAACCACCGAAGATGTCGTTTGAAACACTTGATGTGTATGATGACGTATGCGTACCTGGTAATACGTGGAAATCGTTAAAGAAACTCATAATGTAAATCCTCCTATAATTGTTTGACTAAATTACTTTTTGAATGCAGCGATCAAGTTCAAGACGAAGCTGTGGAAGCCACCAAAGATATCGTTTGAAACACTTGATGTGTATGATGACGTATGTGTACCTGGTAGTACGTGGAAATCGTTAAAGAAACTCATAATGTAAATCCTCCTATGATTGTTTGACTAAATTACTTTTTGAATGCAGCAATCAAGTTCAAGACGAAGCTGTGGAAACCACCGAAGATATCGTTTGAAACACTTGATGTGTATGATGACGTATGCGTACCTGGTAATACGTGGAAATCGTTAAAGAAACTCATGTTGAAATCCTCCTATAAAATTAACTATGATTATTTGCTGAACAAACTCTTGATTGCAGGAATCAAGTTTAAGATGAAGCTGTGGAAGCCACCGAAGATGTCATTTGAAACACTTGATGTGTATGATGACGTGTGGGTTCCCGGTAAGAAGTGCAAATCAGTAAAGAAACTCATGAATAACTCCTCCTTTTAAGTTAGTTAATGGTTAAATCCCCAAGCCTAGCCACTTGTATGGCAAGACTTGAGAGTTTGGAAAACAAATTAAATTCCGACAAACTTGATTAAACGGTTAGAAAATTCAACTAATTAATCATTGAATTCCCTAACACCCGTCTCTAGCAACGCTTAACCTTTGATTGCGGCAATCACGTTCAACACAAACTGATAGAAAGTACCAAGTGGTTGGTTGCTGACATAACTAGTATGTGATGATGTGTGGGTCCCTGGTAAGAGATGTAAATCACTGAAGAAACTCATGTTAATATCCTCCTTAGAAAATTTACAAATTGTTCACAAATTAGCAGCTCAATAATCATTAATTTAATTTAGTCTGTTAAATAACTAATATTGATTACTAATGCGAACATGAAACAAGTAACCTCGTTTACGATTTAAATATTAACTAATTCGCCCCACAATCGTCAATAAAATTACTAATATTTGAATAAATACAGGGCAGTATCATATTCAATCAGTAAATGTGTATACTATGGACAACTTACGCGTTTCATTAACGGTCAAAATTTGTGTCCAATATCAATATTATTTATATTTATCACCAGTTAACTATGCCAGTAGAAAGCGTTTAAACCCCTGATAATATCAGCATTTCAGCGTAGTTACTTGGTGCGACATCCCCTCTTTTTTTCCGAATTATGAACCATACCATCGGGAAATTTATTCCCTAAAAAATAATTATAAATATCGCTTTTTTCGACTTATTATTAAAATTATTAATACTTTTTATATTTTTTACGGCGGTTTTATTTCACGCCGTAACCATCATTATCCAGTTAAATACATATTTTCGGATCAAAAAAGTGGCTATTGCCAACACTCAGCAATAACCACTTACTAATTTTAATAATCAAACAATATTTCACTAAGGCCTTTTTTAACCGTGTTGATACTGCAGCCGATAAAAGTCACGATAACGTTCATGGGTTGCTAATAAGGACTCATGATTGCCATCACCCGTAATCTGACCATCCTCCATGAAGAGAATTCGCGGATAAGCTTCGATCTGGTTTAACCGATGGACAATCGTAATAGTCGTCAGGTCAGCTGGTAACGTCGCCAAGAGCTGGGTCACCCGTTCTTGGTTCTGATTATCAAGACTAGCCGTCGCTTCGTCTAAAATCAATAACGACGGGTGGCGGACGAGTGCCCGGACGATGGCCAAACGTTGCCGCTGCCCACCAGAAACATTCAAGCCCCGTTCACCGACGTCCGTATCAAGACCAGCTGACAGTTCAGCTAGCCAGTCCGCTAAGCCGACTTGTGTCAACAACGCACTCAATTGTTCATCAGGGACCGGTTCCGTCGAACCTAACAGGAGATTATCGCGAATCGTCCCGGGCATCAAGTCTACTTCTTGGCTCACGTAGCCGATCTGATTACGAATCGAGGGAATCGTATAACTGGCCATTGTCTCGCCGTTCACGTCCAGCTCACCACGAGTTGGCGTATAGTAAGCCTCTAAGAGCGAAACTAAGGTCGTTTTCCCGCTACCACTCTCACCAATCAAGGCAATCCGCTCACCGCGATGAATTGTCAAATCAATGTCCTTAAGCACCGGTTTATCACTTTCGTAGCCAAAATCGACGTGATCAAAGTCGACCGTATCGATTTTTGACAGCGTTTCGCCTGACAACCGCTTATCTTCTTCCGGACTATCTAAAATGTTGTCGATTCGCTCAGTTGCCCCGACCGTTTGTTGCAAGGCAGTCACTAAGCCAGTTACGCTACTCAGTGGTGAAATCATTTGAACGGCATACATTAAGAAAGCTACTAAACTTCCAATTGTCAACGCGTTCGTTTGTACCAAGATCCCACCATAAACAATGATAATGAAAATTGCGGCCAGTAACATGATGTTTAGCACTGGATTAAGCACCGAGATCAGCTTGATTTGACGGACACTGAAGCCTTTGATCCGATCAACTTGATCTTTTCCCTGTTGTTTCAGTGCCTTTTCAGCAACCATTGCTTTCACTAACCGATTTTGACCAATCATTTGTACTGCTGCACTATTTAAGTTGGCCGTTTCTTTTTGAATCGCTTTGGAGATCCGCGCTAACACTTGACCCATTGGCACAATGATCACGGCCATCAATGGAACCACAATTAAAATAATAATCGTTAAGCGGAAGTTTAATAACAACATTAACGTCAAGGAACCCACAATTGAGATGATCCCATTAATGGCATTCGAAAACTGACTTGAAATCAATTCAAAAATCGTCGATGTATCGTTAACTACCCGACTAGACAGTTCCCCCGTCCGGTTATGGTCAAAATATGGAATCGGCAAGTCCACGATATGTTGCCATAACGCGCTCCGCAACGTCGAAACGGCGTCGACCCCCGTATAACTAAGTAGAAAACTCGACGCAACACTTGCAAATAGCTGCACGACAATCACAGCGCCTAACCGAAGCAACAGTTGACCCGAAGTACCATGGTTAAAGGCGTCGATAAACTCCTTCAACATCAACGTAATGCCAAGACTACAAATCGTTGCGACAAACGACAACAGGATTCCAATCACAAAGAGTCCCTTCTTCGGGTGAGCATGGGTCATGATCAATCTCAATAAATCACGGGTCCCATACTTGGCATGTGGTTGTTTAGCCGATGACGTGATATGCGTTTCCATTGGTTGTAACTCCCCTCATTGCTTGAATATCAGGCTGAATGACATGATCATTCCAACGTTGCCAAATCATAGCCTCAGAAAAACGGCTACTGTTGCCATATGCCCGTTCACTCATCTTCGCCAACTGTTTAGGGTGTTGTAAGAGCGTTAAAATCACCTTGCCCAATTCAACTAAATTATTGGGGGTGATCAATCGCCCATTTTCACCATCCGTAATCATCGTTGCCGGACCATACTTAATGTCATAGGCAACCACCGGAACGCCATGACTTAACCCTTCTAAAATACCTAAGTTAAAGCCCTCATATTGGCTAGTAAGGACCATCAGTTGTGCTTGGTTATAGACCGGTGTCAAATCGCGCTCAAAGCCCTTAAACGTGATAAATGACTGCCAACGTTGCGAACTGACCAAGGCTCGCAACCGATTTTCTTCTTTAAATCCAGTCCATGAATCACCATAACCATAAATATCTAAGGTCACATTCGACTGTTTTTCATGAACATAGGCGACCGCCTTAATCAATTGTTCCAAATTTTTCTCTGCCGATAAGCGAGCAACGGCAATCACCTTGCCCTCAATCCGATCCTTAAAGTCAACCGGACGAGCTGCTAATTGTTCGTCACTTACACTACCAACTGGAATCGCTAAAGTTGGAATCACATTATGAATGTGGTTCGTCATATCATCACACTCTTCTTGCGTGGACATGATCAAACCAGCCATTTGACTGGCGTGATCTAACCCGATTTGAGTGTACGGCACAATTGGTGAGTTCACAACGTCAAGTGGGTCCAGCGTGAAATTACTGTGTAAGAACTCATACTTGCGCGCTGCTGTGGACATTTTAACAATCGGATTCATCCCAGCATCACTACGATCCACGATCATGGTTCCGTGACCGCCATACTCAGTATTTAACGCGTCTAAGAAAAAGGCAGTCAGCTGATCCCAGTCCTCAAATTCGTAATTATGCCCGTGATAGTTTAACAGCCGTTGATGAGTGGCAACTGGTTGTTGCTTCTCATTTGGCCGGAAAAACGTCTCTAAGACAGGCTGTTGTTGTAAATTACAGTGTTGCTCTAACACAATATTCTGCTTGTCATCAAAGTACTGGGCCACCGTTAAGAAGCCCCGCGTATCATAATAGTCTCGACGGCTGACCGCGCCCTGTGGATTGAGAATATCGACGTAATCAATATTCCCCTGCGCATTTAACATCAGTGCTTTTTGCCGTTGTTCCCGTTGAATGACGTCAAATTCATTAGCGCTGACCCGTTCCAGCGTTTCACCCGTCACCCGTGGATAATTGGCCGCAGTTAACGGTTCGCCTTCGTAATTCGTAGTGCCTTGAAAATAATCATACATATTGACCTGGAACTCATCATCATACCCAATGAGTTGCATATTATGATGTAAATCGCGTACAAAGTTACGGGTCACGATCAACGCAGGTACCCGGTGCTTTGTGAATAATTTTTGACGCTGAATCATGGCTAACTCAATAGCTGATGGCGTCGAATCAATTTTGCTCGTAATAAAGAAATACATTTGCTACGCCCCCGCTTTTATTCATGTGATAAACTCTCGACTGGATCCAACCGTGCCGCCATATGTGCCGGTGCCAAAGCAGCCAATAAACTGATGACAACACTGACTGTAATGCCGCCCAGCATTGCTGCCCCGGAGATTCGAACGATTGGATACTTAATTAAGCTATAGATGGCCATATTGCCTAAGAATTGCCAACCTTCTCCAAACAGTAACCCCATAACGGCGGCTAATACCCCGATAGTTAAGGCCTCAGCAAAGAACAAATGACTAATATCGCGTTTGCGGGCGCCAAGTGCGCGCAAAACCCCAATTTCACGAGTCCGTTCAGAAACGCTGACGTACAGGACAACAATGATCATAATTGCTGAGACTAATAACGCAATACCAGCCACCCCGGTCAATACGTTAGTGGCTAAACGAATATAGGTATTCAATGAATCAATTAAATCACCGATTCCGGTATAGTTATACTGTTGCTTCTTATTCGTTCCCTTGATTGCCTTGATTTGGTGTTCGACTTGCTTAACATTCGCCAATTTATCTATTTGAACAATGGCAAAATTTGGTCGATAAGCCACATTCTTAGCAGTTAACATCTTTTTGACGGTTTGTGGTAAGACCACGACGCTAGTATCATCGCTACCCGTAATTCCGCTGACGGTCAGCGTCTGACTGACCGTTACGGACTGATTCTTGCGATTAACCGTTGCCAATTTAACGGTCAACTTCTTATTGAGCGCTTGTTGATAATTTTTCTTACCCACCATCTTCTTAGCTAACTTACGACCAATCAAAACTTGACCATTTTCAGGACGTGAACCGTCCTTAATTGTCTTACTCAAAATTGTGGGGTTATCCGTCTGGAGACTGGCCGTCACGGTTGTTTTTTTATAACTCGCTTGTGTGCTCGTGTAATAGCCCAGCTTAGCAGACTTAACATGTTTGATAGCCGCTAATTGTTTGACGTTTGCAGTCGTCACTTCGGCATTCTTCGCGGCTGTGACTTGTTCTTGGTTAACCGCTGCTTTGTAAGCTGCTGCACTGGTTGCTTTTTTACGCGCAGCCGTGCTGACTTTCCCCGTCTTCTTTGATACTTGGACAGCGGTTGGATTAACTTGAGACGTAATCTGGTGATTCATATAATTTTTAATCCCTGATCCCAAGCCCAGCATTACGACGATACTACTGATCCCGATCGACGATCCAAAGATAATCAGCAGGTAACGAAGCCACATTCGACGCATATGTTGCATGGACATCCGGAACATCTGCCGAAAGCCAAGTGTTCGGTAACGCGTCGGTTGCTTATCGACCACGTCGAAAGGCGCCCCGATCACTAATTCGTCATGAATCTGGCCGTCATCCAAATGAACGATCCGCGTCCCGTAGTCAGCCACTTCCTGCGAATGGGTCACGGTGATCACAAGTTTACCTTCTGCAGCGATTGAGTATAAAATATCCATTACTTCTTGGGTATTTTCACTATCCAACGCCCCGGTCGGCTCATCTGCGATAATAATATCGGGGTCACTGGCTAGTGCGCGAGCGATGGCGACCCGTTGCTTTTGACCACCGGATAGTTCATTTGGATACTGGTGCGTCTGTTGCTCAAGTCCCACCCGCTTGAGTAGGTCCTGTGCTTGCTGGACTTGTTGCGCATGGGACGTCTTAGTCATCTTTAATGAAAGCATGACGTTATCCAAGACAGTTAGGTAACTTACCAAGTTAAAGTTCTGAAAGATAAACCCGATTGTCTCCCGACGATACCGGTCCATTTGCCGCACATTCATTGAACGCAAGGATTGGCCGTCTAACAAGACATCTCCATCATAATGATGATCCAAGCCACCAATAATATTCATTAACGTTGACTTACCACCACCAGACTCCCCAAGAATGGAAATAAACTCCCCCCGTTCGAAGTTTAGATTAATGCCCTTCAAGATGACATTCTCTTGGTGATTTAAGGTATAGGCCTTACGAATATCGTGTAATTCTAAAAAGCTCATATATGTACCTCCACTATTTTATTAACTACATTCCCCACAATGTATTTCCTCATTAATAACATTGCGATTTTTGGTGAATGATGTAAAGTGTTATTGAATACCTGTGGTCATCATTCATAATTAAAATTATAATCATCCTAAATCCTAATAAACCGCCTACTTGGTAGTTACAATTTGTAAAATATCACCCATTTTGCTGATTTTTACAATAAAATTTTTTCTATTTCGAACTTATTTTATGACGGCAATCACGACTTAACCGTCAGCAGAGATAAATCCAAGCACCCCACACATTCAAGGCATGAACTAAAAAGCGTCCATTACTAGGCACACTGACTGCCAGTAACGGACGCTTCATCGTATTAAATTACACCTAATGACTCCAACTTCAATCAGCAGGATTCCTACTTAAAAAAGGACCGCTTCGTGACCACGCGGTAAATCGCATCCGCTAAACCAGTCACAAATACGACAATCAGCCCTGCAAATTGCAACCATGGCAATTGTTGCCTGATTACTGTCACTTCACTCCCCAGCCAAAAGACTAGTAACCCGAGAACAATAATGATACTTTCGATAATGTTTAATTTACGCATCTCAAACTCCTCACGTACATCACACATCGTTGCGAGCAACTACCATGCATGACTATATTTGTCCTTTAACACCTAATCTATTATAACCCGTCTGCTGTTAAATCACATGCCAACCACTCACGATTAAACTCGAGATAGGTCGGCAGATTTTTCATTGCGTGATGTCATTCAAAGTTAGTGCGACCAGTGCGGTCAAAAATTACGAGCGTCACCATGTTAAATTAGGGTCATCTTGCGGACGTAGCGATTCATTTCGCCAACAACGTTGTGATTCATAAATTTTAGATTAGCGACGACGCTCAATAACAGCTACGAACACAGCGTCAGAAAGACAAGCAAAAAGCCCCCAAAACAAGCAGCCTATCAGCCAGCTGATAGTTGTTTGTTTTAGGAGCTTCCATCTTAATTTCTAAAGTGCTAGCACCTTAGTCACTAAGACGTGCGGTTAACTTCTTAGTTAATTCTTCGTAACCAGGCTTGCCAAGTAAGGCGAACATGTTGTTCTTGTAAGCTTCAACACCAGGTTGGTTGAATGGGTTGATCCCGTTCAAGTAACCAGAAATGGCAACTGCAGCTTCAAAGAAGTACATCGTGTAACCTAACGTATAGGCATCCTGTGAAGGAATGTTAACGACCATGTTAGGAACACCGCCATCAACGTGGGCCATAATAACCCCTTCGAAAGCTTTGGTGTTAACTTGAGCCATCGTCTTGCCTTCAAGATACTTCAACCCATCAAGGTTTTCGGTTTCCTTAGGAATGTCAACATCACTAGTAGCGTTGTCAACTTTAACGACCGTTTCCATCAAGTTACGACGGCCTTCTTGGATATATTGACCCAATGAGTGTAAGTCAGTCGTAAAGTTAGCTGATGATGGGTAGATCCCCTTTTGGTCTTTCCCTTCAGATTCACCCATTAATTGCTTCCACCATTCTGAGAACATCGCCATGTTTGGTTCGTAGTTTTCAAGAATTTCAGTGGTGTAGCCCTTCCGGTACAAGATGTTCCGGTAAGCAGCGTATTGGTAAGCTTCGTTCTTAGATAAATCGGCATCTTTGTATTCATTTTGGGCATCCGCAGCACCCTTCATTAATGAATCGATGTCGCCGCCTGATACCGCAATTGGTAACAAACCAACTGGTGTCAAAACAGTGAAACGACCACCAACATCATCAGGAATAACAAAGGTTTCGTAGCCTTCAGCGTCAGCTTCTTGCTTCAACGCACCGCGCTTGCGGTCAGTTGTGGCATAGATCCGGCCCTTAGCAGCTTCTTCACCATACTTCGCGATTAAACGTTCCTTGAAGACCCGGAATGCAATTGAAGGTTCCGTCGTAGTCCCTGACTTCGAAATGATGTTAACAGAGAAGTCACGGTCGCCGATTAAGTGAATTAAGTCGTTGACGTATGAAGATGAGATTGAGTTCCCAGCAAAGACAACTTGTGGGAATTTACGGTCTTCACGTGAAAGTGATGACCAGAAAGTTTCGTGTAAGAATTCAATGGCTGCCCGTGCACCGAGGTATGAACCACCAATCCCGATTACAACGAGGACGTCTGAATCGTCTTGAATCTTCTTTGCAGCGGTTTTAATCCGTGCAAATTCTTCCTTATCGTAATCTGTTGGTAAATTTAACCAGCCACGGAAATCATTACCGGCGCCGGTTCCTTCACGCAGCTCCTTATCAGCAGCTGTGACCATAGCTTGCATTTCGCCAAGTTCGTTATTATGGACGAACTTAGTTAAATTAGAGCTGTCAAATGAAATGTGTGCCATTTACTATTACCTCTTTCTATACGTATTTACATGTCATATTATACAATAGCTCGCCTAATAATGAAAAGCGCTTCCTCCCTTTTTTCGTAAATTTTCGTCATTTGTGTAAAAAATAAATACAATTATTAACAAAAAAGGTGCTGATAACTTACCGTTACCGCACCTTCAACAGATTTTTTTAATCTGTAAATCAAATAATTAATTTTTTAGTAAAGCTTTACTAAGCCTTCATTAAGGATAACGCGACCCCACCAACAATGACCAGGATCGAGCCAATCACCACGTAAACCATTTCTCGCTTCGTCTTGTGCTCTCCTAAGAGGTAGATACTCCCAAACGTCGAAATAACAATTCCCATTTGCGAAAGGGAGTATGCGACAGCTTGTCCGATTTGGGCCATTGCCATAAACATGAAGAGATTCCCAATACCCCAGACCAGACCAGTGACGATATTACGATAAGTTGCTTTAACAACCCATGGCTTATCCTTAAAGGACCAGATCAAAGCACCCAGCAACATCCCAACAGCTTGAGGCATTACAACTGCCTGTGCATTGACGTTACCATAATGGACCACAATCGTATAGCCAGCGTATCCAATCGTTGATAAGATCAAGGCACGAATCCCAACACCCCAATTTTCAGAAGCACTACGGTTCGGATCAGTCTTATCAGTTAAGGAAGTTAAAACAGCCCCGGCAATCAACACAATTACAGAAGCGGAGCCAATCCAATACATGTTTCCGTGCCATTCATTGAATAACAGCACACCGGCCAACGCATTAGCAACCAGTTGCATCCCAGTTGAAATCGGCGTAGTCCGTGAAATACCAACCGCCTTCATTGACGTAAATTGTTGACCTTGACCAATACTCCAGAATAACCCAGAGACAATCCCAATCAACCAAATTTTGCTTGTTAAAGTTGGCTGTTCTACGGCCCAGAGTGCCAAGCCAAATACCAAGGCTCCCATGGTCATCCCAAGGGTCTGTTGCCGAGCGGTACCGCCCATTCGGCCACTAATTAAGCCGATACTGCCCCACGCAATCGCAGGAATCAGTGCAATTAGAATTCCCATTACTAATAATCCTCATTTCTATGTTTTCTCTCTTGCCTAACGACAAGGAATTATTTTACCAGTTAAGTAACCGTTTTACCAGTCACAATCAGGGATTCAGGGTTAAATATAATTATTTTTTATATTTTCATGAATTCGTTTTCTTAGCGATAGGGACCGTTTTCAATTAATGAAAACGGTCCCCGAAATACCCTTTAAAATTTTTTTCTATTCCACTTAAATTATGGCGCACACACTACTTATCGAGTGTCAAAACCAGAACCTTCAAATAGTTGCTTGCCAAGTAAGCCTTGCGCGTCACGAAGTCTGCTGGTAACCGGAACGTCTCACTAAGTGTGAAGTGCCGATCACTGCCCACAAAGGCCGCCGTGACCGCGGCTTTAAACTTCTTCATTGAAAAATTATTCGCAGTCGTTGCAATCACTAATTGCCCATCACGCCGAACAACTGGTAAGGTCGCTGTCAATAAGTCAGTTAAATCAGTTGCAACTTGGAACTTCTGCTTTTTCACCCGCGCAAAAGTCGGTGCCGTTACGACAACAACGTCATAACTTAGTCGGTGCTTCTGGGCGTAATCTAGATAGCTGTTCACTTCGATTGCTCGAATTTCCTGCTTATCAGGGTCAATATTATTGACCGCCAATTGATCAGCGGTCTCTTTGGCACCCTTCTTACTTGTTTCAATGGAAATCGTCTTGGCAGCACCCGCAACGGCAGCAGCAGCCGTAACCCCATTTTCCTGGCTAAACAAGTTCAAGACCGTCTTACCTTGCAATTCGGCTCCGGCCAACCATTCCCGGATGGGACGCATATCTAATAGTAACCCGGTCGTTAAATCATCAGCAAGGTGTAATGGATACGTCACCGCGCCTTCAGTCACTAATAACGGCTCTGGTGCTGCTTCACCCGTGACGAGTTGACTCTTTAAGTTAGCTTCTTCGACATTAAATCGTAATTTCGCATAGATGCCTTTAAATTGATGTTCAGTAGCCGCTTCAAAAGCCGCATAGATCATTTCGCGTTGCTGGTAAACACCTTGTGCGTACCATGTAAAGACATAGTAATCTTGATAACGATCGATTGCTAACCCGCCGAGACCGTCGCCATCCGCATTGAAGACCCGTTGTGGTAACTGTGGATCCATGCTCGTTGCTCGCCGGACCAACGCCTGTTTGAATAACTTACGAAAGTAATCGGTCGTTGGCGTCTCACTTTCATCCAAGCTCAAGACCCAGCCTAGTTGCCGACGATGCTTCGCAATCAGCGCGTAGCCCATAAATTGAGAACTTGCCATTAACGCCACAAAAGAGCCATCGGTTAGTTTCATACTCGGATCCTTGAGATCATCTTGTACGAGTAAAGGATAGCCGTCCTTGACTTTACGTTGCGAATTTCCCGTAATTTGTACTCTTTGCATAGTTGTTGTTTCTCCTATTCATTTCAAATCTTATCTAAACTATTGATAAATCGCTGTTTGCAGCCTTGTTAAGGGTAACATATTTAGCCTCAGAGTGCGAGGTAGAACAGTGTCAATCGCTGAAAAGTATTAGGCTTAAGGTCCGCAATCGATTACTATTAAACGTCCGTTCCTACTATTAATGATGGGTTATTGCTATGGCCCACCGTTACCCCGCATTAGCAAAACCGGGCCTCGAGATCATTACGATCCCCAAGCCCGGTCCGTACGGATTTACCCGCTTTAAACTATCACGTTAATCATCAATAATCGGTTTATCAAAACCTTCATCTGGGAAAGTAACGGTAAAGCACGTCCCTTCGTTCTCCACACTGTCAACCTTGATCGAACCACCATGTTGTTGGACTAATTGATGTGAAATCGCTAGCCCTAAACCTGATTCACCATACTTCGTATTCTTTCGTGATGGGTCAGCCTTATAATACCGTTCCCAAATATTTTTGACTTGGTCCGGTGTCATCCCAATCCCATGGTCTTGAATCGCGACAACCGTCGCATGATCCGTACGGCTACCCGTTACTTCGATCACGTTAGCTTGTGAAAACTGAATGGCATTCTGCATGATGTTAAACAAGACCTGAACAAAGCGATCATAATCGGCCCATACTGGCAGTTTCTCGGGAACCGTCAGCTTGAATTCATCATCCGCGGCGGCCGCTTTCTTTGTGAGCTGTTCAACTAAGTTATGCAAAACCTCGGCGCCATCAAAATTGGTCTTGTTCAAAGCAATCTGTCCGGTTCGAATTTTTTCGTAATCCAAGTTCTCATTGACTAGTCGAATCAACCGTTTCGTCTCATTTTGCATCAGTTCAATTGAATGACCCTTGTCTTCTTCTGGAATAGCATCGTACGCTAACCCTTCCAAAATACCATTGATCGTAGTCAACGGCGTTCGCATTTCGTGGGCCGCATCGGCCATAAACTCCCGACGCCGCTTTTCCTGTCGCTTAATTTCTTCATTGGAAGTTCGCAGGGAGTTGACCATGCCGTTGAAATCATCCGCCAAGTCATCAATCTCATCCTTATGATTACTGTCAACTTGAATGTCAAAATCACCATTTGCGACCGAGTGCGTCGCGTACCGCAATCGATTAATACGACGAACGGAATAACGTGCCAAAATGTAACTTAACAACAGAGCCGCAATCCCCGAGACTAACAGTGCAATGAACAGATTTTTTTCGATCTGCTGTTCATTGGCCTGCAAGGTCTGTTCAAACGACCCAATCGAGATGGCCCCAACAAACTTCTTCGTTGCTCCATTCTTATAGAAAAGGGGCACTAAAACGTCAATGGTTCGCAACGACGGTGTATTCACGGGTTGATCACGATTGCGTGTTCTGAACGTTACGTGGGGCGACTGCGTAATAATCTTATTCCGCTTCAGCTTCTTCCAATCTTTGGCTGAGATCTTGGGATCATAAATCGAGCCACCAGGGGTCCCACTCATTGTTGTCCCCATACCACTTGGATAGACCAACTTTTTGTTAGCATCATATACCGAAAAGTGAATATGTTGATCTCGTAAGATGACGGTCCCATCATTTAGAAATTGTTGATTAAACCCGACAACTTGATTAGTCTTCGTATTATACCGAATAGCTTCCTTTTCAATACTCGCGGCGTACTGCTGCAATTGTTGCCATGAGTTTTGATAAAGCATCGTTCTAGTCGTTCGAATAAATGAAAATCCGAGGACGACGATTACCGTAATAATGACGGCAAAGAACGCTAGCATTTGTTGATAAATCAGTTTCATTGAGCGTCAACTCCACTATCATCAAACTTGTAGCCGACCCCCCAAACCGTCTGAATAATTTGTGGCCCAGCTTTTTCAATCTTTTGGCGCAATTTTTTGATATGTGCATCCACAGTACGTTCGTCACCATAATATTCATAATCCCAGACCAGTTGCAAAAGTTGTTCGCGTGAGAAAACTTGCCGCGGCTTTTGAGCTAAGGTCTTCAATAAATCAAATTCTTTGGGGGTCAAGTCTTGAATTTGTTTGTCTGCTAAATAGGCTTCCCGCGTCTTGGTATTCAGTTTAAAATGGTCCGTCTGAACATCAAAGGAACTCACCGTGCTGGCAGGTTGGTCAGCCGGCGTGGTCTTAGCCAAATCTGCTCGGCGATGAAGGGCCTTGATCCGAGCAATCAGTGTAATCGGTGAAAACGGCTTGGTGACATAATCATCAGCGCCCATCTCTAAGCCAAGTACCTGATCACTTTCCGAATCACGGGCCGTCAACATAATAATTGGTACAGTTGGGGAAGCCTTGCGAATATCCGCACTAACTTGCATGCCATCCTTGCCTGGCAAGTTCAAGTCGAGCGTCACCATATCCCAGCCATCGACATCTTCATTGAACATTTCGACAGCTTCATTGCCATCATAAGCAAAATGGGCATCCCACTTTTCCTTCTTAAAAAACATGGCCATCATTTCAGAGACCGATTTATTATCTTCAATCATTAATAATTTCATAGTGCAACGTCCTCCAAGTTAATTACGATTGCTAACTTTGTTGATTAATCATCATTTATTAACCTATCTATTATCATACCCTACTTCGCGCTAGGATTCAGGATTAGTATAACAACAAATTAATAACAAAGCGTGCACGATTTGTGAAATAACTGTGTCATCCCATCATTGAGGGACACTTAATAATCTTGGCACATCAGTCACACATCATACCAGAGTCATGCTCACTGACATAAAAAGCACGATTTTCTGCCGTTCATACCGACCAGGAAATCGTGCATCATTCAGTTACATTTCACGAGTTGCGAGCGTGAAGTCACCATTTAAGTTCAGGATGACTGCCGGTTCGCCCCTTCACAACGTCCACTGTGCCTAATTCTTAAAGGAGTGGATTGGTGCCGGAATATGACCCCCACGCTTAATGAACGTCGTTGGTTGATTGGTGTTGACCGGCATAACTGGTGCTTGACCGAACAAGCCCCCAAATTCAACCGCATCACCAACACCTTTGCCGGTAGCTGGTATGACGCGCACCGCCGTTGTTTTGTTGTTGATCATCCCAATCGCAGCTTCATCGGCAATCATCCCACTGATAGTCGCGGCACTAGTATCACCAGGTACTGCAATCATATCCAGACCAACTGAACACACTGCTGTCATCGCTTCAAGTTTTTCAATATTCAAACGACCAGCACTGACCGCCCGAATCATCTCAGCATCTTCAGAAACCGGAATAAAGGCACCCGACAGTCCACCGACATGTTCGCAGGCCATCACGCCACCCTTCTTCACGGCATCATTCAGTAAGGCCAACGCCGCCGTTGTTCCCGGCGCACCGACACTTTCCAACCCGATTTCTTCCAGGATCTCAGCAACCGAATCGCCTTCGTTAGGCGTTGGTGCCAGTGATAGATCAACAATCCCAAATGGGACGTGCAACCGTTCTGACGCGATGGACCCAACAAATTGCCCCATCCGTGTCACTTTAAACGCCGTCTTCTTAATTTGTTCCGACACAATGTCGATCGACTGACCGCGAACTTCTTCTAAGGCTCGTTTTACGACACCAGGGCCACTGATCCCAACGTTAATAACTCGATCAGCTTCACCAACACCGTGAAAAGCGCCCGCCATGAACGGATTATCGTCGACCGCATTGGCAAATACCACTAAACTCATGCAATTGACCGGATCGTCAGCCGCAATCTGCTTTATAATACGACCCATTTCACCGACCGCGTCCAAGTTGATTCCAGCCCGTGTCGACCCGACATTTACCGAACTGCAAACACGGCTAGTTGCAGCTAACGCGGCGGGAATCGATGCAATCAGTTTGCGGTCCCCACTCTGATACCCCTTCTGAACCAGGGCGGAGAAACCACCAATGAGATCGACACCTAGCGCTTGAGCTGCCCGTTCCATGGTTACTGCGTACGCGACATAGTCTTGATCCTGACTCGCAGCCGCAATCAATGCAATCGGCGTTACCGCAATTCGCTTATTGATGATAGGAATACCGTACTCTTCTTGAATTTGAGCGGCCACTTTGACCAAGTCCTTCGCGCTAGTCGTGATCTTATCATAGATTTTTTGCCGGGCCCGCTCACCATCACTATCAACACAATCAAAGAGCGAAATGCCCATTGTGATTGTACGAATATCAAGATTTTCCTCGGCCACCATCTGAATTGTTTCTAAAATTGAACGACTTTCCATGGCCGCCTCCTATAACTTCTGAATTGCGTCAAAAACCGCTTGCCGTTGAATTCGAATCGTTAACTCTGATGCCTCACCGAGCGATTCTAACGCCTCTTTGGCCGCCGCAAAACTTAATTGCTGGTCATCCCATTCCGCCGATAGCATCATGGTAAAATTATGATCCATCAAGGTTTGCGAAATATCGACAATATTGATTTTTAAACGTGCTAACTCGTTCGCTACTTTTGCGACAATTCCCACTTGGTCCTGTCCCACAACGGTAATAATTGCTTTCATCTTTATAGCCTCCGTTAGACGCATCATTATTCGCGTTTGATTGTTCATATCATAGCATGAGCTCTTCTGAAACGCACCCGTTACTTTTGATGAAGTAACCCATGAGAATAATAAGAGATTCCTCATAAACATAGGTTCCCAGACGCACCTTTGCTATAATGAAAATTGCTTATTATTTTCAGAAAGGAGTCGTAATTTGACACAACAAAATCATTTACGGGGCGTCTTACTCGCTAGTAGTGCCTGTATTCTGTGGGGTATCTCAGGGGTGGCTGCGAGTACCCTCTTCATCAATAATCCGCATCTAACCGCAATGTGGCTAACGCAGGTCCGCATGATCAGTGCAGGCTTGATTTTACTCGTCTGGGGGATGGTGGCTGGTAAACATCCCTTTAAAATCTGGCATCACCGCCATGCCGCTTGGACAGCGGTGAGTTACGGTTTGCTGGGGCTGATTCCGGTTCAACTTTGCTATTTCGAAGCGGTTCGCGTTGGTAATGCCCCGATTGCCACGATTATCCAATTTCTTGGCCCATTCATTATCAGCATCTATTACTTCTTATTTAAGCACGTGACACCCAGTCGTATCGAACTGATTGGTATGATCATGGCCTTTATCGGGACACTATTGATCGTGACACACGGTCACTTAAACAGTCTAGCAATTTCACCCGTCATCTTGTTCTGGGGCGGCTTATCCGCCATCGGGGTCGCCACGAACACCTTGATTCCGCGAACCATTTTACCAAAGTATGGCGCATTAACCGTCACTGGCTGGGGGTTACTGATTGCGGGTCTGTTTCTAACCTTGTTACAACCCATGTGGCGTGTCCACCTGACGATTACCTGGCCCCAATTAGGCTTGTTAATCGTCATTATTCTCTTAGGAACGGTGGCCCCCTTCCTGATGTTTGCGCGTAGTTTAAGCGATATTCTACCGACAACGGCCAGTTTGATGGACGCCTTCGAGCCCTTAGCCGCGACGGTTTTCTCGATTACTTTTCTAAACGTTCAACTCACTAGCTTCGATTTTATCGGCGGCTTACTGATTATCTTGGCAGTCATGGCACTTTCACTGAACACACATAAAATGTTGCACTTTTTGCGGCGCCGCCGAGCACACTCTTCATCTTAAACTGCTGTAATGATTGTCATGACCAGTAGACAGATTAGTTGGCAGAACAGTTGAGCTGTGCTAAACTAGGATTGTTGAATTTGGGGATGTTCTGGATTCGACAGGTATAGTTTGAGTTCGGATTGCGCTTCGTAGGTTGCGTCTACGTAAAAACGCTCAGTTTAAATTATAACTGCAAAAAATAATAACAATTCTTACGCTTTAGCTGCCTAATAAGCGCTTAACGTAGATCCTCCCAGGATCGTCCATGTTCTGGATCTGGGTCCTAAATTTAGTGGACTTACGCTCAAAGCTTCCACCTGGAGTTGCGAGAAGAGACTAATCAGGTTAGTCATTGCTGGGTGCCCTGTCATACGGCGTTTGCAATGATGAAATTTAAATAGTATGAATATGAGCGTAGATATCCGAGGGGCAATATGCTTGGACGCGAGTTCGACTCTCGCCATCTCCATTATTGAGTTTCAAAGTGATGTAATAAGCTCCAGAACACTTGTTATATCAATATTCATTAAAGCTATCCTAACGGGATAGCTTTTTTTGTCCTATTTTGATTAGCGTGCTACTTCAGTAAAAAGCCCTTTTCCAAATTGGAAAGGGCTTTTTTTACCGATAATACAACCATGGTTAACCTGATCAACCAAAATCTGTCCAATAATTATAAACGCCACAGCCAACGGTGTTAAAGTGGATTGCAACCAGTCTGTTAAAATAATAAGTGCTCACGGCACTAATCCAGCTGCGTTAGCATGCGGCCATTTAGACCGTACCGACCCGCTGGCGGTTAAACCCAACCTGTACTAAGATCCGATACAATAACGGCACAATGATGACACATGCCACCGCATTAATGGTCGCTGCTAATAAACTCGTGAAGGACCCAATCATGGCGACCTTGAGCGTTGTCCCCACCATTAAGGCTTCAATCACGCCTGTACACCACGAAGTGACGATTTTTGTGAGCCCTGCGACTAACGATACCCAGTAAAGCCGGCCAATACGATCTTCGCGATAGCCGATTGACTTGAAACTCAGGTTGACCATCGCGGCCAGAATAATTGCTTCAATAATTGTTAACCACGAAGTTGCGGCATACCCATTCAGAATATCAAACAAGCCAAGCCCCACTGCACCAGCCGTAGCACCATAGCCAAAACCAAGCAACATCACTGCGAGCACTGTCAAAATATTACCAAAATGAATAAATGGCCGCCCAACAATCGCGGGCAACGGAATTCGTAATACACTGATACCAATAAAAATAATGGCGGCAAATAACCCTGCCAAGACGAGCTTTTTTAATTGTTCAGACCTTCCCATTCAATTCCCTCCAATTTTGCACATCTATTTATCATTATATTCTAATATAAGTGTGAATCAATTGATAGTCCTAGTCTATTTTTTTCGTGACGGTAACTGAATAATAGTCGCTCGTGTGGGCGTCTCAACACTTACTTCATACGCAACTGCTAACAAATCATAAGCAGCTCGGGGCATTTTGTATTGATGACACACTAAATAATAACCTAGATCAACAGCGATTTGGTGCGCGATAGCAATACTGTCACCACTACGATTAAGCCGGCGACGAGCCCGCGCAACTAACCTGGTCAACACAACATCGCTTCGAATCTCAATTGCCATGCTGGCAAGTGCTAGTTGGGCACTTAATCGTTCATTCGGTTGGGTCGTACGTGCTTTTGCCTTTGCCATTTTTTTCAACTCCTCAGTGTAATCATAGGAGTTTCGCTTTGGCTTCGCAACGAATGACACCCTCAAAGCCGCGTCATCACTGAGCTCGTTTAACTTTCACAAAAAATATTATTGAATCATTTCAATTCAAATTCAGCAACAGCGCCCACATCACTAGTCCATTCCATATAAGTAATTTTAACTTACGATTTAATTTATATCTGCCACCGATACTTAATCATCCGTCTCTTGATTCGGTAACCCGAATAGCAATACCCCAACACCGAGTAAGAGTACGGCCACGAACACCATAAAAATTGCCGGAATGCCAAATCCAATTGCCATCAGCGCACCAACTAAAAATGGGCCGATGGTTGCGCCAATGCGACCAATTGACTGGGCAACGCCCATACCAATTCCCCGTACCGCGGGCGCAAATTGCCCCGGTGTGAAAGCAATCATAATTCCCCACGCCCCTAGCGTAAAGAACGACAACCATGCACCACTAATCAGAATCATCGTTGGATTATTGGCCGTCCCAAAAGCTGCGGCACTGACGACCGTCCCAATCAGATAAGTTGCCAATACCGCCTTACGCTTGACGACGCCGATCAACCACGCAGCTAGATAATAGCCGGGAAGTTGCGCCAAGCTCATCAACATCGTATAGCCAAACCCATGTACTAATGAAAATCCGCGCAACACCAAAACGCTTGGAAGCCATAAAAACATACCGTAATAGGCAAACATAATCACAAACCATAGAATGCTGAGGCAAATCGTAGCTCGTCGATATTTAGCGGACCACACTTGCCGCAATGCCTGTCTAAAATCAACTTTTTGTGGCCGATTAGCCTCCTGTTCTGCAGGTAAGTGTCGGCGTAACAGCAACGCATACAACCCCATTAAGGCGGTGATTAAGACCGTCATCCGCCAACCAATGTGTGGCATCACTAAAAAGGCCAATAACGATGCTGCAATCCAGCCAAACGCCCAAAAACTATCTACCAGGACTAGCATGCGTGAGCGCTGTGTTCCCGTATAATGATCAGCAATCATTGTCGCAGCAACCGGTAGTTCACCCCCCAGACCAATGCCAGTCAACAACCGAACGACTAAGAACCACTCGACGTTCGGGGTAATCGTCAATAACAAATTACCAAGCGAAAAAAGCAGTAGCGTCCCAATAAGGACCGGCTTACGCCCCAATTTATCTGCTAAATAGCCGCATACCAAGGCCCCAATCATCATGCCAAGCGTGGTGATCGCACTGACTGCTCCCAACTGTCCTGCAGTTAGCTGCCAACTTTCTTTAATAACCGGCATCACAAATGATAGCAGGGCCACGTCTAACGCATCAAAAAGCCAGGCCGTCCCGATGACCCATAATAGCTTAGCACTATTTCTTTTACTTTCGACCATTCCAATACTCTCCCAAATTTCCTAATTAGCCTTCCACTAATTTAGGTATTTTTTACCTTTATGGTGCTATAAAAGTAGCATACCGACTTGGACGTGTCAAATGAACTACTTTAGCCGGTATACCTTAGCGGGGCGTCCAGAAGAGCCAGGTCGGGCTGTCCCCACCTCTGTAAATAAATGAACGTGGGTTTTACGAAAGTTTGAATTGTCGATGGTTGCCACTGGCTGCCGCCACAAAATCGCATACAGCTGGCGCGCCTGTTTGAGTGTGAACTGCTCACCTAACACTAATAAGATCGTAGGAGCATAGTCCAGGCGATTGCGCACACGTTGTAGGGCGTTTCTTAAGATCAGGCCATGATCGGCGGTTAACAACTGCTTGGCGATTCGTTGATAAAACTCCCGCTCCGTCTGCGAATCGGGAACACCAGCAAATGCCAAACCATCAGCGACCAGATCATCACGATCCACCCGCGGCGTAATGGCAAACCACTTGACATCGCGCGCACCATACCCCGGAACTAGTTCCGGCTTGACTGGCAAATAAACCATATACGTCAACGCCAGTGAGCGTTCACCCGGCACGCGATCGACCGCGGTAAACGTCCCTAACTGTTCTGTATGGAATTGGGCAAGCTGGACGCCCAACTTCTCACGAACTAATCGCAATGCGGCTTCATCCGCACTCTCATCCGTTCTCAAATACGTCGTCGGTAATCCCCAGGTATTCTCAAAAGGAGCGTGATCACGCTGAATAAGCAGGACCAGCAGTTGCTTGGTCACTGCATCGAAACTCCAGATTACGTTCGTAATACTGATTAATGGCCGATAACTGACTTCATGCGCCATTCAAATCGTCCTCCTACAAAAACGGCCACTGGCAAATGCCGTGGCCGTTGTTTATTTTTTAATTCATTGCTTGTAGCGCTTGAACCGTCCACCCGTTAATGGCTGACTTTTCAATAATTGCTTTTTTTATTTCCCAGACATCCGCTTTGATATAGCGATGTCGGGCGGTCATTAAGGGAATATCAGTGTAGACCTCTTGACCGCGATTAATGGTAACGCGCATTGAATTACATCCTTTCCTAATGCTCAGGAAATCTGTAAATAATTCTAATACTCAATACTGGGGCAAGTACATGATACTAAAAATTAATTTATCCAAAATCTGAGGTAAATTTAATCCGGCAGCGTGAAGTCCACCGAACTAACAATTAACTTTATCATATTTTTGAAGTTATCGCTAACAGAATGCTCTTTCTTTGACTTAATTTAAATTTAGCCCTAATAATGAAGGCGTTTGCATTGTGTAAAAACAGATTCCGATTTACACTAAAGGTAATATTATAAGGGAGGTTTTTACATGCGCAATTATAAATATGCCGTATATGGCGGTATCTCAGTTGTTTATTTAATTACCCTATATGCGTTGTACCACCTTATTCGAACGGCTTATATTCTATTCTTTCTCTAGCCCAGACCAACCCGCTGACTTCAGGATGACGATCATCAAACAAGCTCATCTGACCTGACTAAGGCCGGATGAGCTTGTTTGATTTTGATTCTAATTGCGTAACGTGACTGACTCACAATCCCAAACCAACTACTGATTAGCAGAGCCCCAGTCATATCATCGATGCCATAAAAAGCGGTCAACTGCCAGTGCTACCTTAGTATTTTCATGTAACTGGCTGTGCTGCGCATGGGCCCCATAAAAGTCTTTTTCGGTGTAATCGACATCCCGCCCACGCAATAAATACTTGATGGAACGGGCCGACACGTTGGTGACCAAGCTGTCCGAATGACTACCATCGTTCAAGGTTCCCACGATATTCAATAGTTGTACATTTTTAGGAAAATTGTTCCGCTTGGCTGCCAATAATTCATAGGCTGCATGCAAATATTTCGGTTGCCCAGAAGTCAGAAACGAGTTCTGATTAGCAACATCATCTTCCCCGACCACCCCATCAAACGGGCCAGCGATCGTTACTAACTTACTGATCTTCGGAAAAGTCGTCGTTTGTTGCGTCATCAGCATATTAACGCTAGCGACACAGCCCGCAGAATGGGCGACGATATTATAATGTTTAAACGCGTGCTGTTGTTGAACCGTGGTAATCACCTTAGCCAGCCAAGCACTCTGTTGGTCATACTGGGCCAGATTGTTCTTGAACACGACTTGAATTATCGGGTTACGCACCCGACCACGCCATTTACCCGTCAACGTCACTTGACCACTGGTACTGACCGTTGCCACCAAAACTTTGTGAGCATGAGCAGTCTTTTCAGCATGCGCAATCAGGGTATTCGTTGACTTCGCACTCCCCTGAAACCCGTGGACGTAAAATGTGGGGGTCTGTTGATTCACATACGGCGATATTTTTTTAGTACTTGCCGCCTGTTGCGTTGCTTGTTTCTTAGTGGTTTGAGAACCACAACCGGTTAAGCCAACGACTAATAAGACTGCCAACAGCCACCATTTAATTTGTTTCACTTTATCCGCCCCATTAATATTTTGAAATATTCTACTTTAATTAAATCTAAGTCAATTGAACTCACATTACCAATTTCGTTTGACAGCGACCAACTCATCTTGTAAATAAGTGCTTGCTAACTGCAAGTATGTCACGTATTTGCCAGGCGTGGGTGCATGTAATAGCCAGCCATCACCGGCATATAGGGCAACGTGGTGTACCGCACCGTTCCCATGATTATGAGCAAAGAAACACAGATCCCCAAGCTGGGCATTTGCTATGTCGACCGCCACTCCTTGCTTGATCTGATCCTGAGCATCGCGCGGTAAGCGAATACCTAGACTGCGATGCAAGGTATAGACGAATCCAGAACAATCGAAACCATAAGCACTGATGCCACCCCATAGGTAGCGTAAATCCAAGAATTCTTCACCGAGGCGAACGAGTGTCGCTCCCGGTGTCAAGCGCGCGGTTCTAAATGCAAACTGCGTCGCACGTTTTGCAATTTTGCCCGTTCCGAGTGGGGTCTGGACCGTATAATAACGATGATCTTTGCTACTAATAACGGGTAGTTCCGTTCCAAGGCTAAGATTTAAGAACGTACGGCCATCTAAGCATAGTAACGGCGTAAAACCACGCCGTATCGTAATCATCGGCCCAGTTTGAACCGGCAATGGGACGGTCGACAATTGCGCCGCCCATACCCATCCTGGATACCCCTGTGGATGCCGGGAGTCGGCCTGATTAACAACGTAACCATAGGCCCAGCCATTGACAAACTGTTCGACTAAAAAGACGTCGTTAAATAACGCCTGCGTCACGATGCGATTGTCGCGTTCCAAAGCCACAGTATCTTCATCTGATAACTGCGCCAACCATGGTTGTAAGCCGACATTTGCTAGTGCCGGAGTATCGATGGACGTATTGTTTGGCTGCCGCCACACGTTCGCAACGGCCGCAATGATCCGTGTTGATTGCATTCTAGTCACCTCATTTTTTCAGTTTACCATATCTCCGGAACCACTTCTGGCTTCCTGGTCAAACCTTGAAGTGATTTTAACTTTAATCGATCGCCCCACACCGCCGTGGCACCTCGGCACGTTAAGAAGCTATCCTTTCAGTAGAAACTTTACACTAAATATTAAAAATCACTGTGAAAGTATGCTATGATACTAATAATTACTTAGGAGGCGTTTTAACGATGGATAAAACCGATTTGAAGATTTTGAACGCCTTGCAGGCCGACGCGCGAATCTCCTTAAAAGCGCTCGCCGATCAATGCTTCATTTCTTCGCCCGCAATTTCCGCTCGCATCACTCGTCTGAAAAAGAGTGGCATCATTCGTGACTATCAAGCAAATCTTAACTTTGAAAAGCTCAATTACCACATAAAAGCCTATATTCAACTCCAACTTGAACCAACGCAAAAGGAGCGCTTTTACCCATTTGTTGCCGGCATTCCTAATATTCTGGAATGTGACTGTGTCACGGGTGAATACTCTCAAATTTTGAAAGTGATTTTCGAATCAACGCAGGCATTAGACGAGTTTGTCAACCAATTACAAACATTTGGAAAAACGAGTACTCAGATCGTCTTTTCAACAAGTGTCCCTAACCGTGGCCTCACGTTGCCCGATGATCACGACATGTCTAAAATTAATCATTAATCCGCATGCACAGGGAAACTGTAGCTTAATAGGCGCACCGAGAAACCATGTTAGTTTCTCGGTGCGCCTATTTAATGAATTCCAATTGCAATGTCAGAGATCGGTAGCCCGCTTCAAATCAAACCCAACTATCAGTTATGGGCACCTCAGGACCAATTCAATAACCTAAAAATCGCTTGTGGTGTCGTCACTTGATAATGACGCTTGAGAACTTCTAAGCCAATATTACAGCCTACCAATAGACTCCCACCTAAAGCCACGCCCACCCATAATTGTGGTCCCAACCAATGAATGGCAACTAAACTACACAAAAATAACACCGCACCAACAATCATTCCTAGCGTGTAACTCACAAACCATCGTCTCATTGGGCACCTCCACGACACAAACTAATTACGCGAATCGGTTCATCACATAAATTGCACCAAGTCCAATTCCCCATAAAACTAACAGCGGTAGTAAAACGAGCATGCCGAACTGGTACCAACCTAATACCATCATAAATAAAATCTCAACACTATGGCCGAACACTAATAATTGAAAGTATTCACGAAAATACCACTGCACGCCGATACCAATCAAGAAACTAATCAAGATCACACCATAGAACGTTCCATGCAGCATTTTACAAACTCCTTTTTATTGCGTTTGCTATCTAACCTTACATGGTAAGTATGCCGTATTGAGGCCTAAATCATCATCATATTTATGTAAAGACTAGGTTATTTTTCAGTAAAGACTGTTTGATGATTTTTAAATTATTGCAAACTGCTGTTAACAGTTACCTGCGTAACGTGTTATGATTAAAGGACAAATTAATTAAACGCAACAATTATGGGGGCGCACTGTGTTACATCTACTTACGCTATCGAGCTTAGGCCGAGATCTTTTTAATATCAAAATGCTAATTGTCGTTCTCATTACAATTGGCCTGATCACCCTAATGACCATTCTGACCTACCTCCTAGAGCAACAGGTCCATCGTCGTCAAAATCGATATTGGACTATTGTGGCCCATGGTGCCGAGGCTTTAAGTGTCCTCATTAGTATGATCCTATTACGACAAATATTCATTACGCTGAATTCAGGTAGCATTATCAGTTGGACCTACGCAACGGTTCAATTAACGATTCTTCTGTTCAGCCTTAACACCATGCGCAACCTGGCCGTTGAAATTATTAACCTGTTAATGCCATTGTTCATTTATGGTCAGGCCATCTGGTTGGGCCACAGCACGCAGTACCTGCCAGTTTTTCTGGCCATGGCCATTATCTTGATTAGTACAGTCGTCTATATTACTCATAACTATCAAGAATTACACGCTATTCAATGGAAGTATCTCCTGTTCCAAATACTATATAGTGGCACTTGGTGGGGCGTTATTTGGTCAGTTCATCCGTTCAAATTGAGCCATACACTCGTCATCATTCTAGCCTTTGTCCTTTACATGTAGTTGATTCGTTTAGCAGTCAATCGCGTCCAAAAGTTTTTCAATGAAGTGCTCACCTTTGATCAACAAGTCAATTACGATGAATTAACCGGTATTCGTAACCGCGCCAGCTTTGACACGCATGCGCGTGAAGTGTTTGCCGCGTATCAGCACCATCAAATGGGGCCCGTCACCATGGTCATGTTCGATATTGACCACTTTAAAGCCTTTAACGATCAGTACGGCCATCTGGCTGGCGACGCCGTACTCCGACACGTGGCGCATTTTGTTGAACTTGAACTTAATCAGCGCAGCACTCACGGTCAGATCTTCCGCTATGGCGGTGAAGAATTCGTCATCATTTTTCGTGGCATCTCAGCGCTTGAAACTGGTCAAATAATGCGTACGATTCAGCGTAAACTGAAAACAGTGCCAATCAAATTTAACGCTCAAACGTTGAACGTGACCGTTTCAATTGGTATTTCAGAATTGCAACCAACCGACCAGACTTTCACTGATTGGTTCGTCCGCGTTGACGACTACCTCTATCAGTCCAAGCAGGCCGGTCGCGACCAGACCACGGTTGAAAGTCAATTACTAACGGATTAATAATTGTTCCCAAAAGGCCGTTAATTTGTAAATTCGTTCCCGATTTACAAATTAACGGCCTTTTTGGGTTTAGCGATTACCGATGGGGACAATGGCGCGCTGACGGTCCAATAATTACTGAATCGCCAGCAGTCCATTTTCAAATTAACTAGTCAGCTAAAAATAATTTTCTCCTAATCAGGACATCCAAAAACAGTCCATGCTTGAATGTCTGTCCACAGACAAGCCCAAGCATGGACTGCTATTAAAAAGGATAAGAATTAGCCTTGTCGTTCTTTCAAACTGAGTTTCTCGACGTTCAATTCCTTGTCGACCCAGCCATTCACAAAACTGCTCTCATGACTAACCAAGATTAGATTACCTTGGAAAGCCTGCAATGCACGCTTGAGGCCTTCTTTAGTTTCATCGTCCAAATGGTTCGTTGGTTCGTCCATAATTAAGAAGTTACTTGGAACCAATTCAAGCAAGGCTAATTTGACCTTAGTCTGTTCGCCCCCACTGAGTAAGTGCATGGGCTTCATCGCATTCGCCGCATTAATCCCACACTTAGCCAACTTAGTCCGAATTGTCTTCAGTAACATCGTAGGGTATTCATTTTGAATCGTCTGTAACGGTGTCAACTGTGGGTTATCCCATTCCAAATCTTGATTGAAATAATTGATTTTAGCAGATGGCGAAAAATCTGACTTACCACTTAACGCTGGAATTACACCTAAAATTGACTTGATCAAAGTTGATTTACCAACCCCATTAAAGCCCTTAAACGCTAATTTTTCACCGTTGGTCATCGTAAAAGTCACGGGTTCCAACAACGGCTTTCCGTACCCAACAGACAGCTTCGTCACACTCAATGCATTTTGAGAACCCGTATCAAGGTATGGAAAGGCAAACTTGGCGTGTTCATTTTCACTCGGTGGATCAACCCGATCCAAATGCGATAGCATCTTTTCCCGTGACTTCGCCATCGTTGACTTTGAACCGGCCTTGTTCTTGCGAATGAACTTTTCGGCTTTTTCAATCACAACTTGTTGCTTTTCAAACGCCTTCAGTTGGGCTTCCTTACGTGCTTCTTTTTGCCGCATAGCCGCTTTAAAATCGCCCCGGTACTTAATAATTTTACCGAATGCCACGTCACAAATACAGTTTGTGACCTGTTGCAAGAAATCATAGTCATGAGAGATCACCATAACGGCCCCTTCAAAGCCGTTCAAATAATCTTCCAACCAACTGATATGCGCCGTATCGAGGTAGTTCGTCGGTTCATCAAGAATAATCACATCCGGGTTTTCCAGCAATAGTTTAGCCAAGATGATCTTCGACCGTTGACCACCAGACATCTCACTGATGACGTGATCCCGACCAATTTCATCTAATCCTAGTCCGGTAATTACCCGTTCCATTTCTGTCTCAATATCATAAAAATTATTGGCTTCCAAGGTCTCCTGAATCCGACCTGCACGTTCCAATAACTGGTCATCCACCTTTTCAGCATAATCCGCATAAAGTTGTTGCATCTGCGCATCTAAATCATACAAGCGTTGAAAAGCTGTTTTCAAAAAGGCGTATAGCGTCATGCCGGCTGGAATATCGGCATATTGATCCAGATAGCCAGTTCGAACGTTGCGCTGCCACTTGATCTGACCAGATAATGGTAAGATCTGGCCAGTTAAAATCTTAATTAGGGTACTCTTACCCGCCCCATTTTGACCAACGATACCCATATGATCCGCTCGTTCCAACGTAAAATTCGCATCGTCATATAATTTACGGTCCGCAAAGCTTTGCGATAAATCCGTTACTTCTAGTAAAGCCATGTTGTTTTCAACCTACACTTTCATTTTGACCCGTATTAAAACGGGCCCCGTCATATCACGAGGCCCGTTGCGATAGCCCTGATACTAAGCTAGCACCAAGTCTTTATCTAGTTCATATTGCATATGGAAGTACATCCGATCACCGATAGGCTTAATTCCTACCGATTCGTAATGATAACGGTCATAGAGCTTCTTAGCTCCTAAATTAGCCATGTCAACGTTCAAACCAATCCGCTTTTGACCAGCTTGTCGCGCGTATCTTGGCAGGGCGGCGAGTAACTTCCCGCCAATCCCATGACCCTGATAATTCGGGTCGACCGCAATCGAATCCAGGTACCATTCGTGCTCATAACTTTCAGCTTCAGCTTCAAATGCTGAACCAAACGCATCATTATTCGCAGTAACTCGTGCTAACACGTCGTCCACCGCGTCCTCATTTTTGTCAGGATAACCAAACGCTACCCCGACCACTTGACCATCGGCCTCGGCCACTACTGTCGTTGCCTTACCAGACAAATAATCAGGTGTCCGGTAAGCGGCAGTAATGGCCTGCTCTAAGTCAGGTTCAGGAATGTCGTCTAGTTCCTCAAGTTGCATTTCATCAAAAATCATATTAATTAGCGGTGCTATCTGGCCCGCGTCGTCTTGATCGGCTGGTCGAATTGTTATCACGAATAGCCCTCCTTCTTATAGTAACACCTACATTACTATGAAAAGCAAGCATTGTCAAAAGTCGCGTCCGGTGTGAACGGTTACAGTTGTTATTTTTTGAGTTGCTTCCCAAATACGGTCACATCCGTCCCATTATCAATCGTGGTATACTGAATAACACCGTCTTATACTCATTATTATTGGCATGAATCATGATTAAAACATACCAGTTGGGTAAGTTCAAAAGCAGCCAGCTTAGGCCCGCTGGAAAAAGATCTATTTAGCGTAAACTTGCTTAGTTAGCGACGTCCTACACCGACTTCCAGGCATTTCTGCCAATTGCTGGAACGCGGTGGACACAGATTTAAGCCGCAGACCACGTCTTAAATACTGGTCTTCCACTAACCAAGCCAAGGACGCTTGCTAAGTGGAATTTCACCGCTGAGCATTGGCCGAAACGCCTTCCAGTCGGGACAGTATTCGAATGGCGGACGAAGATGTACCCAACCTTTGATGGACTTATCATTGTTCCTCATAAACGGTAATTTTGTTAATTACCTGTCAGTCTGAAAGTGATATTGTGGGAGCTCACTATTCCTCAAGTGGCATAGTAATAATCGAACGTCTCGACAAAGTGGTTAATGGAACCCTGACGTTTCGTTTAAGGTTCCGGTGTCAAAATAGTCAGCGACAAATTTTACCAAGTTAAGTGGCCGTTAATCTGCCATTCGAGCGGGTTCCAAAAACGTGTTCGGTGCCACTAAAGCCTGTGCTTGCTACGCCAACGGACTAATACCCAAACCGCATTAATCCGTTGGCTAGACAATGCTCGGCTTCAACCCGTGGCCCCGCACAGGCTTGAGACTGGAGGGGCTGGGTGACAATGCTCAGTAGCCAAATTATTCTTAGTCGGAAGTGTCTTTCTTCCGGCTTAGAATAAGACTCGTATTTGAGATGACGCGGGTTATGCGTTAGCTCAAATCGACGTCGGCTGCGTTCCAGCAATTGTCACCCAGCCCCGGAGGTCGGCATAGGACGCGCAACGGCTGACGAACAGCAATCTAACTGGTACATTTTAATCATGGTTCAAGCCAAATCTGATGAGTACGACACGTTTAATAATGAATTATTTTTGAAGGGATTTGAGCTTGTGAATATTCGCGATATCGATCATTTGACCCTAACCGTTACTGACATTGCACGGTCATTACGGTTTTACCATGAAGTATTTGACCTTCCCATTGTGACCTTCGATGGTGACCGCCAAGCTGTCTTAGTGGGTAAACAAAAAATTAACTTTCAGACCACTGACCAGCCACACCAACCCATTGCGGCTAAGCCGACACCCGGCAGTGCAGATCTTTGCTTGATTGCGAAAGATAATATTGATGATATCCAGCATCACTTAAAGAGTTATTTCGTGGATGTGATTGCCGGGCCGGTTGAAAGAACTGGTGCCCACGGAAAGTTGACGTCACTGTATGTTCGTGATCCTGATAACAACTTGATTGAAATTAGTAACTATCATTAAAAAACACCACAAAGACTAATCATTAAAAACGCCCAGGGCAACTGTTCAGTAACTTGCGAACAACTGCCCTGGGCGTTTTTTGATCGTTATCTGGATATTTTAGTCAATCGTTGATCAATCTGCACTGCTAGCTGTGTCATTCCAGCGGCTGTCAGTCCCGTTGCTTCTGGATAAATCAGAACTCGCGCACTAGCTTGTAAGTCCAACACGGCTGCCACTGGTCGACTGACGACCAGCAATTGGTGGTCGGTCACCGGTAAGTCGTCCGCGGTTGCAACCCTGACCTTAAGCATCGATTGAGTTAGCGCCTGCATTAGTCGCTTGACTAGTCGTGCATCAAGTGCCGCGTCAATCACCATGCTTCCTGAAACTGAATTCTGTAAAATCCCCGTTGGCGTTGAGTTCAATACTAATACTTCGTCAATCATGTTACCGCCCCCCTATAATGCCAATAGTATATCGTGGGAGTCAGCGGGAAGCAATCAAACGCACTGTCCCCGCATCAAGCTGTTCATTTGCTGTCATCCGTTGCCTCGATAACCAATGCGACAAAAAAAGTTCCGCCTAAATCGAAAAGATTTAGACGAAACTTTTTCAATAAACCCAACGTCGACAGCGCGTAACTTATTCAGCTGCGCCAATCAAATCACCGCTAGTCACATGACCAGTTGGATTAAGGGTTAGTTTGTTAACGTAATCCATATTGGTGATAACGACCATCATGGTTGTCGCTTTACCGGCTGACTTGATAGCAGCCAAGTCAACCGTCGCTACCGCAGTACCGGCCGCAATTTCGTCACCCGTTGCCACGTGTAACTTGAACGGCGTACCATTCATTTCCACGGTATTGATCCCCATGTGTAATAAGACTTCTAAACCACTCGTCGTCTTCAAACCGATAGCGTGTTTGGTCGGAAAGACACTTGTCACTGTCCCACTAACCGGAGCAACGACTTCACCATCTTCGGGTTCAACAGCGTAACCATCACCTAAGAGTTTACCAGCAAACGTCTCATCCGCAACCGCACTAATCGGCATTAATTGTCCCGTTGCCGGTGCCCGCAAAATCGTTGTCACCGGCGCTTCCGTTACAGTAGCAGTTTGCGGTTCAACCGGGGCCTTTGATTCAGCATCAGATGCCGGGGTCGTCGCCACCTGACCAGAAAATAATTTTTGTAAAGCCTCCGCGACGAACTGGACTTCCGTGCCAATCACAATGTGAATGTTATGAATATCCAGTACGTTCAAACCAGGCACGCCAGCAGCCATTACGGCCGGCTGATCGACTTTTTCCGTATTCTTAAGTTGTAACCGCAGCCGCGTCGTACAATTGTTGATCACACTAATATTGTCATGACCACCAATAGCCGCATAAATTTGCTTTGCTTGGCGCATATACTTATCATCCGTTGCTGCAACGGCCACCGCTGGACTAGCAGGTGCACCCACCCCATCGACATCTGCAGACACAACTTCACGACCAGGCGTCTTCAAATTAAACCGTTTGATTGCAAAGTCAAAACCAAAGTAATAAATGACGGCCATCACCAGCCCTTGAACCAGTAACATATAGGGTTGGTTGGCTAACGGCATCCGAAAACTCAATAAATAATCGACTAACCCGCCACTAAACGAAAAGCTGGCGGTCCAGTGCATTAACGCGGCGAATCCTAATGATAGTCCCATAAAAACGGCATGTAATAAGTAGAGCGGCCATGCCACGAACATGAATGAAAATTCAAGCGGTTCGGTCACCCCCGTAAAGAACGACGCAAACGCACCAGCTAACATCAATGAACCCACTTCTTTTTTTCGTTCCGGTCGTGCATTACGATAAATTGCATACGCACCAGCTGGCAAGCCAAACATCATAATTGGGAAGAATCCAGCTTCATACATCCCTGTGATTCCTTTAACACCATGGCTGGCCCAGAAATTGCCAATATCATTGATACCCGCAACGTTATACCAGAATACGGAATTTAAGGCGTGGTGCAAACCAGTCGGAATCAATAAACGATTGAAAAAGCCATATAGACCAGCCCCCACGAAACCTAATTTTGAAATCCCCGTTGCAAAGAGGACGATGGCATCGTAGACAAACGGCCAAACAAGGTACAATACCGCCGTCACAATCAGCATCACAAAAGCAGCCATAATTGGCACTAGGCGTTTACCACTAAAGAATGAGAGCGCCATTGGTAATTTTACTTCGTGGAACCGATTATAGAGCGCAGCCGCAATCAGTCCAGCACCGATTCCAATCAGCACATTGTTATCTAACGCGCTAAATGCTGGATTGATCTGACTCACTTTAACATTCAGCATCGTCGCTAATGTCGCTGGTTTTAAAACCATCACCGGAACTTCAAACGCGATCAAACCAGCAATAGCTGCCGCGCCGTCCTTATTGACTGACATCCCGATAGCTAAGCCGACTGCAAACAGCAAGGCTAAGTTATTCAGGACAACGTTACCACCCTGAATCAAGTAATTTGCAAACAGCCACTGTTTTGGCAGGTAATTCCCAATCCCAACCAAAATCGCTGCTGCGGGCAACGTTGCAATCGGTAGCATCAATGACTGACCGATTTTCTGAAAATATGTCTTCATACCAATTTCTCCTCATTCTCTTTTTAAGCACGTTATAAATCCTATCACAACATGTTTTCATTGCAAGTTTACAAGGTCATCTAAGTGTATAGACCAATGTTAAAGAAACCGATTTCAACCTTACTAAATTAAGTTTTTCCGCCCACAAAAAAAGTTCTGAAAATACTCAGAACTTTTTCATTAATAATCTTATTTTTCAGCAACGGGGATTTCCGGGTGCCGGTATTGCCGCATCATTTCTGCTAAATGGACTTCGTGAGTCACAAACTCATGCACGCGACAAACGTAGTCATGTTCCCGCCCAATCTTAGCAATATAGCCATTAATATAATCAACTTCGGTTGGCCGTCCCTTTGAGAAGTCTTGATACATTGATGGATAATGGTACTTATAGGCTCGACTGACCGTTTCAACCGAGTCGATTTCTTCTTGCCGCGTCTCAATGAGTTTGATGCCTGCCCTTTCGCAAGCATCATAGGCTTCGTTGAACATTTGAGTCGCCATATCCTTGACGCCCGGATATTCGATGAATTGGCCCATCTGAATCTCGAACATCGTGCACAAACTATTGGTGACCGCGTTAAACACAACTTTGGACATGCACATGCCCATAAAATTATCAGACCAAATCGGATTTAAATCAGCCGCCTTAAAATCGGCCATCACTTGCTTGGTAGTCGTATCAATAGGACCTGCATACTTACTCATATGCATCGCCTCACTACCCTTAGGCCCCATAAAATCAACCGTACCCGGACCATTCAAGACCGTTGCAATCATCGCCGTACCACCAATAATGTGATTTTCTGGGAAATATTGTGCAATCTTTTCAAAGTGCCCCATCCCGTTCATTGCGGCGAAAACGTACTGGTCCTCATGAAATAACGACGCATCGCGCTTGAGCTCATCGGCTAACTGCATTTGCTTCTTAAAAACAATCCAAACATCTGGATGACCCTGATATTCTTCAGGATAATAAATATTGATTGGAACGACATGGTGATTTTGATGATCACGCGCCACATCAACGCCGCCCTGCTCACGGACCTTTGCGACGTTTGGTTCCCACGTGTCGATAAAATCAACGTCAACACCGGCGTTTTCTTGTAACATTACACCATACCGATATCCCATTGCGCCTGCGCCAATAATGCCATATTTCATAAGTAAAACCATCCTTTCGTCTTGCCCACTATGTGTATATGTTCCCCGCTCGCTTCAGTGCTTTTCCAATAAACGGGCCCGTGCTTACGATCTACTATGTGCTGTCACGTGATGTCGAACAACTATGTGTTTACGATGATTAACCGCGATGCGCGACCTAAATAATGACTACTATGTGTTAACTAAAAAATAATGCTATGTGTCACTTGACGAAAAAGCGCCCTTTGAATAATCGATCAAATTATCCAAAGGGCGCTTACGCGCGGTACCACCTTATTGCTAACCGAACTCACATCCGGCTACTCATCGCGTTCACAACAACTAAACGCGTGCACAATAATGGGTGCTACCAGTGAATCTCGTAAAATTCACGCCAATCCTTTAACTTTTACTCACTTGTCATCACACCTTCACAGCAACGGCGCTTTCTGAGCATCACAAGTCAGTTACTCCTTAAAGCATTATAGCTTTTCATCAAGTTTTAATGTTATAACCATAATATCATTTTAGTAAAATGTCAACCTTCGATGCAAAACTTTTTTAAAACCCAGCTGTCTGTATACGACAGTATCATCAGCAAACCGCACACGGGCAACCCCAACGGCCTATTGTTTTTGCTCCTGATTGAGGGTCGTCAACAATGGCTTCCAATCTAATGACCAGATCATTCCGAGCGCATGGTCTCCAGTCAAGACGCCTAAAACTGGACCGATAACCCCAGTCTTGACCCGGACTGCTGGAAACTGATAACGTAGTTCGCTCGCCCAATCTTCGGCAATCTGCGCGTCATTAGCGCTGATGACGTCCAGCCGAACTGGTAATTGACTGTTCATCACAAACTGACTAAATTCATCTTGAACAGCCTGTTGTGCATTTTTAAGCGTCCGTTCCTTACCTAAAAGTTGAATCTTCCCATGCCCATTGAACGTAATAATCGGCTTATTGCGCAACACCATCGTTCCGGCCAGACTACTATTGTTATAAATCCGGCCATTTTTAACTAGATGGCGCATCGAGTTAACGATTAAGACCGTCGTCGTAGCCGCCCGCAAGCGCGTCAGTTGCGCAATAATTTCATCTAAGGTATAGTCCGCCAATGCCATGGCCGCAGCCAGCTTCACCATGTTCGCCGTCCCCGCGCAAGCAGTTCGTGAATCAAACACCCGCACGTCAATACCGTCAACTGACGGCGCATAGGTCTTCAAATTATTGATCCAGCCACTGATACCACTACTCAACCCAATAACTAGAATTTGGTCATAGCCCGCCGCTTGCAGCTGATCAAAAACGACTTGCATCTCTGGCATTGAAATTTGAGAAATCGTTGGAATTTCTTTTTCAACTTTTAGTAATCGGTAAAATTGATCCGTCGTGATATCTACGTTCTCGTGGTAAACATGATTACCGAACATAATCGGGTCGTTCACCACCGTAATTTGGTAGTCTTTCACCGCCTGCGCTTTTAAATTAGCAGAACTTTCGGTCACCACCGCAATTTTCATAATTTCACTCCTCATCGTGTCAGTCAACCAACTGCCACGTCTCGCTAACTCATTTCAATTAGCTCATCCACTTAGCCATGGATATCCCATGGGAACTTAGCATCAAAAAAAGACGCTCAGATACAGTATACTGTACCTGAGCATTCTTTTTCAAATTGCAACATTTATGGGAGATGTTATTGAATTTTCGGTCACTTGCTTCCAGTCCGTTGTACCGGCAATTGGTATCAAAGTCAGTGGCAAGTTCGCACGCAGCTTTTTGCGTTTCACCGCACTTAATCCAGTAATCTGATAACAATCATCGGCAATCGTTTTTACTGAGAAATCAGCTTCATTAGCGTAATATTTCACGGCTTCTGGTGCGACCGGACCAATGCCTAAGTATGTTTGTGGTAACTGGTCAAATCGAGTGACCGTTAACGAGACACTTCTTTTCTGGTTACGAATCATTCGATAACCATTGATAAGGTGCTTGGCCGCTACTAAGACGTCATTTAGAACACTATTAGCCGTCGCCGTACTTCCCGCACCCGGTCCGGTATACAAGCTGGTACCAATGGCTTCACTTTGAACAGCTACAGCGTTTTGGACCCCATTGATCTGACTCAGGGGTTGATCAACCGGCACGGCCACTGGCGCCACACGACAATACAAACCAGATCCGTGTCGCTGAATCTGCGCGAGCAATTTAATCTGCCAGCCATTTTCAGCTGCTAATCGACAAACCGAAGCGCTTAAATGCGTGATTCCCGTGGGTGCAATCTGCGGCAGGCTCAACTCTTGCCCAAAAGCAAAGCGACTGAGGATCATCAATTTGTATGCCGCATCAATGCCCGCAACATCATTAGTCGGATCAGCTTCGGCGTACCCGGCTGCTTGTGCAGTAGCTAAAGCTTGTTCGTACGATTGCCCGGTTGCCATTGCACTTAGCATATAATTAGCCGTCCCGTTGATGATTCCGCTGACCGCCTGCACATTGTCCGTCACGTAACTATCTGTTAATGTCCGCAAGATCGGAATCCCCCCCGCAACACTAGCCTCGTAAAATAAATCACAGCCCTGTTTTTTGGCTAACGCAGCCAATTCAGGTCCCGCCGTTGCAATTAAGTCTTTATTAGCGGTCACGACAGCCTTACCCTGATTAAGTGCTGCCACAATGGCCTTTTTAGCAATTGCGACCGTCCCCATGACTTCAATGACTAGTTGGATTTTTCGGTCACAAACAACGTTCGTTAATGAATCGGTCAAGCGCGTCCCAATCGGTAACTGAACAGTCCGAGGCGCGTTCAAATGATTAACGGCAACTGCTGCTAGGTGCAACCGAATACCCTGCGTTTGTTCAATTTTGGCAGCCGAGCGGGTCAACCGTTCAACCACCCCACTACCCACAGTTCCTAACCCTAACATGCCCACTTCAATTGTCGTTGTCATTGTCGCACCCTCCGTTTCATATACTTTCAATCATCGACCATTCCGACCTATTAAACCTGTGCCAATGCTTGATCCAAATCAGCAATTAAATCATCGGCGTTCTCGACCCCCACTGAAATTCGAATCAAGTCAGGCGTTACACCAGCTGCTAACAATTCCTGTTCATTTAATTGCGCATGCGTGGTGGAAGCGGGATGGATAATTAATGATTTAGCATCAGCGACGTTTGCTAACAATGAAAAGAGTTGTAGATGTTCAATTAATGCCTTACCAGCAGCCTCACCACCAGTCAAGCCCAGGGTGAAGATCGAACCAACCCCATTCGGGAAGTACTTAGTTGCTAAATCATGGTACGGGCTATCTTCCAGTTCTGGATAATTGATCCAGGCAACTTTTGGATGTGCTTTTAAGAAGGCAACAATCTTGCGTGTATTGGTCACGTGTCGTTCTACTCGCAATGACAAGGATTCTAGACCTTGCAACAACAAGAAGGAATTAAAGGGACTGATAGTTGCACCGGTATCTCGCAGCGTTTCCGCCCGGACCTTAGTCGTAAAGGCTGCCCCGCCCAAATCGGCAAAAACGAGGCCGTTATATTGCGGATCTGGCGTTGTGAAATCTGGATACTTGCCACTCGCACGCCAGTCAAATTGGCCGCCTTCAACAATAACGCCACCCATGGTCGTCCCGTGACCACCGATAAACTTAGTTGCTGAATGTACGACCACGTCGGCCCCATGTTCAAGTGGCCGAACTAGGTATGGTGTCCCAAAGGTATTATCAACAATAAAAATAATGCCATGATCATGAGCGATTTTTCCAATGGCTTCAAAATCAACTAAGTTAATGCCAGGATTACCGATACTTTCAACGTACAAGGCCTTAGTATGATCGTTAATTGCCGTCTCAAAATTTGCCGGTTCGTCAGGATCAACAAAGTGCGTTGTGATGCCCAACTTCTTTAACGTCACGCTAAACAGGTCATAGGTCCCACCATACAAGGTGTTGGCCGCCACAATTTCATCCCCCTGTTGCGCAATGTTTAAAATTGCCGCGGTTATCGCAGCAGAACCCGTTGCGAGCGTTACCCCAGCCGTCCCGTGCTCCAAGGCGGCCACTCGTTTGTCGACCACGTCCGTCGTTGGGTTCGTCAGTCGTGTATAAATATTGCCGGCATCAGTCAGGGCAAAGCGACCCGCGGCTTGCTTGGCATCCTTAAAGACGTATGAAGTCGTTTGATAGATTGGCACGGCCCGTGCGCCCGTTTCATCAACCGTCTGGCCCGCATGGACTTGTAACGTCTCAAAGTGATAATTTTCAGGATTCGTTGTTGTCATAATTAATAACCTACTTTCGTTAAATTCAAAGTTGCTAACCAGTTTTGATACAGTTGATTGCTTGAAGTTTGCCAACTGTAATCAACTGTTGTTAATTGTTCAGTAGCAAAGTAATGTTCAGGTAACTGAATCGGCAAGTGCTTACGTCGGTCGCGCAAATATTCATCGGCAAGCGTGCGGCGCTCGTATTCAGGATGACCGGTCACATAGACCGCGTGCAGCTTGGGGGCAGATAAGACGAGCGGTCCCACCTTCGGATTGTCAGCGACAACCTGCAATCCAGCGGGTAAGCGTTCCGGCATCACTAGTGCTGTATGCCGTGACTGTGGCATTTTTAGCAAACCTCCTGCATTCAGTCCACTAATCAGCGGTGACTTAACATCAGTACTAGTCGCACTATAAATACCGAATATCTTGTGAGCAACGGCGCGCTTTGCGATTCCAAACTGTGCGTATAGCCCTGCTTGTGCTGCCCAGCATTCAAATAAAGTCTGGCTAACGTGCTGTCGTGACCAATCAATGATTGTTAACAATTCGTTCCAGTAATCGACTGCTTCAAACGGTAACGTCTCAACTGGTGCGCCGGTGACGATCAAGCCATCAAAATACTGATCTTGAATATCAGCCAACGTCACGTAATGTGCCGCGACCACTGCTTGTGGCAGGCTCTTGAAATGGTGACTCGCGGGATACATAAACGTCACAGCCACATCTGTGTTACCGGCTGCAAAACGCTTTAGGAACTGCCGCTCCGTCGTTACCTTAGTCGGCATCAAGTTTAAAATTAAAATCTGTTGTGCCTGATGACTTTCTTGACACGTTGCGTTCGCCCATTCTCCACGGGCCGCTAATAATCCATTATTTGCTGTGACTGTCATCTAACCGCTCCCTCTCACCTGTATTGAAACAAAAAAAAGCTCCCATCCATTAGTCTCTAATATGTTAGAAACTAACGGACGAAAGCTTTCGCGTTACCACCGTTGTTCGCTGCCATCTCACGATCACAACCTCGACGAGTACCCTGAAAAATCTAGGAAACCCCGCAATATATCGGTTGCCACCGCATGCGTAGCCACTACGACCCGCATCATGACTCCAAGCTCATCTTCACCGCACTCCTGAATACTTCTCTCACCATTACGAAGCTCTCTGCAAATCAGTGATGCGATTACTCTTCTCTTCAACGTCTTAATCTGTTTTTAATTTAAAACTAATTTAACACCGCCTTTATTCATTGTCAACTCATTTTATTGTTTTTTCGTTATGTTTTACTTGAATGCTTATTCAAAACTTGCTGAATAACTAAAATCAAAAGCAGCCAGCTTAGGCCCGCTGGAAAACGTGCGAGTTAGCGTAAACATGCTTTGCTGGTTCGTCCTAAGCCAACTTACAGGCATTTCTGCCAATTGCCGGAACGTCTTCCAGTCGGGATAGTATTCGAATGGCGGACAAAGATGTACTCAACTTTTGATGAATTCGTCGTTGCTTTTTATAAACAGTTATTTTGTCAATCAACTGTCAGACTGAAAGTGATATTGAGATAGCTCACTAATCCTGAATCGGTGTAGTAAGATTTAATCTCTCAACAGAATGCTTTAATGAACCTAACGCTTTGTTTAAAGTGCCAGTATCAAAATAGGCACCGATAAGTTGCGCTAAGCTCGGTGGTCGTTCATCAGCCATTCGAGCGGTTTCCCGAAACGTGTTCGGTACCACTAAATTCTGTGCTTGCTACGCCAACAGACTAATGTCAAAACCGTATTAATCCGTTACTAGACAATGTTCGGCTTCAACCGTGGCCCCTCACAGGCTTGAGACCAGGCGGGTTTTGCTCGGGCTTAAATCGACGTCGGCTGCGTTCCAGCCATTGGCACCCCGCCCCGGAGGTCGGACTAGAACGAACAAATGCCGACGACCAAGCATCCGCATCTCACAAGATTTTCACCACAAATTTTAATATTTGGTGAAATTTATCCTTGACACTTTTTTCGACTTTGCCTATACTGAACTCATTCAATAACGAAAGCGAGGAACCAAGCATGTCAAAGTCAGTTACTAACTTGAACAGTTCATGGCAAAGCCGGCCGTTCAGATTGTAGTGCCGTCCACACGGATACAATCTGGCAAACAGTTTGTATCTGTGCCGGCTCACTTTGATATTCAAAGAAGTCTGCATGGGTTTTAACACAGCAGGCTTCGGTTCCGTAAAGGGCAAACCAGAGCTTACTGGTTTGCCCTTTTTTATTGGCTTTGAACTTGCCCGAGCTTAAGAAATTTTTTGAGGTGATTAGATTGAAACGTATGATTGCATTCATTAGTGCCTTGATCGTCTTTCTGGGAGTGGCCTTTGTCATGACAGGCAAAACCACCGCCACGAAGACGACCAGTACAAAGAAAGTGCCGACGGTCGGCATTCTTCAACTCCAGACCCACCCCGCACTCGACGCGATTCATCGTGGCGTGGTCGCTGGTCTAAAGGAATATGGTTATGTCGATGGCAAGACGGTCAAAATCGACTATCAAAATGCCCAGGGCGATCAAAGTAACTTGAAAACCATGAGCCAAAAATTCATGAACGAAAACGCCGCGTTAACAGTCGGAATTGCCACCCCCGCCGCGCAGGCCCTCGCTTCTGCGGCTAACAAGCAAACCCCTGTTATGTTAGCAGGTATTACTGATCCATCGGGTAGCGGCCTAATTAAAAGCGACCAACATCCCGGTGCCAATATTACGGGGACTTCTGGTGAATCTCCATTGAAATCCCACTTAGACTTGTTGCGGAAGCTCGTTCCCAGCGCTAAAACAATCGGAATTATTTACACCACTTCAGATCATGGTGGTGAATATAACGCCAAAAAGTTTGCACGGATTTGTAAACAAGAAGGTGTGAAATACAAGTTATATACTATCTCTAACACCAACGATATGCAGCAAGTGGCTGAAACCATGGCCGCCAATGTCGACGCCGTTTATGCGCCGCAAGATAATGGCGTCGCAAGTGCCATGAAAACGCTAGTCTCCGTTACAAATAAGGCTAAGGTACCAGTCATTCCAGCCGTTGATACGATGGTTAAAGCGGGCGGGCTCGCAACCTTATCCGTTGACCAGTATCAACTTGGTAAACTAACTGGTGAAATGGCAGCCCAAGTTTTAAAGGGCAAAGCAACTAGCGACTACCCAATCAAAGTCATCACTAAGGGTAAGATGACCATCAATTTAAGTGAAGCTAAAAAGCTCGGCATCAAGTTCCCAGCAAGTGTCCTTAAAGAAGCCAAAGCGAAAGGGGTTATTTACAAATGAGTATGATCGTATCGAGTATCGGCCAAGGCCTCTTGTGGGCAACCTTAGGCGTCGCATTATTTTTGACATTTCGAATTCTTGATTTTCCTGATATGACCGTCGAAGGGACGTTTCCACTCGGTGCGGCCACTGTTGTCATGGCGATTAGCCATGGAATGGGCCCCGTTACCGCTTCCCTGTTAGCCTTCGTTGCGGGCGCGATTACCGGCCTGGTCACCGGCCTACTTTATACCAAGGGTAAAGTGCCCATTCTCTTAGCCGGGATTCTAGTGATGACCGCGTGCTTATCAATCAATTTGCGCATTATGGGCGGCAGTTCCAACGTTTCATTGCTAGGCAAACAAACTATTTTTTCTAATCACTTTTTGGAATCACTGCCTAAATATTTTGACAGCGTCTTTGTTGGCCTAGTAGTGATCAGTATCATTACCGTGCTTCTAATTGTCTTCTTGCAAACTAACCTCGGCCAAGCCTTCATTGTCACTGGTGACAATCGTGAAATGGCACGTTCAATTGGTATTAACACCGATAACATGACCATCATGGGATTGATGGTCTCTAACGGTATCATTGGCCTGGGCGGCGCATTAATTGCGCAAAATAACGGTTATGCCGATGTCAGCATGGGAATCGGAATCATCGTAATTGCGCTAGCCTCGATCATCATCGGTGAAGTTGTCTTTGGTGAATTAACGTTGAATCAACGACTCGTTGCGGTTACCCTCGGCAGTATTTTGTATCAGTTCGTGCGCCTGTTAGTCCTCCAACTGGGCTTCAACACCAACGACATGAACCTGTTATCCGCATTAATTCTGGCAATCTGCTTAATGTTACCGCAATTCAGTAAAGTTCTACATCTTAATCACGTTTTAAAGAAGGGAGTGGCCCGTTATGACGAACAGTAGTGCCCCATTATTATCATTAAAAAATATCGTGACCAAAGTTAATTCGGGAACCCCGAATGAGGTCAAAATTTTGCGGGGCCTGAACTTAGACGTCTATGATGGTGATTTTATTACCGTACTTGGTTCAAATGGTGCTGGTAAGTCGACCCTCTTCAACACGATCAGTGGCGAGTTACCGGTTGATAGTGGCACCATCCAGTTACGTGACCAGGACATCACCCGACTATCCGTTGAAAAGCGGACCGCTTTCCTGGCGCGCGTTTTCCAAGACCCCAAGATGGGCACCGCACCCCGGATGACCGTTGCCGAAAACTTACTGCTTGCCAGCCAACGTGGTAAGCGACGTACGTTAAAATTACGCCAATTGAAAAAGCACCTGCCCCACTTTCAAGCCTTAACGGAAACGATGGATGGCAACGGTCTTTCAGCTCGGCTCAACACGGCAACAGAAAATTTATCTGGGGGGCAGCGCCAGGCTCTGAGCTTTTTAATGGCTACCGAGCAGCGCCCTGATCTCTTGTTACTAGATGAACACACAGCCGCACTCGATCCTAAGACCAGCGCTCAACTAATGACACAAACGAATCAACGGGTCACGGAGGAAAAGTTAACGTGTCTGATGATCACCCACCATTTAGACGATGCGCTTCGCTATGGTAATCGCCTGATTGTCCTTGATCAGGGCCAGATTAAGTATGATGTTCGTGATGAGGAAAAAGCCCAATTGACCAAAGAAAAGTTGCTAAGTTTCTTCGATATTATTGAATAATCATTAAGTCCATCCCTATTAATACTGACACCCAGTCATCAATTTTTTGATGATTGGGTGTTTTTTTGCAGCTAATTGTAACCGTTTTAGTTGTGAACAATTTATTTTAGTGCTATATTCTAACTAGAATATTTCTAAACTAAATGGTGTCGACGGGCACAGCTATTTTTCACTGATAATTTAGAATAATTACAAACTGCCCTTGCCGACAAACTTAGTTCGTGTTATATTCTATTTAGAACAGTTCTAAACTAAAATTTGGAGGCTTTACAATTATGAAAGTTATTGTCGTTGGTTCTTCTCATGGTGGTTATGAAACGGTTCGCGGTATTTTAGCCGCTCAACCAGATACTGAAATTCAATGGTATGAAAAAGGTGATTTTCTGTCATTCCTCTCATGTGGGATGCAATTATACCTCGAAGGTGCCGTTAAAGACGTTAACTCCGTCAGCTATGCCACTCCTGCTGGCATGCAAGCCCAAGGCGTCCACGTTTTTGTAAATAGTGAAATTAGTAAGGTCGACCCTGCTAGTCACAGTGTGCACGTCATTGACCACGCCACTGGTGACGAACGTGATGAAACTTATGACAAACTAGTCCTAAGTGTCGGCGCGGTACCATTTGACCTACCAGTACCCGGCCATGACTTAGCCAACATCTACGCAATGCGTGGACGCGACTGGGCCATCAAATTAAAGGCCAAGACCGTTGACCCTAGCGTTAAGAATGTGGTTGTCATTGGCTCCGGTTATATTGGGATTGAGGCGGCTGAAGTCTTTGCCAAAGCTGGCATGCACGTCACGGTTATCGACCTATTACCACGTTTACTTAGTCTTTACCTTGATCAAGAATTCACGGATATCTTGACTAAGACGATGGCCGATCACGGCATCTATGCTGCAGTTGGCCAAGGTATTAAAGCGTATGAAGGTGTTGACGGCCACGTCACCAAAGTAGTGACCGATCAAGGCGAATATCCAGCTGACCTGGTCGTAACTGCCGCCGGGATTCGGCCAGCAACTGGTTTCTTGAAAGGCGTTGTCGACTTAGATGATCACGGTTTGATCAAGATCAACGACCACCTCCAAACGAGTGACACTGACATTTACGCCGTCGGGGACGCGACCTTAGTCCCATTTGCCCCAACTGGCAAGGATAACCGCATTGCGTTAGCCACTAACGCTCGTCGGCAAGGTCGGATTGCCGCTAAGAACTTACTTGGCGAAAACGTACCAATGCCTGCTGTTTCTGGTTCATCCGCACTTTCCGTCTTTGACTACCACTTTGCTTCCACTGGTGTTAAAGAAGGCACGGCTGACAAGCTGGGCGTTAAGACGGCATCCGTGTTAGTCACCGATACCATTCGGCCTAAATTTGTCTCTGAAGATGCTGGCAACACCAAAGTTTGGTTCAAACTAACCTTTGACCCAACTGATGGTCGCGTGCTTGGTGCGCAAATCATGTCGAAGTACGATGTTACTGCTAACATCAACGCCATCTCAGTGGCTATTCAAGCTAAACTGACTGTTGCTGACTTAGCTTACACGGACTTCTTCTTCCAACCAGGCTTTGACCGTCCTTGGAACATCATCAACCTCGCTGCCCAAAAAGCAGCCGCAACCTTAAACTAAATCAATTAAGCCTTAATACATCAAACGGATCCCTCAGCCACACATCGCTGAAGAATCCGTTTTTTAATGCATCAAAATGCTAGTCATCAAGATTGACAGTATACCAAGTTTATTTTCAGATATCGTTTCATAAAATACCATGCTAGACGTTGTACTAGTTATTACTTAGCATGAATCGTGATTAAAACGTGCCAGTTAAATTACTGTTCGTCAGCCGGTGCGCGTCCTATGCCGACCTCCGGGGCTGGGTGCCAATTGCTGGAACGCAGCCGACGTCGATTTGAGCTAACGCATAACCCGCGTCATCTCAAATACGAGTCTTATTCTAAGCCGGAAGAAAAACACTTCCAGCTAAGAATAATTTGGCTACTGAGCATTGTCACCCAGCCCCTCCAGTCGGGAAGCCGCTCAAATGGCAAATGAACAGCCACTTAACTTGGTACAATTAGTCGCTGACTATATTTTTTACTGGAAATTTAAACATAACGTTAGGGTGGCGTTAACCACTTTGTCGAGACGTTTAATTATTACTATGGTGATTTGGGAATAGTAAATTATCACAATATCATTTTCTGTCTGACAGTTGATTGACAAAGTTATCGTTTATAAAAAGCAATGACAAGTCCATCAATGATTGGGTACATCCATGTCCGCCATTCGAACACTGTCCCGACTGGAAAGCGTTTCGGCCAATGCTCAGCACTGCCAAGAGTGTGAGGTTCAGACGGGTGAGACTGAGGATTAGCCTAGCTAGAGCGTTAAGCGGTGAATTTCCGCTTGACGTCATAGCGTAGCTAACCGGAAGTCTCAGTCTGACCCGAGCACGTTTCACTAATATGCCATTAAAGCGTGGAAGACCAGTATTTAAGACTGGTCTGCGGCTTAAATCTGTGTCCACCGCGTTCCAGCAATTGGAAGAAATACCTGGAAGTCGGCGTAGGACGCGCCAACTAAGTAATTTTACGCTAACTCGAACTTTTTCCAGCAGGCCTAAGCTGGCTGCTTTTGAACTGACATAACTGGCACGTTTTAATCACGATTCATGACAAATTAACTCGCATAATGCGTATCATGTTAATAAAAGGCGGGGATTCAGAAAGATTAAACTCGCTGAATCCCCGCCTTGATAACTATTATTTCAATAAATATATGATGTTTGAGCGACTTTCATCAAGTCAGCCACGCGCTAATAAATATTAATCAATCCCTGAGTTCCTTGATCACCCAAGCCTTTGACATCGACCATTACTTCATAAAGTCGTTTAGCCTGCGCCGTCGCAACCAGATTAAGTCCCATCGCATCCGCCTCACTCAAAGCAATCCGCAAATCTTTAAGAAAATGGCGGGCAAAAAAGCCGGGCGTGTAATCGTCCTTCAGAATCCGGGGCACGTAATTATCCATGCTCCAGTTGTCAGCACCACCGCTAGATAACGTTGCCAAGACTTTTTCCGGATCAAGACCGGCTGCCTTGGTATACAATAACATTTCAGTTAACCCAGTCATCGTCCCTGCAATCATGATCTGATTGGCCATCTTGGCATGTTGACCAGTACCAGCATCCCCAAAATGATTGACCTTGTGACCAAGCACATTAAATAATGGTAACATCGCCTCGTACGTATCGGCATCGCCACCGACCATCACCGTCAAAGTGGCGTTTTGGGCGCCAATATCACCGCCGGACACGGGCGCATCCAAAGCGTGCATGTCATGTTCACGCGCGTACGTCGCAATTTTAACGGCTAACTTGGGTTGGCTCGTCGTCATGTCAATTACCGTTTTTCCAGCGGCCAATCCACTGAAAATCCCGTGATCACCAAAATAAACTTGTTCGACGTCCCGTGGGAACCCAACCATGGTGAAAATCACGTCACTCGTTTCTGCCACGGCAGCCGGTGTATCAGCCCAAGTGGCCCCCGCCGCAACTAGCGCATCCGCCTTACTTTTTGTTCGATTATAAACCGTTACGTCATAGCCGGCCGTCATCAGGTTACGGACAATCGCTGCCCCCATGACGCCGGTACCAATCCAACCTAATTTCATCATTTACGCACCTTTCCTTCCACGCACTGTTCATTGCGGCGCCGACGCCAAAAATGAATCAGCAACGTAATAATAAATGCTACTAATACGATACCACCAAAAGCCGTTGCGGGAATATCCCAACCAATGGCAGGAATTGAGATAAATAATTTGATGGCAATCAAGACAATCAAGCAATACGCCATGGTTTCCAACTCGGGAATCTTGCGCATTAAGCGCATAATGACCTCGGCAATGCCCCGCATGCAGGCAATCCCAATCATCCCACCAATCAAAACAATCACCGGATTATCCGAAATTGCCAATGACGCCAATACAGAATCAATTGAGAAAATGATATCCATCATTTCAATCTGAATGACGACCGACCAGAAGTTGCTTAGTCCGAAGAAGCGTCGTTGTTGCTTGGGTTTCTGTGCCACCTTGGCCCCATTTTTCGGCTGACTAAAGTATCGATACACCAAGTACCCAAGGTAAGCCGCACCTAACACTTTGATCTCCCAAAAACTGATCAAATACGTGCCAATCCCAATGATTAAAAACCGAAAGATATAGGCCCCCCACAAGCCATAGAATAACGATTTTTCCCGCTCTTGTAAATTATCTAAACTCTGGGTCTGAGCAGCTAAGACAACGGCATTATCAACTGATAGTAAACACTCAATAATTGCTAACGATAAAATGATTAACCAGTCATTAGCAGATGTGATGACGTTACCCCAGTTAGTCGCACTGAAGAAGGGTCCATACAACTGTTCGATTAAATGTAACAAACGGCATCCTCTTTCTCTTAATATTAGTTTGTTAATCTAAGTATACCTGTAAAAATAATTGGTGCCGCTTACGTGGACTAATTTTCAAAAATAAACCTTATTTTCGTCGTATTTACGACTCATCATGCCAATGAGTAAAATAAGTGCCCAAAAAGCTAGCCAATTGCGACCTTTCTTATTCTAATTGTCGAATAACTTTGGCTGGTACCCCGGCCACCAACGTATTATCAGGCATGTCATGAGTAACGACTGCTCCAGCCGCAATCACAACATTATTACCAATCGTCACGCCGGGCGTAATCACCGCTCTCCCCCCAATCCAAACATCATGACCAATCGTGACTGGATGACCCTGGGCCAAGTTAGCACGTCGACCACTAGCCGTCAACGGGTGATTGACCGTATAAATATCAACATTGGGGCCAATCATCACGTTATCCCCTATATGAACTGGCGCGATATCCAAAATAGTTAAGTTATAATTACTAAGAAAATTATCACCAACATGAATATTACGACCATTATCACAATTAAAGTCTGCTTGAACGGAAAGATTGCGACCGTAACTACCAAGAATCTCTTGAATCTTGGCAGTTTGCGCATCTGGATTTGTTGCATCGATCTGATTGAACTCTTGACATAACTTGGCAGCCCGCGCTTTTTGAGCGGCCACCTCAGCATCTTTAAATTGATACCATTCCCCGGCTGCTAATTTATCTAATTCTGACATTGTTGTCCCTCCTGTATTTTATCACCCTAATTTTACTGCTTAGAGTGGCGTCGAAGTCAACACTTGAGTTAATGGTTTAGCAGGTGTTATTGACAACTATCCTTGCGGACCAGCTGCCTCGAATTTATTCAGCAGTTAGGGCAACAAAAAAAGAAACCGATTACTCAGGTTTCTTTGCGCCAATTCTAGGCCTTAAACTCACGAATTAATTGTTGGAGTTGCTGATTATCGCTAGCCGTTCCGACCGTTAGTCGTAACCACCCTGGCCGTAAGCCAGTGCGAATCAGATACCCATGGTGCACTAGATAGTCAGCCAGTTGCGTGGCACTCGGATACTTAAAGAAAATGAAGTTCGCGCCAGATTGATCGTAAGTGACACCCTGATCATCAAAGAATGCCATCCACTTAGCACGTTCCGTCGCATTTTTTTGGACCGTTTGTTTCACAAAATTAGGATCATCGATTGCCGCCAGGACTGCCACTTGAGCCAAGGAATTCACATTGTATGGAAGCCGAATAGTTTGCATCGTTGCGGCATATTTGGTATTAAAAACGGCGTACCCGATTCGAAAGTTAGCTAACCCATATGCTTTGGAGAATGTCCGCATGACCACTACATTCGGGTACTTGGCTGGTAACTGCATGGCCGTTACTTGAGCCGCGCCCGGTGTAAAATCAATGTAGGCTTCATCAATCAGGACCATCGTCTCCGGGGGTACTTGCTGGACGAACGCTTCAATTGCCGCTAATGATTCCACGGTGCCCGTCGGATTGTTCGGATTGCACAGCCAAACCATCTTCACGTGGGGCGTAATGGCCTTCATTAAGCCTTCGAAGTTCACATGGTCATTAGGCAACGTTGGCACACTGATTAATTGCCCCCCCTCGATCTCAGCATGTAGTCCATATTCTGAAAACGTCGGTGCGGACACTAGCACCTGGTCGTTGGTGGCTAAGAACGTCCGTGATAACATCACGATCATCTCATCAAGACCTACACTAAAAACGATGCTATTCGGGTCGATTCCCTGTTGCTGGGCCACTGCTTGTCGTAACTCCTGTGCGTCGGCATCGGGATAACGATTACTCTGGGTGAAGTCCCAATTCTTCACAGCGATCGCCACTTTTGGCGAGGTGCCATACGGGTTCTCGTTAGCTGATAACCGGACTAATTCTGTCAATCCTAACTCAGCTTGGAGGGTCGCCAACGGCTTTTCGGGCACATAGGGTTCTAACTGTTCAATACTAGCTTTCATTCGGCTACCTCCTATAGGTTCTTAATTTCGGGCCGATCCTTATAGTCACTCATCTTACCTTCACGTTTAGCCAATTCTTGCTTAATCTGGTCAAAACTAACACCACGTTCGACCAATAACACTAAAACGTGATACAACAAGTCGGCTGTCTCATAGGTTAATTCGTCGTCACCGGGATTTTTGGCCGCCACAATAACTTCGGTTGATTCCTCACCAACCTTTTTTAAAATCTTATCCAGTCCCTTAGTAAATAAATAATCTGTGTAGGAGCCCTTCTTAGGCGTTGCCTTCCGTTGTTTGATCAGTTCGTATAATTCTTCCATATTTTGCATATTCGACACCACTTTCTTCTATAATATATTCATCAATTTAATACGGGTTAAAAACAATCCTGCTTATCGACCGTTGGGACCGCATTTTCCAACCAATCAGCCATCTAACTCCCAACTCATTCGGCTATCGTCATCAATCCTTAGGCGCCCTGTTCTAGTTCAACCGGGTTAAAGAAACAACTCGTATGTCCCGTATGACAAGCGGGACCATGCGGATGAACTGCGACCAATAGTGTATCTTGATCGCAATCCAACGTCATACTAACGACATCTTGTAAATTGCCGCTCGTAGCGCCTTTGTGCCAAAGTTCTTGCCGAGACCGTGACCAAAACCACGTCTGGCCCGACGCCAATGTCCGTTGATAACTTTCCGCGTTCATCCACGCGACCATTAAGACATCCTTCGTATCCGCGTCGGTGACGACCGTTGTCAGTAAGCCGTCACCCTTTTCAAAGTCTGGTTTCATCTTACGACCACTCCTTGTTTTCTTAATGTCGCTTTGACATCTGCAATCGTTAACTCGCCAAAGTGAAAGACGGAAGCCGCCAATGCACCATCAACCGGGGTTGTGCTAAAAACATCCACAAAGTCTTGTAAGTTACCCGCACCGCCGCTGGCAATGATTGGCACATTGACCGTTGCTCCCAGGGCCTGATATAACTTGGTATCAAACCCCGCCTTAGTGCCATCGCGATCCATGCTAGTGACCAATAACTCGCCAGCCCCTAAGGCGACCGCTTGCTTGGCCCACGCCACTGCATCGAGGTCGGTCGCTTGCTGACCCCCATGTGTATAGACACGATATTGACCAGCTGCCGCATCCCACGCCGCGTCAATCGCAACAACAATGCACTGGTTACCAAATTTTTCAGCACCGGCACGAATCAGTTCAGGGTTGGCAACTGCAGCCGAATTAATAGCCGTCTTATCAGCACCCGCACGTAAGATTCGTTGCATATCAGCAACGCTTGTAATTCCGCCACCAATCGTCAGTGGCATGAAGACCTGAGCTGAGACTTGTTCGACCATGGCGGCCATCGTCTCGCGGTGCTCATTGGTGGCTGCAATATCTAAAAAGACAAGTTCATCCGCGCCCTGTTGCTGATAGGCAGCTGCAATCGCCACCGGATCTCCGACATCCGTCAAGTTGACGAAATTAACGCCCTTCTTGACCCGACCATCCGCCACATCCAAGCACGGAATAATCCGCTTTGCTAACATTCAGTCACCCCCGCTAATTCGGCCAGTGTCACACCGCCTTCAGCTAACGCCTTGCCAATAATAACATCCTTGAACCCACTGGCTTGTAACACTTGAACATCGGTCAAATTCCGAACGCCACCGCTGGCAATCAGGTTGGCCGTGGGCACCTGTGCTTGTAGTTCTTGGTATAACGCAAGGTTAGGGCCTTGCATCGTGCCATCACGGGCGACATCGGTCACGATAAAGTGCTTGGCACCACTCGTAGTCATTGTCTTCATTAATGTACTCATCTTGGTCTGTGACTGCTCCAACCAGCCTTTAATTGCCACATAACCATTGGTTCCGTCTAACCCAATCACAATTCGCTCACCACCAAACTCACTTAACAGTCGTTTGACCAGTCGTGGATCAGTCAACGCAACTGACCCCAAGATTAAGCGATCGATTCCTAATTCGAGATAACGAGTCGCCAGCTCGTAGGTTCGAATACCTCCACCGAGCTCGATCGTCCCGGTAAATGCTTGCCGGATCGCCGTGATTGTCGCGAAGTTTTCTGGGCGCCCTGACTTGGCACCATCCAAATCGACCATGTGTAATTGCTGCAAGCCCGCTGCGTTAATTTGTTGGGCTTGAACGACAGGATCAGGATTAATCAATGTCGCCTGTTTAAAATCACCTTGGTAGAGCCGGACACTCTGACCGGCTCGTAAATCAATTGCTGGAAAAATCATTTGCACTCACCATTTCCTTAAAAGCTGCTAGTTGTTGTAATCCGACTCGACCACTCTTCTCCGGGTGAAACTGCATCCCAATCACATTTTGATGCTGAACAATACTTGGAACCTGGACGCCGTGTTGAACTGTCGCCACGATTTCAGTTGCCGGACATACCGCATAGTACGAATGAACGAAGTAAGTATAGGCCGCGTCAATACTGGCAAAGGGACTATCAGGACGCCGAAGCTCGTTCTGATTCCACCCCATCTGTGGGACTTTGACATTCAAGTCCGTTGGCAAAGCGCTAACCCGGCCGCTTAACAAGCCTAGCCCAGCATGCTCGCCGTACTCGGAACTACTTTCAAACAAGAGCTGCATGCCTAAGCAAATACCGAGAACGGGTTTGCCACTCCGCGCCAATGCTTGTAACACGCCGACTAACTGGCGTTCTTTTAAAGCGGCCATTGCAGCTGCGAAAGCTCCCACACCGGGTAAAATAACTGCGTCAGCGGCCGCTAATTGTTGCGGGTCAGCCGTTAAGATGGTTGACACTTGCAGGTAGTCAAAAGCTTTCTTCAAATTACGGGTATTACCCGTATCATAATCGACGATTGCAAACATTTAAATCACGCCTTTCGTAGAGTTGACCCCCTGAATATCTGGATTAATCGTGACAGCCGCGCGCATTGCCCGCCCAAACGCTTTGAACAAACTTTCAACTTTGTGGTGAGTGTTACGGCCGTACAGGATGCGTGCGTGCAAATTCATTTCAGCAGCAAAGGCCACGGCTTGGAAGAAATCTTCGACTGTCTCCGTATCTAAGCCACCGAGCCGCGGATTCGTGAGCTCGGCATCAAAAACTAAGTATGACCGTCCACTTAGGTCGACACTGACCTGACCTAAAGTCTCATCCATTGGCACAAATTCCGTCCCGTACCGTTCAATTCCCTGCTTATCACCCAACGCCTGCTTAAAGCATTCGCCAAGCACGATTCCCGTATCTTCAGTAGTGTGGTGCGGGTCAACGTCGAGGTCGCCGTGACACTTCACGACCAACCCGAAGCGCCCGTGCTTCGCAAATAAGTTCAACATGTGGTTCAAAAAGCCTATCCCGGTATCGATTTCGATACCGCTCTGTTCGTCTAAATTCAAACTGATTTCAATCTGGGTTTCTTTCGTTTCACGTTTAATCGTTGCTTGTCGCATGTTCATTTCCTCCTCATCTGCTAAAACGACTACCGGCTGTAATCACAATCAGTATCAACTACTAATTACGCCCTAATCGTAATAGGTGTCAAAACGACTCTCAATCGCACGAGCATGGCCTTCCAGACCTTCGACCCGTGCCAACGTGGTAATCGCCGGAGCTTCCTTAGCCAAAGCGTCCTTAGTGTATTGGATAAAGGACGTTCGCTTAACGAAATCATAGACGCCAAGTGGTGATGAGAAACGGGCCGTGCCACTCGTTGGTAAGATGTGGTTCGGACCAGCAACGTAGTCACCGAGTGGTTCAGAGGCGTAGCGTCCTAAGAAGACCGACCCGGCATTTTTGATTAAATTCAAGTACTGAGTTGGATTCTTCAATTGCACTTCCAAGTGTTCTGGTGCCACCGTATTCATCAAGTCAAACATTTCTTCAACCTTTGCGACAACGGCAATGAAGCCTTTTTCGTTAACAGCGTCGGTAGCGATCGCTTCTCGTGGCAAAACTTTCAACTGTGACGTCACGTTGTCACTGACGGCCTGCGCTAAGTCGGCACTATCCGTAATTAGGATTGGCCGGGCTCGACGGTCATGTTCTGCTTGACTCAATAAGTCAGCCGCTAATTGCCGAGGATCAGCTGAATCATCCGCTAAAATACCAATTTCTGACGGGCCGGCCACCATGTCGATCGCCACCTGACCAAAGACCTGCTTCTTAGCAGTCGCCACAAAAATGTTCCCAGGACCAATAATCTTGTCGACCGCTGGAATCGACTCAGTCCCATAAGCTAACGCAGCAATTGCTTGAGCGCCTCCCACTTGATAGATGGCGTCGACGCCAGCGATTTTGGCTGCAGCAAGAACGGCTGGATTGATGCCATCGACTTGTGGTGGCGTCACCATAATGACTTCATTAACGCCGGCAATCTTAGCGGGCAAGGCACTCATCAGTAAAGTCGATGGATAGGCTGCCGTGCCACCTGGAACGTATAAGCCAACCCGATTAAGCGGCATTAACTTCTGCCCTCGTAGAACGCCAGGCTGTTCAGCATCAATAAAGCCAGTCGCCTTTTCCTTTTCGTGAAAACTCGTGATATTGCGTTTAGCTAACAACAAGGCGTCCTTCACTTGCGGGTCCAGATTGTTATAAGCATCATCAATAACAGTTTGTGACAACTTAAAGTCGGTCAAGGTGACCTTATCGAATTGGGTTTCGTAATCCTTGACGGCGGCATCCCCGTTTTTAATCACATTGGCAATAATTTCGCGAACCGCTGATTCAACCTTTAAGTCAGTCAATTGTTGGGTCTTCGTTTGAACTAAGCGTTTTAAACTAGCTAAATCTTCATTAATAATTTTCATTAGACAAACTCCTTTGGATTATTCGTATCAACAACTGTGGCCAACCGATCAACTAAATCAAAGATGGCGGCTTGTTGCTGTTTTAAGGCTAACCGGTTGACCACTAGGCGGGTCGAGACTGGTTGTAAATAGTCATAAATTTGTAAATGGTTCTCACGAATCGTGGTCCCCGTCTCGGTGATATCTACGATGGCGTCGGCTAAGCCAGTCAGTGGTGCTAATTCAACCGAGCCTTCAATCTTAATAATTTCAACATCTTGGCCCAAGCGATCAAAATACCGTTGGGTAATCAATGGGTACTTGGTGCCGATGATTTTGCGTCGTGGTGCAACGGGATCAAAGTCGGCCGTGGATGCTAGCACAAATTGGCACTTACCAACCCCCAAGTCTAACAGTTCATATTGGGTACTCTCGTGTTCAGTCAAAATATCGCTACCAACGATGCCGATATCAGCAGCACCCCGTTCGAGGAAGGTCGTCACGTCCGGCCCTTTCGCTAAAATAAACTCATATGGTTGCGTCTCAGAATCAAAAATCAACCGCCGTTGCTTGTTGCGGACTTGCGAACAATCCAGTCCAGCTTCTTCCAGCAACGGCAGGACTTGTTGTTCGACGCGGCCCTTAGTCAAGGCAATCTTTAAACGTGGTTCAGTCATTGGTCATACCTCCAGTTAAATCAATCAGTTGGGCATTCAAACGTTGTGCTTCGATGCGCGCACCTGCTAAGTCATCCGCCAAACTCAAAATGGCGTGCGGTTGTTTCGCTAAGTATGCCTCCGCTTGTGACCACTGTTCAGGCTCAAAGTAAATCAATTGTTCAGCATAAGCGGTCTGTTGGTCGGTGGCTAAAGTCGTTAACAAGTCAACGTCTAACCCCATTCCCACAGCCGGTTCTGCTTCAGCTTGAAAGTTCGTTAACAGTTTGTCGTAACGGCCGCCGCTGAACAGGTAGCCAGCTCCCGCTTGTGAGTAACCCCGAAAAGTCAGGCCGGTATAGTATTTTTGTGGTGCTTGGCTACTCAAATCCACCGAGATGACCTGCTCCGGCATCGTTTGTTGCATCCAGGCCACCACCGTTTGAAGCCGTTTCAGACTTGGTTGGACTGTTTCAGGTAGTGGTGCTGCCGCTAATTCTTTGAAGATACGTTCTGGACGCCCGAACAAACGCGGCCATGCTTTGAGAAAATTATATAAAGGCTGTGCGCGGTACTTGGCAATCAACTTCGTGTAGCGTGGTACTTGCTTATCGAACAGTGCGGTTAAAATGGCTTGTTGTTCGCCTTCGTCACCAGTCAAACTGGCCACGACCCGTTGTGCAAATTGGGCATCTCCTAATTCGATTTCAACAGCATCGGCAATCAGCTCACTTGAAAGCTGGTTGGCAATCGTTAAACATTCAAATTCGGCTTTCAGCGATGCGTAACCGACTAATTCGACTCCCGCTTGTGTGATTTGGTTATATGAACCTGATAATTGACGGCTTACTCGAAAGATATCGCCGACATAACCAAACTTTTGCGGTAAGGGGACATTCGTCGCGCTAATGAAGCGAGCAACTGGTAAGGTCATGTCCGGCCGTAAGACCAAGGTGCGACCATCGTTGCCAAATAAGCGGTATAGTTGGTAGTTACCCATCTGATATGGATCAAACACCGCTTCGTTTTCTAATAACGGCGTTGCAATTGGCGCGAGCCCGCGTTGTTTAAAATGGGCTTGGATCACCGCGATCAAGTGTTGTTTGGTACGTGCCCGCCGACCAAATTCATCCCGGGTTCCTAGTGGTAATAAGTGTTTCAACATAATTTACGCCTCCTAAAACGTCGTTATTTTTAAAACTAATCAGTTTAATTCATATCGTTACTTATCAACGTGCTTAATCAATTGCTTACATGCTAACCGGAGCGACTTGCGATTCCGTCACGCAAACTTACCGCATGGATCGGTGAAACTAAAAAACGCCCCCTTAGCAATTTGCTAAAAGGACGTTTACGCGTGGTTCCACCTTATTTCATCTACCGTTCGCACGGCAGACCTCATGTTGATCAAGTCAACTTGGATAACGAAACCAATTCGGCTAAGGCTAATGAGACTGGTTCACCTTAGCAGTTCATAGATGTGTGTTCGTTAAGCCTGTCTGTCCGGTTCTCAGCTACCCGGGCTCTCTGGATGAGGAAGACTTAATTACTTGTTCTAATCACAACCGTTTATTAAAATTTGATTAGTCGTTTAATTTATAATTCATTGTAATCACTAAACTGACGGCTGTCAACCCTCAATTAATTTTTTTATAAGATGATAGCCACGCCCCACACTGGCTATGTCATGGGCATCAGAGCCATAAACCAGCGGAATGTCAAGCTTTTGAGCGCGTTGTAGAATCTGTTGACCGGGATAAAAATCATTACAATACGGTTTGTAGAGACCAGCCAAATTCAAATCTAACTGCCGCCGTTGCTGCTTCACTAACGCCAACGTCTGATCTACTAATTGAAGATTATGGACATCCAAGGGTTCAGTCAAGCCAAAGTAATCCTGATATTTGCGGACGAGACTCATGTGGCCGATCCGTTGTGGTGCGTAAGGGCCCAGATCTGCTTGTACTGATGCCAAGACCGTCTGATAATACTGTTCAAAAACACGTTGGGGCGTCTTAAGCCACTGCCCAAAACCGGCTGCAAAATCATCCGTTGACATGTCAACACACCAGAAATGCTGCCGTAACCCCCGCATGAAATGGACTGACAAAATACTTTCCTGCGTCCGAGGACCATAGGTATTCAGAAAATCACGCGTCCAAGCAACATGCTCTGGTAAGAAATCAACTTCAAAACCCACTGAGATCTCGATTTGCCCGGCATATTTGGTCTTCAGTCCGTTAGCCAGTGCCAAATAATCGGCTACTTGGTTCTCACGCAACGACGCCTCAGTATAACCGGCCGGCGTCCCTTCATACTGGTCACGAAATGCCGGTGGTAACGGTGCGTGCTCCGTAATACAATACCGCTGAAAACCTAGCTGTATCGCCCGTTGAATCATTTTTTCCGTTGCTTCACCACTCCCATGCGGACATAGTTCCGTGTGGGTATGCCCATCCATTAGCATATCCTCATCACCCTCTCATAATTTATGCTTATTCAATCATATTTTTTTTAGATAAGCAAGTATGGTCGAAACGGTCATTCGCGACAATACGCTAGCAGTCACGGCGAAAGTCTAACAATTTACTTATTTATTTATATTAATCGTCACAATTTCTTTATACCATGATATAGTCAACATTAGTTAAAGAACAGCGCTATTCCCAAAAAAGGGGGGACCAGCCATGCACGAACTCATTACAAAACTTTATCAACTCGCACTTTCCAGTCACATTGTCAGTACGTTGCTGGAACCCGTGCACATCGTTATCTTAGCTTTACCCATCATGACCTTACTACTCGCCATGATTATCCTGACTATCCAGCTCCGAACACGTCAAACACTGAGTGAGCGTAACTTGATCAGTACCTATTCGTTTATTTGGTACTTGGCAGCAGCCTACTTACTAATTATTCTGCCACTCCCGACTCGCTCATCCGTGGCTAGCCTAACAACTGCTGAGTATAATTTACAACCCTTCTACTTTCTCACCCAGTTGAAGGCACTCACGCCGTTTGAACTCGGGGACCCCAGTACTTGGTTAGCCGCCTTCAAATCTGACACGTTCTTCCAGCCGTTCTTCAATATTCTATTATTTATGCCGATCGGTGCCTACTTAAAGTGGCGGCACCGCTGGCCGCTCTGGTTGATCACCCTGACGAGCTTCTCGATTTCATTGTTCTTCGAAACCACGCAGTTAACCGGATTATACGGCTACTACTCACGAGCCTACCGGATGTTCGATGTCGACGATTTAATGATGAACACACTTGGTGGGATTGTCGGTGCTGGGTGTCTACATCTGATTCCTAATCAGTGGCGCAATCGCGACCACAGTACCCGGTTGAATTGGCAGGAACACCCCATCAATTGGCGCCGCATTGGGGCGTTGGTCATCGATTGGCTCGCAATTGCCGCCTTTGACACCGTCTACTTCGTCTTAGTCAAACATTTTAATTGGCCATTACCACATGATTTTCGCTGGCTATACCTGGCCGATATCATCCTCTTCTTCATTGGGCCCGCCTGGTGTTGGCATGGTAAAACCATTGGTGGTCGCCTGCTCAATAGTCAGATCGTAACCATCAGTGGTCACCAGGCCAATCTCTGGCAACTGCTTATCCATTACAGTGGGCTCTACCTAATCGGCCTGCCACTTTTATTCTTGGATTTATGGTTATTCAATCGTCTAGGCAACGTTCCTAGTGCCACCCTTAACCGCCTGGATGTCTACCTCGTCGTCGTTTCAGTCATTTTACTGATTATCAGTTATGATTTATTGTTAGCGCTTTTCAGTCGCAGTCACCAGTTATGGTGTGAAAAGTTAAGTAGAACAACTGTTAAATAATTAGGTGGCCTTAAAACTTCCTTTGCGTTGTCTCGCAACTCATGTTAAATTGAAGATATCTCAAAACGCTGGAAGTAAAAACAATGATAAAAGTCCATGAACTAAGCGACGATTTTCGCTGGGTCGCTGTTAATAATTACACTGAAAATGATTATCATCAACTCGTAAGTGAGGAACACGTTACCGACGAAATGTTAGGCTACGCAACCGATCAACACGAACGAGGCCGGTTGGAATATGACGCCAAAAGTGCCATCACGACCATTATTTTTGACGTGGTCACAGAAGACGTTGAGGAAGGTACTTATACCGCCCAAGTCAGTTTCATGTTGATTGACCACACCCTACTGACTTTTACGACCGATAACACAATATTCGTTGAGGATATGTTGGCAGACGAAATCGATGCCGATTGGGAAGATGTCCTGCATCCATACGACCATATCTTTAACGTCTTGTACAAGCTATCACGGCAATATTTTTCGGCCATCAACAAGATCAATAAACAACGCCAAGACATTCAGATGAAGATGAAAAAGCAAATTCAGCGTTCGGTCATTATTCAATTGATGGACTTAGAAACAACGCTAGTCTATTTCCTCACGTCCCTTAAAAGTAATAACGACATGTTGCAGTCACTCAAACGGTTTGTACCGGTCAAATTCTCGGCGGCCCAATTAGAACGGCTCGACGATATTATTGTCGAGGCACAACAAGGATTGGAAATGGCCAACATTGCCTCAGACATAATCGGCCGGGTGTCGAACGCCTACTCGAACATTCTAGACAACAGTTTGAACAACACGATGTGGGTGCTGACGATTTTCTCCATCGTCCTGACAATGCCCAACATTGTCTTCGGTTTTTTCGGGCAAAACGTCGACTTACCGTTCATGAAGAATCCATTCGGTTGGGAGATTACGGTATTCATCGCCGTTGCACTATGTGCCCTAACCATTTGGTTGCTACGACGCAATTCATTTCGTAAATAAAGGAGGTTTTAAAAATGCCTAGTCGAGTTAAAGTCACGGACACCAACGATTACATCAATAAAGCTGCAATCGCTGCACAACCAATCTTGAGCACCCTTGCCCAACTGATTACATCGGAATTGCTTGACTTTACTGCTAAAATCAAGTGGAATTTGCCGTTCTATGAACATGACAAACAATACGTTAGCATTGCTGCTTATCAGGCCCACGTCAGTCTAAGTATTTCAGCCGACCTTGACGATGCGACCCTCACTGCTGCTAAAACTGCTGGTTACGCAACCGGTCAAAAGCGGCTGAACATTGGCCTGGATCAACCCGTACCAGTGGCGCTAGTTAGACAAGTCTTACAACTAATTGCTTAAATATACGCTGCTTTTAATTTCAAAAGGTTCCGAACTGTCAAACAACTGACAATTCAGAACCTTTTATTTTGGTTATTCTTATCCAATATCCAAGCTATCAAAACCAGTTTTTCTGTACAGTTTCATCGATTAAACTGAAACTGCTAAGGACTATCGCTTGCGCAACCGATAATCCTTTACATTAGCAAATCGAGACAGCTCAACCAGTTGACCGGTCGCCTTCAAATACGCATCATATTCCTGGTCAAGACCGGGAAGAACTTCATTAGTACCCGGTACAAAATGAATATCCTCATGTCCGGCAGCCGTAGCGGTCTCATAATACCACTCCTTAAACTTCAAATAACTCATCGTATCCTGTAAGTCGGTAATCCGCTGTTGTAATTCCTGCTCATGCGTTTTGAGTAATTGGTAACGATCGTTTAATGTCGTATCACCTTCGAGTCTGAGCGCAATAAAAGTAGCAATGTCAGCTACTGACACACCCGCATTTTTGAGACATACAATGGTCCTCATCAAATGTAGATCATTATCAGTAAATTCACGCCGGCCAATTGAATTACGCTTCACGAATGGCAGTAATCCCGACTTATCATAGTAACGAATGGTATCAATCGTCACTCCTAACTTATCAGCTACTTGTCCGATTGAATAACTCATACTGAACTGAACCTCCTCGATTGTCGTTTAACCACTATCTTAACGCAGCTAATCGTCTGTCGATAATGAAAGGTCCTCACGTGACTTAATTTCACTAACAATGCTTTGTAAATTAGCGAGTCCACCTTGATAGGCAAATTCACCTAATGGCAAGTGTGCCGGTACTTCTGCCAAATTGGCCTGATCAAACATAACCTGAGCAATTCGGTGCGGATTGCCCGGTGCCTGAGTAACCGAGTCCGATACCGTCGTAATCGCGTCACTAAACGCGGCGTAATCTGCAATTGTCGGTACCATCTTTTGGGATGACCGCCCTGACCACTGCGTTCGAGCGCCACTTGGTTCAACCGTCATAATTTGAATCCCCAAGTCTTTTACTTCTTGCCGCAAGGTATCACTATACCCCTCAACTGCATACTTTGTCGCACTGTAAAAGCCCATAGTTGGTAGTGTCGTCAATGCCAACGCCGATGATAAATTAATAATTATCCCAGCATGGTGTGCCCGCATGGTCGGTAAAACGGTCCTAGTCACGTTAGCGAGTCCCATAACGTTAACTTCAAACATGTAGCGAACTTTCGCCATATCACTTTCTTCAATTGTTGAAAAATAGCCTAAGCCAGCATTGTTCACTAAAACATCAATAGTTCCAAAACGTTGAATCGCTTGAGCGACCCCAGTTTTAATTTGTGATTCATTTGTCACATCAATGCTTACTTTCTCAATACGCGTCGCGTCAAAAACATCTAGATAGGCTAAATCATCGGTGTGGCGGGCAGCCGCAATCAGCTGAGTGTCAGACTGCCGTGCAACAATTGTCGCGAGTTCCTTTCCAAAACCACTTGAAGTTCCTGTAATGAACCATGTTTTCATCTTTTAATCACTCCTATTAATCTTGCTGAGCTACTACTTTACTCGGTCATAGTCCTTTTAGCAGCCTTGACTAACCCATCTAACCAGCTTTGGTGACCATTTAACATCGGATTGGGTGTTTGATTAGCTAAGTCTTTAGCAGGCTGTCCAACTTGCGATTCTTGTGTTAATAATCGAATCCGGCCATCTGTCAACTTTTCAATTAGGAAAGCGTGATAGACATCAAACTGAGTATCTGCATCACCATTTTGCCAACCATGCCATGCTAGTCGTGCTGTTTCACCATCCGTCGGTTCAACGAGTTCCATGACCTGGGCATCGATAGGAAAACCAAATGTATCAAATCGGAAATGTTCCGCAAACTTTAGTTCAGTATTCGTTTGATCATCCAAAATAATGTTAGTCGCATTGTCATAATACGTCGTCCACTTCGATGTATCGACTAAGTTTTTCCAAACAGCCGCTAAAGTCACACCGTCTGTAATGACCTCGTTTGACACGAAATTATCAGTATGCCCTGGTAAATAGTCCGTTGACCAATTAATTGATTTCATTATTAATTCCTCCATATTTGCGTTAAAATTTTATTCTAGCTAGCAAATTAACATCATGACATCTCATTGACCATTCACTAACTTTGAATAAACTTAGCTTATATGCTGGAGCTGACTCCAGGACAAGGATAAAGGACACTCATCAGTTTTAGCTTAACAAATTCTTAATATTGCTTTCTAAAACGAACCTAATTTCAACATGACGCTTATTATATTTTATCTGACTCTAACGCTCGAATAATTCGACATCAAAAAAAGCTGGTCGCCAGAATATTGATTCTAGCGATCAGCTTTTCATTACCCTTAACAAATTAGTTTTATTGCATGTGCAATAAGCCCATCTTGTCCATTGTTTCCGCAATCTGAACTGAGTTCCAAGCAGCACCCTTTAAGAGGTTGTCGGAAACGTTCCACATGTGGAAGGCTTGTGGCGTTTCTTGATCAGGACGAACCCGACCAACGAACGTGTCTTTAGAACCTTCCGCATTATGCGCTTGCGGATAAATTTGGTTATCAGGGTCGTCTTGTAAGACCACGCCTGGTGCAGCTGCCAAAGCATCTTGAATGCCCTTGACAGTTGCCTTAGGATCTTCAACTTCAAAGTAAACTGATTCGGAGTGACTCACTGGCACCGGAATCCGCACACAAGTTGCCGTTACTTTGATATCCTTACTGTCCATGTCGCCGCCACACATAATCTTTTTGGTTTCATGGATCATCTTCCATTCTTCATGGGTGTAGCCATCTTCTTCAAACACGTCAATTTGTGGTAACGCATTGAAGGCAATTGGATAATGCTTTTTGTCGCCCGCAACAGGTAAGATATGAGCTTCCATCTCTTCACCTTTTAAGTAGGCTTCCGTCTCATCATGCAATTCCTTCAAGGCCCGGTTACCAGCACCACCAACGGCTTGATAGGTTGAAACAATGACCCGCTTCAAACCAAATGCCTTGCGCACTGGTTCCAAAGCAACGACCATTTGGATGGTTGAGCAGTTCGGGTTAGCCACGATTCCATGATGAAGCTTCAACGCTTCAGGGTTAACTTCAGGAACAACTAACGGAATCTTTGGGTCCATCCGGAAAGCACTCGTATTATCAACAACTACGGCACCCCGTTTGACTGCTTCAGGGGCGAACTTCTTAGATACTGAGCCACCCGCTGAGAAGAGGGCTAAATCAATTCCTTCGAATGATTCAGGAACGGTCTCTTCAACAGTTAAGGCTTGACCATTGAACTGTAATTGTTTACCGGCTGAACGGCTTGATGCCAAAAGTTTAACTGAGTTGACAGGTAAACTCGTCTGTTCCACCATTTTGATCATCCGCGCGCCAACTGCACCAGTTGCACCGACAATCGCGACGTTATATCCACTCACTATGAAGACCTCGCTTTGATAGTTATTGAAACCTCATTATAGCACGTTTGTAAAGATTAGAAAATAATGAGTTCCATCCGACCATAAATTAATCTGTCACTGATTGCACTGCCAGCTGTTTTGCACACGCAGATCATCAAAAAAGTAACCGTTACCATCGTTAATTAAACAGTCATTTAGCTGTCGCCCATTTTGACGTATAATGAACCTAATTAAAAGGAGGCCGCGCCATGTGTACCAGCTTAACTTATCTTGATACTGACAATCACCGCTACTTCGCCCGCACCATGGACTTTCCAACAACGACACCTTGGCGGCCAATTTTTTTGCCGCGCCGTTATCCGTGGCCAACTGGGTTAGCGACGACGCGTATGACGCAGTATGCCATTCTCGGTGGTGGTCGGCTACCTGACCACTTTAAGGCTTGTTTGATGGCTGACGGCATTAACGAAGCTGGTTTGGTGTGTGCTGAACTGTACTTGCCCCACGCCGTTGAATACGCCACTCAACCACAAGTCAACCAAATTAATTTAACACCCCAAGCCTTCATCAACTGGGCTTTAGGTGAACACCAATCAGTCGCAGCCGTGATCGCCGATCTGCCAAGTGTTAACCTGGTCGGTGCGTCCTGGGGTGATGACACTGGTGAAGTCTATCCCTTTCACTGGTATCTCAGTGATGCACACACCAGTGCCGTCATCGAACCCACTGGTGGCCCACTGACGGCGCAACCGAATCCAGCCGGCGTCCTGACCAATACACCAGTCCTAAGCGACCATCAGCGCCGACTAAATCGTTATTTAGCAGTATCTGGCAACCAGATTACAACTGCCACTCGTCAGGCTGCTCAGCACGTGATTCAGACTAAGCAACCATTACCGAGCGGGCCGATTCCCACTGATCGTTTCATTCACATGGCACTTCGACGACTGGGAACACCGCAGCTAGCACCGCAACAAGTGCCGACCACTTTATTCCGCTGGTTACAAGAAGTAAGCTTGCCATACCACGCCGACCGTCGCCATCTCATCAGCCACAACTACACGCACTATCGTTGTTTGATCACGTTAGCGACTCGTACTTACCGCTTTATTCCACGCACGACTGGTCACGAACAACGACTGACACTAACACCTGAAATGGCAACAACCTGGCGAACACCGTACCTCTTTCCTGCCGATTGAAACTAAAAAATCACGATGTTGAGACTGAACTCACATCGTGATTTTTAATTAATGACGCTGCTTCAAAAAATGATCAAATTCCTGATTGATTGCTGCTCGTACTTGGGGCTCATGTAAATCAGCTTGCGCTGCATTCGGACCACCCGTAACTTGACTAACCACTTGCAAATAGCCGAACAAGACCTGGCTGGGGTCAAGATGATACTGCTTGGCTAACGTCACGGCTAGATCATAACGATCAGGTCCTAATAAACTTGAATAATCCATTATGCCGTCCCTCCCTTCGCCTGTTCTAGCTGGCGACTCATCCGTAAGTAGGCCAAAAAGTGAAAAATGATGCCACCTGCTAGTAAGATTGCACCTAACCATACCGACCAAAACGTTGCCACGATGGCTAAGCCATAAATCGTGACACTTCGAACCGGATCAAACTTAATTGCGGTATAAAAAGCCATTGAGATTCCCGGCTTCTTTAGATCCTGGTGATGATGCAGATAAGCGTACATGAAATAAAATGTCGCCGAAATAAACAGGGCAACCAAATCATAAACAATAAATGCCGTTTGCATATCCTGTCGATTACCAGTTGTCAACGCATCTGCCACTAATGACATCGGGTAATCCAATAAGGTGATACTAAAGAGCATTAATAAGTTTAGCATATTAACGTTGCGATCAATTCGTTGTAGCATGTTGAAATAATCATGATGAAATAACCACAGCGTGCCAACGTAGAAATACGAAAAGACGTACGACAAGATCAACGGCCATTGCGCTAATAGTGCCGCCAGTAAATGTCCCGGTTGGTAATCAGGAATGTGAAATTCTAAGACTAAAATTGTAATTAAAATGGCAAAAATACCATCACTGAACGCCTGAAATCGATCTGTTTTCAAAATCAGCACCTCCCACAGCGTTTTAGGATACCATAACTCACAAGTAATTACTGTAATTAACTTTTCAAACTGACGACCAAACCGCTTCTCTAACACCTGATATGGTAAGATTAAGTCAAAATAAAGTAATTGATGTGGGGGCGTCAAGACGAATGCGAAAATTATTAAAACCAAAGTGGTTGTTCTTATTTTTCTGGGGAATCGTGGTGTTTGCAAGTATTCTGATTTTACCGAACATTACCACGTTTGTGAATGAACAAACCGCAATGCCACAAGATGCAACAACGAGTCCTAAATATCAACAACAATGGGGTCACGGGTTAACCAACAGCCAGTCCTTAACGTTAGTCTTCAACAATTCAAATGGTAAATTATCCAAACAGCAACGCCAACAAATCTCCACGACCCTAGCCAAACTTAATCGCCGAGCCGATGATTATGGCATTAACCAGCTTCGAACGCCAACCGGTATGACTAATGACCGGCACTTATTACGTTCCAATGATGGTTCCACCGAATTAGCCCTTGTCGCCGTTCAGACATCCCGGGCTGACCTATCTGTGATTGCAAATCAACTTAATAATGCGATTGCAATCGCCGACCTCAATACGAGTGTCACCAGTACGGACTTGATCTACCAACAACACGTGCAACAACAACGTCGCAACTTGCTGATTAGCATGCTTGTCGGTAGTCTGCTCAGTTTAATCATTCTCGGCCTCATCTTCCGCTCACTGTTAGTGCCATTACTGAACTTACTGTGTCAAGTGGTCACTCTGATCACAACGATTAGCTTTATCACTAACGCGCGTTTAGCTTGGCATTGGCCACTGACGGCTAATGCGCTGAGCCTTGCTAGTCTAATCAGTTTAATACTGACTAGTCTATTGACATGGCACTTTATGTACGCGTATTGGCAATCGAGCGCACCAACCGCACCGACCACTGTCAGTCTCAAAATTCTGACACTTCAATATCGACAGTGGGCACTTGTTTTTATCCCATTAATACTCATAACCATCACTTTACACTGGACTGCCTTCATCTCATTAGCCGCTGCTTGGGCCATTACTGTAGCGCTTGGAATCACCTTACTGGCGGTACCGCCGCTCAATTACGCCTTTACCGCTTGGCTCGGTGATAATTTATTTTGGCCAGGAACAACGGCTTGGCCGACCCGTCCACGCAATCTATGGGGCCAATTGAGCAAGTTCGGCTACTGGCAGCCAGCGCTTGGGAGCTTGGCCGTCGCACTGTTACTACTCCCCGGCCTCATTCTTGCTAACGGCCAGTTTGCCGATGACAACTTACGACCCTGGCGCCAAAATCAGCTTAGTAATGCTGAATTAGGTCAGCAATTAGTCCAAGCTCACTTCGGTACCGGTGCCACGGCGCCAATCACAATTACACTACGAGCACCGCAGAATTTAACGCAGCAGCAATCATTACAAACAATCGATCACCTGACGACTAAACTGCGGGCCGTACCAAATGTGGCTCAAGTCATCTCAGTGACCCAGCCCACCGGCCAACCACTAAGTAATTTCTACGTTAACCAGCAACTTGCGACTATCAACATTGATTTGGCTGGTAAACTGACGAGTATGGCGAAACTCAAGAGCCAACTCACGACTGACCAACAAAGTCTGGAACAAGCAGCGACTAGTCGCCATACCAAGTCGGTCGACCAGTTGTCCGACCGCATCAATGATTTGGCTGAACTGAATGATCAAGTGCAACGGCAATTACAGGCTATTGACACGACGCTAACGACATCAGCTGAGGCTGAACCCGATTTAACCAAAGTCAATCAGCAGGTCACCAAGTTAGATCACCTGACTGACCGCATGACAACCGCACTAAATCACGTGGTAACGGCCCAAACTACGGTCGCAACCGAAGCTGGACACGTTGATCAGCGTGTTCACCACGTCAACCAATCATTGAAGCAGACCGTTCAACCCTTAACCACCTTACTCGCTTCACTGAAAAATACGAAGACCTATCTACATGATTTAGCCGCTAGTCAAGTTGGCCGGAGTTTTTACCTGCCTGCTAACGCGGCTACTAATCAGGCCTATCAAAACAGTCTTTTTACTAATATTAGTAGTGATTTAAGCATGACACAGCTAACGGTCACTTTGAAATCAGCGCCGGCTAGTGCGGCTAGTCGCAGGACCCTGCAACGACTTCAGGCAGTCACCCACGACAGCCTACTCGCCACGCCCTTAGCGCACGCCAAAATCCTAACAACCGGGGTAACACAGCAACAGCACTATCAGCATACCCTGATTGCGACCCACGCACTGAGATGGCTCACACTCGGATTAATCATCGGCATAGTTGTTTTATGGTTCGGCCTGCGTTCATTGACCTTCAGTCTGTTAATGACCGCGTGCTTAACTGGCGTGACGTTAACTAGTTGGGGTTGGACTCAGTTAATATTAACACGCTGGTTGCAAACCGGGCCGCTCAGTAGCAGTGTCTTGCTTGGTAGCTTGATGTTGTTGACACTGCACTGGCTAATGATTACCACCGCAACCGGTCACCGTCAAAGTTGGTTACGGCACTTGGATCCCGCTCATCTGCAACAGCACTTTTATACTAGTGGACGATTCGTTTGCCCGGTAACAATGATTGAATTGACCTACTTACTGCCACTGCTTTTGACGACCGCACCAACCTTAAAGGGGCTTGCACTCATGAGTCTCATTGGGATTACGATAAGTAACCTCATCGTTCCATTGGGATTTTCAGGGTGGACACGTTGGGCTAATGAGCCACCAGCTATAGCCACGCTTTGGCAGCACTTTCGCCCATCATCTACCAACCGCTAGCAATTAGTTAGCCTAATCTTTGAGTAAAAAAAGTTGCGTTTCCAGACGTCAAATCTGGAAACGCAACTTTTTTACAATACTAAATTGAATCGTAGCAAACTGCCAGTCGTTTATACTTAATGATTGTGTGAGCACCGGTAATCTGATAGTCACCGCTGACTAACTCAATATCGTCATACTAGCAACGACAAAGACTAATAAGGTCATCGCCATCCGCCATTCACTGTGCCAAAGATTTTGCGTGTGCCACCACACGGCTAACAATCTCCACATCAGCTAGCTAGACCATATTGCTTAATCGTAACTCACACGATGATTCAAATTTATTGATTGAAATTCTGAACTGCCCCCGTAAACAATGTTAGCTCTACACATAACCAAAACAATGCCCCAGAAGCCATAAAATTTCTGGGGCATCATCAATCCCTACATGATACTTTAATAAATCAATTCATGCGTCTTCAAGCACGACGGCGATAACCGATTCCCACCGCGGCAATTAACAAGCCCAAAAGCCCGGCAAAAATCACCCAAATCGGCGACTGCTTCTCGCTGGTTTGCGGCAAAGTTCCGTGGTTATAGCCAGCTGATGTGCTTTGGTCACTACCAGTTGGCGTTCCAAAGCCGTTCATACCAGTTGTCACACCATTACCCACAGTGCCACCAGCACCATTGACACCCGTGCTTGGTTGCTTGATCAGTCCTGGTAATGCCGGTTGACCTAATCCAGATTGTCCCGGTTTAGGTGCAGCGGGTTGGCTTGGACCGGGTACAGCTGGTCGTTCCGGTTGTGGCGCGGTTGGCCCCGTGGTTCCAGGGTTACCTGGCTCAGTCGTTCCTGGTTCGCCTGGTTTGCCTGGTTGGCTTGGTTCAGTTGTTCCTGGTTCACCCGGTTTACTTGGCTCAGTCGTCCCTGGCTCACCCGGTTGGCTTGGTTCAGTCGTTCCTGGTTCACCCGGTTTACTTGGCTCAGTTGTTCCTGGTTCACCTGGTTTACTTGGTTCAGTCGTCCCTGGTTCACCTGGTTGGCTTGGTTCAGTCGTCCCTGGTTCACCTGGTTTGCCTGGTTCAGTTGTTCCTGGTTCAGTGACCGGTTCATCAGTTGCTGCTACCGTTACCACTGCCGTTTGATTCGGCTTGATTGTAAATGATAACGGTGCCGCATTAAGCTGATAACCACTAGGCGCTTTAGTTTCAACAAATTGATAATTGCCCGCGGTCAGACCAGATACGGTAAGTTGACCAGTGGTATCCGTCGTTAATCCCATCTTGAGCACTTTGCCAGTGGCATCTTGCAATTCATAAACGGCCCCAGCCAATGCCGCCTTGGTCGTGGCATCAGTCTTGGTTAACGTGACATCATCCTGACTTACCTGAAAAGCAACCTCTGACTTAATACCGCCGAGAGTAAATTTTACTGGGGTGGTATTAAGTTCATACCCAAACGGAGCCTTGGTTTCAACGAACTGATAATCACCAGCACGTAGATTTTTGACAATCAATTGTCCCTGCGAATCAGTCGTCAACCCAGTTTGGATTACCTTGCCCGTACTATCTTGCAATTCATAAACGGCTCCAGCCAACACGGCCTTGGTTGCCGCATCATGCTTCGTTAATTCGATGGTATAGGTCATCCCTGCTGTTCCATTGCCACCATAGGTAATATCGGCCGTCGCATCAACGCCTAGTCCGTCCAGTGCAGCCGTATTATGCCATTTAGCTGTGTCAGCCGGATTAAAATTCTCAACCTTAGTGTTATAAGTAATCACAAACGGCGAATGAATGTTGTTAAACGTAAAAGTAATCACGTTACCATTAGTTGCAACAGTCGGTGTTAACGGTTGCTGTGGCACTTGGATACCATTGATAATTTGCACGGCCTGTGCCGCAACCGAATCTGGAATGAATGTCTGATTGGGCCCTAGCGTATCTGTAACCACAACCGTCGAGTTATTGCCCGGTGTCACGGTAATGTGCCACCCCAATACCGTTGGCGCACCATCACTTCCCGACGAAACAACCAAGCCACTTTTAGCAATTTCGGCTGATCCTTCCGTCGCCGTCGCATTGCCCTTCGCATTCATGCTCAATGTGCCAGCCCGACTATTGAGTGTACCCAACGCATCCGTAAACGTGATTGTCCCAGTACTGGCACCTTTCGTATACGTAAACGTGCCCAAGGTTTGCCCGGCAGAATCTGTTAACGGCATCACAACATCATGATCGATACTGACGTACGTTGGAATCTCAACGGTTGCTGTATCACCGGCCTTAATCACTTCAGAATCTGGAATACTCCAATGATACGTTAATTGGTAGCCAGCCTTATCATTCAACGTACTTGTGTCAGTAACGGGCTTGCCATTCGCATCAAGTACGATGGCATTGCCAGCCGTTAAACCCGTAACACTGATTTCTTTAGCATGTGCAGTACTCCCCAGCATAAATAGCGCTAATATTACCGTTAACATGCTTAGCATATACCCAACTAGCTTTCTTCGCATACGCTCCTCCCCCATTCAAAAAAAGCTTTGTCTTTGTCATTCTCACAACCCAACACACCCTCACAGTCGCGTATGATTGTCAGGGTCGGCCACCAGTTAGTGATTCACGCTAATCAGCTCCATATGTACAATACTGCAACCAACTAGTTTACTACGAATCAAAACTTTTATTTGCGAACTATCCGAACTAATCGTTTAGCAAAAAAGGCCCCTAGAACTATGCCTAGAAGTCTACCGGAAATTCCATTTACATTGTCTCGCTAAAAAATAACCACAAAGCTAAGCCTTAAGCTGAAGGCCCCTTTATTCTGGAATATAACTCGAATCAACAACCTAACCAACTGAAAGTTAAGCCAATATGCTTACGACAATGTCAATATCATCGTCTGATGTCGCAAACCCGCCTCCATAAACGGGCGCCCTTGTGGCTGATACCCTAATTGTGTATAAAACCCTTGTGCAGTGACTTGAGCGCCTAGTACCAACTGTCGCCAACCACGGCTCAGCCCATCCGCTGCAATCCGTTGAAGCAATTGTCGTGCATAGCCCTGCCCTCGTGCCGCTTTCAACGTAGCAACTCGTTGAACATGCCCCGTCCATTGGTCGCTAGGTGTCACTCGCGCTGTGGCTACCGCCTGCTTTTGATCATCATACAAGACGTAGTGCCACGTCGCTGGAGTGACCGTATCAATTTCCAAAGTTTCATCGATATGTTGTTCCTGCACAAAGACTGCCCGCCGGATTGCAATGGCATCCGCATAAACTGATGAATCAACCTGGTTACTCATTTTTATCTGCATCACGTTATCACCCGTTCTTCTGAAATACTTTGAGAATACGCGTTTCACCGGTTATCGTCAAACTAACTCGAAACGAAATTAACGCATTCTTAAAATTGTTAGCGATTACGAGTTCCGATGTTATGTTAAAATGATTTGATGACTGGTTATCGAGTCATATCCAAATTTGTTAAAAATGAGGTCTTTATCGATGTTTACCAAATTTCGCCAATACGTTAACACGCGAATTGGATTTTTTTGGCTACTAGTCTTCTTATTCTGGGCCAAAACGATCTATGCGTACTTAACCGAATTTTCACTAGGCGTTGCCGATCCACTCCAGGCATTCCTGATGCTCGTGAACCCGATTGCAACGACGGTCTTTCTGTTTAGTCTGGCGTTCTACATTCGTAAAACCGGTGTATATTACTATATTTTGCTATTCATTGATGCACTCGACACCATTTTACTGTATGCCAACGTTATCTACCATCGTGAATTCACGGATTTCATGACTGTTAGTACGATTACCGGCGTGTCCAAGGTCAGTCAGGGACTTACCGGCTCATCGTTAGCCCTAGCGAGTTGGGGCGATGTTCTTTACTGGGCGGATATTATTGTCATTCTGGCCTTGGTCATTCTTCATCGGATTAAGCAAGACACACGACCAATTAAGAAACACACGGCCTTTGCGTACACCTCTGCCGCGATTGCAGGTTTCGGTCTTAACTTGACCTTAGCAGAATCCAACCGACCACAACTACTAACCAGAACGTTTGACCGCACTTATATCGTCAAATATCTTGGTATAGATGCTTTTACAGTCTATGATGGTATCAAGGATGAACAGACCAATCATCAACGCGCCAGCGCAAAGAAATCAGAATTAGATACCGTTAAAGATTATACTGAATCACACTATGCCGCGCCAAACGCTAAGATGTACGGTCTGGCGAAGGGTCGCAACGTCATTGTGATTCATCTAGAAAGTTTTCAACAATTTCTTATTGATCAGAAAGTCAACGGTAAGGAAGTTACGCCGTTCTTAAATAAACTGTATCATAGCAACTCAACTTACAGTTTTAAGAACTTTTTCCACCAAGTTGGTCAAGGGAAAACTTCTGATGCCGAAAATATGCTTGAAACTAGTACTTACGGGCTCTCAACTGGATCATTGTTCTCCCAATTAGGCTCAGATAATACGTTCCAGGCCGCTCCCGCGATTCTAAACCAACGGGCCAATTATTCCTCCGCCGTCTTCCACGGTAACGTGGCCAGTTTCTGGAATCGAAATAACACGTATAAGAATATGGGGTACCAATATTTCTTTGATGCCAGTTATTTCGATACGACTGGTGATAAATCAACTGGATATGGTCTAAAGGATAAGCTGTTATTTAAGAATTCAGTTCAGTATCTTGAACGGCTACAACAACCGTTCTACGTCAAATACATCACGGTAACGAACCACTTCCCATTCACACTTGATAAGGAAGACACGACGTTTAAGACAACGGATACTAGTGATTCCGCCATTAACGGTTACTTCCAGACCGCCCACTACCTCGATCAATCCGTCAAAGAATTCTATACCTACTTGCAAAAGGCTGGTTTATTAAAGAATTCGATGATCGTACTCTATGGTGACCACTACGGCTTATCCAACAGTGAAAACTCGACCTTGGCACCTATTCTCGGTAAATCTGCGGACGATTGGACTTCCTTTGATAGCGCCCAGCTTCAACGTGTGCCATTCATGATCAATATTCCAGGAATCAAGAGTGGTAAAGTCGAATCGACTTATGGCGGTGAAATTGACGTCCTACCAACGATTCTGCACTTACTAGGGATTTCAAGCAAACGTTATATTCAGTTTGGGACCGACCTCTTCTCTAAACAACACGATAGTACCGTTGCGTTTAGAAATCGCGATTTCGTCACGTCTAAATACACCGTCCTTAGCGGCAAAATTTATGACAACGCAACTGGCGAAACGATTGATGATGAGGCAGTTCAGAAGACTGTTGATAAAGATCAGAAGAAAGTCGACAAAGAATTAAGCCTCTCTGATTCACTTAACAATAAAAATTTGTTACGTTTCTACACCCCTAAGGGCTTCAAGAAAGTCGACGCTTCTAATTACAATTACGCCGATGGCCTTGAAAAAGAAATTCAGATTCAAAATAAATTAGCTGGCAAGTCAACCAGTCTCTACTCGAAGAATGGTAATAAGTCAACGGACTCGTTGTATACGACCGACGCACCGGAAGCTTCGCATAAGAAGACTGATTCTACTCGTATCAAGATTACCAACCCTGATGATACGGATAGTACCACGACTAGCTCTAGCAGTTCCAAATAGCAACAAGCATTCCATTTACAATGCAAGGCGCGACGGCAATTTATTTGCCATCGCGCCTTTTTATGATCTCCTTTAAATATGACGCTGCCCTCACCCATCTGGCATCGTTTTCATGATAAAATACTGATTACGGCTTGTCTCATGCTTGCGCATTAACGATGATTACACGTGCCATCTCTTAAGTTCAGTGGCCGTTCATCAGCCATTCGCACGGATTACCGAAACGTGCTCGGTAGCCCCATTATGCTTAGTTGAAAGTGGTTTCCTAGAGTGACTAATCTAAGCAATTATTTAGATAAAAATAACTAACACAATGCGTGTTACAATAAAATTAATAATGACTTGATTCGTCAATGCCGGATCAAGGGAGGAGGCACCACGCATGGGCGCTTGGCGTTTTTGGTGGGATAGTACCCGCCGCTTTTATAAGAACTGGGGCAGTTACGTTGCCCTGATATTTAGTACCAATTTGGTCATTAGTTACCTAGCAATTCCTTTTTTTAATTGGGTGCTAGAAATGTTACTCAAGTGGCAACGGGTCAGTTATGTCTCGTACACGAATATCGGTAGTATTATTATTCACCAACCACTGGCCGCACTCGGTATGGTGGCGATCTTATTAGCCATTATTATTTTAGTTTATTGGCAATTTGCGTTTCTGCTACTGGGTATTATGAATATCTTTCGTGGCCGACCACAAACTGTACGCGCGGTCTTGCGGTCAACGGTCACTAGTCTGACTGGCACCTCACCCAGCACTTTCTTATTCTTTATCGGCTACTTTATTGTGATTTTGCCATTTGGAAGTTTCATCTTTACAACACCATTACTCAACAAGGCCAAAATTCCAGCCTTCATTGTCAGCTATCTCATGGAAAACCCGTGGATGACGCTCGGCTTGGGGTGCTTCTACTTGCTGGCTGGTTACCTTGGAATTCGCCTAATTAGCCTATTACCGCTAATGATTGTCGATCGGCTTCCATGGAAAACGGCCGTTACTCGTAGTTGGCAACAAACGCGCCACCATCTTTGGCGCTACTTATGGACCATGATTGTGACCTTATTTATGATTTTTCTGATCGTCACGACCATTTATACGTTGATTTACGTAGCCCAGCTTCAATTCGATAAAACAAGTTTTGCCATGGCCGCTGCCACTGTTAATCTCTTTATCATGGAAGCAATCACCGAAATTATTATTTGTTATACCACGGCCATCTTCATGATGTTAATTATTGTTTGCTATCGTCAAGACTTTACACTCCTCCGCCAACAACCGCAATACTTTAACGAGGCACCACGGTTGCGCAAATTGACTCGGGCGAGTGTTGCAATTGGCTTGCTGTTAGCGACAAGTTTGCTAGTTGCCGTTAATTTAGTCTACTTAAATGGACTAGTAATTACCAAGCCAATCATGATTTCCCACCGCGGCGTCGATAACGGTAACGGCGTGCAAAACACAATTCCTGCACTGATCAAGACCAGCAAGGAACATCCGGATTACGTTGAGATGGACATCCAAGTCACCAAGGACCATCAATTCGTTGTCATGCATGATCCAACCTTAAAAGCCTTAGCTGGCGTTAAGAAAAAGCCATCTCAATTAACATTAAAACAACTAGAAAAAATTACTGTTCGTGAAAATGGCTATCAGGCAAAGATTCCAAGTTTCGATGCTTACCTGAAAGCGGCTCACAAGCATCATCAAAAACTATTAGTCGAAATCAAGACCAGCTCGGCTTACACCGCCGCCGATACTAAACGGTTCATCGATCGTTATGGTGCGACCCTACTGGCTCATCATGACCAAGTCCATACGCTTAGTTTCAAAGTCATGCGTGACTTGAAACGCTTAGATCAAAAACAATTCGTTAGTTACATCTTGCCTTATAATCTCACGTTCCCGCATACAGTCGCGAACGGCTACACCATGGAGGTCACCACATTAAACGACCAATTCGTTGACAAGGCTGACCGCAATCACAAGACGGTTTACGCCTGGGACATTGATAATACGGACCAAATGGATCAAATGATGTTCATGGGCGTCACCGGCGTAGTCACTGATAATCTAACGGAAATGCAGCAAGAAGTTAAGAGCAACACCGACCATCCCAGCTATGCCAAACTCTTATTGACTTTTATGAATGAATTAAGTCTAACTAGCAACGAGTAATCCACATTATTTCAAAGTTGCTGTCACAGCGAGTGCATAAATCATTCAGCAACCACGAAAATTCTGAATGATGTCGTTGCTGAAAAAGTGACTTCCAGCTGATGACGAATCGTAAGCGCCATCTGAATGCATAAGTGCATTTGGATAGCGCTTTTTTTGATCTGATTAGCCGTCGCGGTGATTGAGATGTTGGTAAAAAACTGTATTAAAGTGCTCAGCGCTCCGGGTTATCTGCCATTTTAATTTCTAAAGCGCACGAATGCCGATAGTTGATCAGCCACTGATTTTTAATACTTTTACCGCCAATTAGGTGCTCATATGGAATGACCCAGAAACAGGGTCTGAACCATGAAGTCCTTTGATGACAGTACGTTATCAGGGACGTCAATATTAGATAAAAACCAGAAAGAGCCATGAGTTATCATGACTCCGTAAGCAACAGATTGGTAGCAGTTCGTCCTACTTTTGCTTGTGTCTCAACACAACAACCGAAATACCTAAAATTCCAAGAACTATTGGAACATCGATTGCGGTAACCGGCAATCCAAATTGCGATAAAATGTAAATGAAGCATACTATTAATAAAACACCACCGTATTTTAAAAAAAACCGATAATTACATTGTCTGGATAACGCTTTTTTAAATACAGTAATAGAAAAATAAAACACAAATAAAGTATCGTATGCTTCACAACACTTAGTGACATATAAAATCTAATCATCTAAACTAACACACCATCAATAATGGAACCTTTTGCCATAAACAGAATCATCCTCTCAAATTCTACGTTAACAACAGGCAGTATGTTACGAATTTATCTTAACAACAGCGTTTCTTTATCGTTATCAATTTTCAGTAAATTTTGTGTATTTTTTTGTACAAACTTATACATTGTAAAAGTTTAGTCGGAGCGACCGGTTGTTTTTTTATTTTAAGACACACCAAAGCTATCTAGATTGAAAAAAACATTTGCCTTTCTACCACTTCATGGTACAACAGGCCGCCAATAAAGCGGGTTCTTAAAGGAACAAGCAAATAGGACGAGAAGCCAAGATTCGGTTTCTCGTCCTATTTGCTTGTATAGCGCCAGTTATATCGCAGCTCTTTTAAACTTACATTTTTTCAAACACGGTCGTACTATGCAGTGGACTCCGTCGTTCGGGATACAAGGTCATCATTAACTGATTGACCGCGTTAGGAGCTTCCCCGAAGCCACTGGCAATCAAGCCTAACTTGCCCGCGTAAGTCACCGTATCACCAATAGCCGCAATCCCAGGTACGTCGGTATTCATCTCCGTATCAACGGTGATGAGTCGGTGGGCCATGGTTGGGGTCACGTGCCAGTTTCGGATGACTTTATTATCCGCGATAAAGCCATAGTTAACAATCAAATCATCAACGGCCAATGTTTCTTCAGTTGTGCCGCGAACCTCTTTCATCGTCAGCTGTAACTGTCCGGTAGCCGTCTCTGCAAGTTGCTTAATCAAAAATGGCGTCTTGATTTCAACGGAAGACGCTTTTAACAAGTCCACATTGTGTTCCATCCCACGGAACCGATCACGCCGATGCATGATATAAACGTGCTTAGCAACGGGTTCAAGCATCAAGGCCATATCGATGGCTGAGTCGCCACCACCCGCAACTAGTACCGTTCGATCCGCAAATTGCTTGACACTTGGAATGTGGTAGAATAATTGCTTATTCTCAAATTCAGCCGCATTATCGACTGCTAAGCGCCGGGGTTCAAAAGCCCCACTCCCAGTCGCTACGATAATCGCTTTGGAATGTGACTGCTGTCCACTCGCCGTGGTAATCGTGAAATCACCCATCGCTCCCGTGACATCCGTCACCGGGCTCGCCAATTGAATGTCAATTGGAAATTGTGTGAGTTGCTTTTCAAGTTGTGCCACCAGTTCGCGGCCCTTGATTGCCGGATATCCCGCAACGTCATGAATGATCTTCTCAGGATACAAAGCCTGAACCTGCCCCCCTAATTCGGGGAGACTTTCTAATAACTGAACCCGTGCATTACGCATACCAGCATAGAAGGCTGCAAACATGCCGACCGGGCCACCACCAATAATTGTTAAATCATATTCTGCACTCATCGTTTCCCAGCTCTCTTCTATGTAGACTTATTGCTTCTCATTCTAGTGGATTCGGCGAAGGTTTGCAAAAGCAATTTTTACTAATTCGACTATAATAGGATTCAAAGGCGAGGTGGATCAGTGATGCGACGAATTAAAATTATTAAAATCATGGCCATTATTAGTGCGACCCTGGTCGTAGGGATTGGATCCTATTGGCAACATCGCTTGACCCCATTACGAAAAACGCGGGTCGCCCAAACGAGTATTCCGACCATCTTCGTCGGTGGCGATTACGCGCGCGCATTTTCTACCGACGGCTTTGTGCACCGCTTAACCGCGGCACACCTGATGACGAAAGGATTGGTCGTCCATGTTAGTCACGCCGGCCACGTGACTGTCCAACAGTTCGGACCACTAAAAAACAACCCAACGATTCAGGTTATCTTTGCCGATAATCATCATGCGAAACGTCAAGCTCGGCAGTTTGCTACTGTCATGCAAGGGCTCGCAAAACGCTACCACGTGACCCGCTACAATGCTGTCGGTCACTCATCTGGAGGTAATATCATCTTTGATTATCTGACAGCGCAAGTCCCCCAGCGCGCACAAATCAATAAGTTTGTGACCATTGGCTCGACCTATCCGGGCTTGACCACTCAGCAGTTAAACCGGTTACCACGGTCCTTGCCGATATTGAATATTGCCGGCCATGTTTGGCATACAAGTGGTGATGGCGGCGTCAATTTACAAGCCGTACTTAAATTCAGCCATCAATTATTGGCAGCTGGTTGGTCACCAAAAACCCAAATCATTCACGGTAGTCCCCTGACCGCCAGCCACTCAATGTTGCATATCAATCCACAGGTCGACTTACTCATCATCCAGTTCTTGTACGGCAACTGATCAATTCATCGAGGCGTGCTGCCAATCAACCTGAAGCACGCCACACTTCTAATTTAACAGGATTCGGACACCCTTACGTCCCTTGGATGGGATGGCAAATGGTGTCTTTTCTGGTATCCTAAAACATCACATATCAGTTAATAACGCAATCACAAAAAAGTCTGCTAAATCTGGCCGCATACCGTTAGTTAAGCTAGCAAACGGTGTTTTGTCAGCGATTTCCATGTACAATGGTGGTAATATATGGGTATATCTTAATGGAGGCGATTACCATGCGCAAAAAATGGCGATGGTTATTATTAGCACTCACTGGAATTTTCTTTTTGATGTTCGGGCCACCCTTAGTTAGTCAGGCCCGCAACGTAATTGAAGCAACGGGCAACGATGTTAATAGTGCGGTTATCAAAGATAGTAAGGGCAAGATAATGGCTCACGATGCACAATTGCCAGAAGACCAAGAATACACAGTCAATTACAACTGGCGCATCCCTGATAACCTCAAGATCAAGGTGGGCGACACGATGGCTTTCCAAGTCCCCGAAAACGTTCGTATTCCGCATGACGAGGCTTTTCCAATGAAAGGAACCACTGCAGGTAACATCGGAACCTTCTTCATTGCTGCCGGCGCACATACGGGTCTCGTCACATTTAATCAGGCCTATCAAACCAGACCACGTAATCGGAAAGGGTTTGTTCAATTGGACGCCTTCGGAACCGTTCCTAGTCATCCTGGTAACTTAGCCCCAATTTTATTAGAGAAATCAGCTGAATGGGCTGACGAAGCTAATCCACGGCGGATCAACTGGACAATTCGTGTCTTGCCTAATAACAATCAGCTCGTCGATCCCACCTTTGTTGATACGTTGAGTCCGAACCAAACGTATGTCAATGGCAGCGCCGTCCTACGCGATGAGACAGGTAATATTATTCCCGTCAATACGAGCGTGAATGGTAATCAATTGACGTTTAATGCCACAGGGTCGTTTACGTCAGAGTTAGCTTTGACCTACCAAACTAAGACTAACGAACCCACTGGCGACGCAACTTTTGAAAATAATGTCACCTATACTGACAAGAACGGCAACAAGGGATCCGCGACAGCCACGATTTCACGGCCAGTCACCGAACCGGACGTTCCCGAAAATCCAGGTATTTCGGAACCAACAGATCCCGATGAAGATGAGGAACCAGGAGTTACTGAACCGGAAAAACCTGGGACTACCGAACCCGAGAAACCCGGAGTCACCGAACCAGAGAAACCTGGGACTACCGAACCCGAGAAACCCGGAGTCACCGAACCAGAAAAACCTGGGACTACTGAACCAGAGAAACCCGGAGTCACCGAACCAGAAAAACCTGGGACTACCGAACCCGAGAAACCCGGAGTCACCGAACCAGAGAAACCTGGGACTACCGAACCTGAGAAACCCGGAGTCACCGAACCAGAAAAACCTGGGACTACTGAACCGGAGAAACCCGGGGTCACTGAACCAGAAAAGCCGGGTACCGTCTCACCAGAACAGCCGAGTGGTCCTAAGCCCACCAATCCAGGAACCGTAACACCTGAAAAACCAACGGCCGTCACTCCAGCCGTTCCAAATGAGTCGTCTCCATCGACCCCCGAACCAAGCGTCAGTGGTAATCTGTCAGCACCTGCCAATCCAGCGACAAATTCGACTAACACGACCGCCACAACGGTTCCGGCAACTAATCCCTTACCAGCATCGGCAGCTACAGCTTTTGCAGGCTCAGCACCGATGAATAAGTCGTTGCCACAAACTAACGAACACTCGGCAAGTTGGTCAGTAGCTATCGGTCTCGCCTTATTGATTGGATTACTCGGTAGCGCTTTTGTCCTGACACGCCGAACTAAGCATCGGCATTCATAATTAGCTTGTCACACCGTCAAAAAAATGAGCTGCTCACGTCGCGTTGAACTGACGATCAACGGTGTGAGTAGCTCATTTTTTATAATTTCAACTTGCTGCTAGTAACACTGCGCGATACTTTGTTAGTCGGTCTCACGATCTAGTTGCTCCAGCGCCGTTTTTAATTGTGCTTGCGCACTCGCATCCAGTGAGGGATACGCTAATGGCAATTCCGACAGGCGTTGATTGATGATTTCCGAAACACAGAGCCGCGAATACCACTTACTATCCGACGGAATGACGTACCACGGTGTCGCTTTAGTAGCCGTCTTGGTGATAGCATCATCATAAGCACGCTGATAATCATCCCAATACTGCCGTTCCTGAATATCGGCAGCTGAGAATTTCCAGTTGTGACTTGGAATTTCAATACGGCGAATAAAACGTTGCTTCTGTTCCGCCTTTGACATGTGTAAGAAGAACTTGAGCACTAAGTAGCCGTTGTGTTGCAAGTAATCTTCAAAGTACCGAAGATCGTTAAAACGACGTTCAAAAAAAGCATCATCCACTTGTTTCTTATCGTTAATCTCACCGACGTGCTCATTCACAATAATTTCCGGATGGACTCGACTAACAAGTACGTCTTCATAATACGACCGATTGAAGATCCCAATCATGCCGCGTTTGGGGACCCGATCATGAATTCGCCATAAATAATCATGCGCAATTTCTTTAGTAGTTGGTTGCTTGAACGATGTGACTTCACAGCCTTGGGGGTTGACCCCACTCATGATATGGCGAATCATACTGTCCTTACCCGCCGCATCCATCGCCTGAAAAATGACTAAAACACCAAATCGGTCTTGTGCATATAACTTACCTTGCAGTTCAGTCAGTTGCTTAATATTCTTGGCGATTTGCGCCTTGATGACCTTTTCGTCTTCAAATTCTGGATCAACCGCCGTTGCTAATTTAGTTAATCCTAATTTTTGCTTTCCAGTATATCGGTAGTGCTTTTCAAAATTCACGTTCTAGCTTCCCCTCAATATTATCGATAATCAACTAATGTCGCTAGCGGTTGATGATCTGCTGGCTTGCCAGCAACGGCCGCTTTGCCAATTGAAACGAGCAATAGTGGCCGATACCGCTGGGCGTCAAGTTCCAAAATAGACGTGAATCCGGCAGCATCAAACCCGGTCATCGGATTCGTATCAAAGCCATGATCTTTAGCCACTAACATAAATTGCATCGCAATCAGGCCAGCATCTAGGGCGCCAATGGTCTCGTCACCAGTATCAAATTGTTGCCCCTGACTGGCCTGAAACGCTGGCGCTTGGTGTTGGTTTTCACGATCCAGCACAAATAAGACGACGGCACTGGCCGTAGTTAACTGACTGGTATTACCAGTCGCGGCACACAACCGTTGTCGCAAGGCTGCATCCTCAATCACCAACGCCCGAATCGGTTGTTGATTCAATGCGGTTGGTGCCAAAAATGCGGTCTGTAACATCGCGGCCATTTCTTCACGCCCAATTTTAGTTTGGCCGTCATATTGCCGAACCGAATGGCGCGCATTCATGATTGCTTCTAATGGACTATTCGTCGTCATCAGCTTCACCTTCCTTAATTGTCAGTATAAAACAGCCTTCAACATTTCGCCAGTAAGCGTGGTCGTGAAATATTTCCGAACATTTTTCTGTTCAATGTTAATTTAATTCGCCGCTAGCCGTTGTCAGCATCAACTGAAACGTTTACAATTAAAACATAGCTTTATAGCGCTTCAGACCTAATCAGGGAGGATGTTTTACATGGCAAAACGTAAAATGATTTTAGACTTAGACACCGGGATTGACGACGCAATGGCCATTGCCTACGCAGTCGGTGCACCCGACGTTGATTTAATTGGGATTATCAGTTCTTATGGGAACTGCCTAGTGGATCAGGCGGCGATTAACAGTTTACAAATTCTAGAACTACTAGGTGCCACTGACGTACCCGTCTTTCTAGGTGAACCCCACTCCAGTACGACGGAACACTTTGACGTTATGCCGATTTCACAGCAGATTCATGGCATGAACGGTATCGGCGACGTGAACCTTCCTGAACCGAAACGCGCCGTGGAAAAGCAGTCCGGTGTCGACTTTTTAATTGATGCCGTTCACCAATATGGCGCCGATCTGACCCTAGTGCCAACCGGTCCCTTAACCAACTTGGCCGAAGCACTCGAAAAAGCACCAGACATTGCCAGCACCATTGGTAATGTGACCTTAATGGGTGGTGCACTGACTGTTCCAGGTAATGTCAGTCACTACGCTGAAGCCAATATTAATCAAGATGCCGAAGCGGCCAACGCCGTCTTCACCAGTACGATGCCTCTTACGATGGTCGGACTCGACGTAACGTTACGGACATTATTAACCAAGACTGAAACACAACAATGGCGGGACTTAAAGACAACTGCGGGCGAAAAATTTGCTGACATTGTTGACTATTACATTGCGGCTTACGATATTACGAGTCCTGACTTACACGGTTGTGCCTTACACGATCCACTGGCAGTCGGCGTTTCACTCGATCCAAGTTTTGTCACCACGTTAGACCTGAATATGTACGTCCAGGCTAGTGGTGAAGATTATGGCCGGACAATTGGTGACCCTGCGCGACTCAATGACCCAACTAACGTCACGGTTGCGTTAACGGTCGACAAGGATCGTTATTTGAAGACATTCATGAATTACCTGACGACATTATTTAAAGCCCATTAGTTATATTTCATCATGGCAACCGGATCACAGAAGTTCGCTTCCGTGATCCGGTTGTTATTATTTATTTACAAGTCTGCTAATTTTTCATTTTTCCCCGGCAATTTATGTTAAATTAGCAGTATCACCATTCAGAAAGTAGGTATCGCCATGGCACAAAAATATTACGCTGTTCGTAAGGGACGCCAACCTGGTATTTACCGCACCTGGCCCGAAACTCAAAAGCAAGTTAGCGGTTATCCACAAGCACAGTACAAGAGCTTCACAAGCGAGAAAGACGCTCAGGATTTTATGGCTGGTAAGGCCAGTCCAACCCGACTAGCTCACTCAAAATCAATATCTAATCAAACGCCGGTCAACGCAGCCATTACTGTTTATACTGATGGCGGTTCGCGAAATACCGGAAACGTTGCCGGTCAGCACGTGCACCAAGATGATAAGGCTGCCTGGGCTTATCGGATTGAAATGCCCGACCAACTCGTCACTGACTCTGCCGGCGAATGGGGTGCCACCAATAATCGCATGGAAATCATGGCCTTCTTACGAGCTCTTGAACAATTGCAACAGCTTGGCCAAACTAAGACTGGGATTCTGTTCGTACTTGATTCACAGTATGTCCTCAACGCAGTCACTAAGGGCTGGCTGGCTGGTTGGAAACGACGCGGCTGGAAACGCAGCAATGGTCCGTTAGTTAACGCTGAGTTATGGCGTGAAGTCGACCGGTTGCTTCCAGCATTCACTGCACTTAATTACCGCTGGACTAAGGGCCACGCTACCAATCAGGGCAATGTCTTTGTCGATCATTTGTTGAATCAAACTATGGATCAAATGCACGCTGGTCAGCCGGCTCAAGCCTCGACTGGTGCTAAAATTAGTCCACAGCCAGCTAAAACTAGTGTGCCACAGCCGACTATGTCGAACCCAACACCAACTAAGTCTAATCAATCGGCCACTGTACGCTCGACACCAGCTGAAAAAAAGCCAGTTGATCCCGAACAAGTCGCCCGTTCAGTAGCGGCGATCAAGAAGATGCTACGCAATAACTAATCAAAAACTGTGACCCCAACATACTGATTGCTGGAACCGAATTCCGCAAGTCAACTGTTTGGATTACAGTTTTATTTCATTAAAATTTATAGCCAACCAATTTTTTTTAGTCCATTGGCGATGCCATCGTGATCACAATCGGTCGTCGTAATGTCTGCTAATGCTTTAATCTCAGCTTTCGCGTTACCCATAGCGACCCCAATACCGGCGCTCTGAATCATCTCTCGGTCATTATCATTATCACCAAAGGCCGCAACGTTACTCGAATCGACATTAAGTGCCGCTGCCAGTTTTGCAATTCCTTGCGCCTTAGATCCCACTTTGGGAATGATATCAACCCCGCGTTCATGAAAACGAACAAAGGAAAACTCATCTGGATGCGGCAACAATCGATTTTGGACATCCGGGTAAAACATCATGGCCTGATACACATCATGGTGCTGATAGTAATCAGGGGCATAATCCAACTCAGGTGCCCGAAACGTGTTCAACACCTGGCGCGTCGTGGTGGACGGATGTGTGTGGATATGTAGCCCATCCAGTGATTCGACCACAATATCAATATTCTGTTTATCCGCCGCCGCAACCAATTTGCCAACATTGTCTTTAGATAAGGTGTGTTGATGAATTTGTTGGCGACCAGCAAACGCTGCTGAACCATTGCACAGTACATAATCTTGTAATTGTAAGGCATTAATAACTGGCCGGGCCATCGCTAAATTGCGACCCGTGGCGATGGCTACATGAATCCCGTCATCTCTAAGTGCTTGAATACTTTCAATGGTGCTCGGTAATAATTGCTTATTGCGAGCCAATAGTGTGTCATCAATGTCAAAAACTGCTAATCTTGCTACCATATTAATTGCTCCTCCAAGTTATCGCGGGATAAATTCTGATTTAATCAATTCATGGGTACGGGTCTTGCCGATTGCCAATCGAAATGCTGACTGACCCAATGATTCTAGATGATGGTCGATCGTCGAAAACTTTAATAGTCGACTCGTCAGCAAGTTCTCCTGCCCAATCACTGGAATGGGGGCTAACCCGTGATCCATAAAATATTGATAGGCGCCCGCCCCAATATCATCGCCATTTGCAAAAATCGCGGCCACGCGAGACGCTTGATTGGCAAAATACTTACCAGCGTGGTAACCGTCTTCATAAGTGGCAGCACCGGTATAGAGTCGCTCGTCATCCAACTGACCATATACTTCGTGGTAGGCTCGCCGCGTAACCCGTGTACTAGCACTAATGACGTTATTACGGCTCAAAATAACGCCCATCGTCGCATAACCTTGTTGCTTCGCCCACCGTAATGCCGTAACATATGAAGCCATGCGGTCCGTATAAGCTGCGGCCAATGCCCGGTCATCACCTGGATCTTCACAACAGACGATTTGACCATACTTGCGGTAACGTTCCAGTGTATCCAGTGAACTACTACGTGACGTAAAAATCAGCGCATCATAGGCTTTACTTCTTAAGTCTTCTAAATAATGGCGTTCAATCGTCATATCATAATTAGTCGGTAGCAACATGATTTTATAACCCGCCGCAAAGCCTGCACTGACGATACCATCAACTACCCGTGCGAAATACGGGTGATTCGCATACGGTAGTACCACGCCAATTGTCTTCGTCCGCCCCCGACTTAAATCACGAGCGACCCGGTTAGGTACGTAATCCAGTTCTTGCATAATAGCCTCAACTTTGGCCCGTTTATCATCCGCAACGTACTTCTGATGGTTAATTACCCGCGAGACTGTCGAAACGGAATAACCCGATAGTCGCGCAATATCATGTATATTCGTCATCACAGAACTTCCTCTCTCAATTGATGATACCACGTTGTTTCATATAATTACCATAATTTATGAAACCGGTACCAGGTCAAGCTGATTTTACTCAGTTTTATGATAATCGTCGCTTTTTTCCAATATTAACCGTATGATACTAACTATGGAGGTCGATGACATGTCAATATTAATTGCCTTGCAACAACAGTCAGACTTTACTAGTACTGAACAGCGGATCAGTAGCTATATTCTGGCACATCTAGATCAAATGCCAACTATTCTGATCAAAGACCTAGCCGCTAAGACGTACACATCCCATTCAGCAATCATTAGGTTGGCCCAAAAATTGAACTACCGGGGCTTTCGCGATTTCCAACGGAAATTGACTGCCGAAAGCATTGCCCAGGCACATCAAGCCGCCACTGTGGATGCCAATTTTCCGTTCTCGGCGACAGATTCGGTCGCCACAATCAGCCAAAAGATGGCCGCCTTGAATATTCGGGCCATTCAGACAGCCCAGCAGCAACTTGATACGAACCAATTAGCCCAAGCTGCTGACTTATTGACGCGATCAAAACGAATCTTTATCTTCTCGCAAGGTGACTCACAACTACGGGCCCGTAGTTTTCAAAATAAACTCGTCAAAATCAATCGTTTTGCTATAATCGCCGAAGAATATGCTGACGAATCCTGGAACGCAGCCAACTTAACAGCTGATGATTGTGCTCTGATTATTTCATATGCTGGTACTACTAAAATCCATCAGCAAGTTGCCACCTATTTTCACGCTCATCAAATTCCCATGATTGTCCTAACAGGTAATCCACAATCACCACTCATCAGTCAAGCGACCCAGCACTTGCTCACCGTTCAGAGTGAATATAATTTTGCCAAAATCGGTACTTTTGCATCCCAAGCGGCGTTTGAATACGTCTTAGACAGTCTTTTCGCAGTCATGTATGCACATGATTTTCATCACCATTTACAAGACCTGCGACAAAAACAGCACCTAATCCAGGACGGCCCGCTCACCACAAAATAACACATCTAACGGCTCAAAAGCGCGTCCTACAGTTTCTAGGACACGCTTTTTACAATCTCTTCTATTTATTGTGCAGCCACATTAGCAACGACGCATTAGCCCAATTGCAATCCCGCGCTCGCTAACGCTTGGTCAACAACTTCCATGACCGCTTGGGAATGATCTAATTGCCGCTTAACGGTTACCATATCGTGATTAGCAATAAGACGTTCAAACGCCACAAACTCAGCATACATCCGATGCTCAGCTTGATTAAGCGCTAAATCAGTTGTCGTTCCATCATGTGCAATTTCAGTGATACTTTCGACCGTATTAGTAGGACCGTTGACAATGATCGAACCAGTCGTCCCCTGAATCGTGGAACGTACCGGTGAAGTCGAATCCTTGGCACCGATACAAACGACTTTAACATTCGGATAGGTCAACACTAAGATGCCTGATGTATCAATATTTCGTTCAACATTAGCTAAATACTGCACGTGCGTTGGTGCGCCTAACAAGCCAACCACAAAATGAATATTATAAGGCAGATTGTAAAATTTAAGTTGAACATTTAAGTAGACAGAAAAACCCATCAAGGTCCTTAATGGTGTTACCACACAATCCATTAGAAAGAAGGACCTTGATGAGCACCACTATTTTATCATTCCAGAACCGTGTTGTCATTGAAACGCTTCATAATGAAGGACGTTCCTTGCGATACATCGCTAACTACTTAGGCTTTAGTAAGACCACCATCTTTAACGAACTTCACCGGCTAAATAGTGAGTACCAGGCTGGGCTAGCGCAAACTGACTTTGAACGAAAGGTTAGTCAACGGGGGCGGAAGTCTTCGCTCACTAAAAACCTTAAACACTTAATCGAGGAAAAAATTCAAGTCCAGAAGTGGTCCCCTGAACAAGTTGCCCATGTAGTTGGGATTGCCTACAAGACGGTCTATAACTGGATTGATCAAGGATGGCTTGATGTACAGTTACCCGATTTGCCTGATCATGGAATTCGTCGTCATCGTGCTAAAGAAAAGCGTGGTACGTTCAGTCACGGCCGCTCCATTGAGGAGCGTCCTCATAAAGTCGAAACTCGCCAGGAATTCGGCCACTTTGAAGCTGATACCGTACTTTCTGGCAAACGTAAAGGTCAAGCTGTGGCTACTTTTGTGGAGCGTAAGAGTCGCCTGACAATTGTTAAACGGCTCCATGGTCGCGATAGTCGGTCCATGACTCAAGCCGTACTTGAACTAGCTAGTCAACTTCAAGGCAAGCTCAAGACGCTTACCGTAGACCATGGTAAAGAGTTCGCTAACTATCAGACAATTGAGCGGCGAACTGGTACACAGGTTTATTTTGCCCATGCCTATTCACCACATGAACGAGGCAGTAATGGAAATCGCAACCGAGTACTACGCCGCTTCATTCCCAAAGGTCAACCGATTGATGAGATTACCGATGATGAATTGATTCAAATTAATTGGTATTTGAATTCACGGCCACTTAAATGTCTTAATTGGCATACACCAATCGAGATCTTCTTGCTTAATTTACGTCATTAAATTCGTTCAAGTTATTTCTTGCAATCTGCCATAAATATTCAAGTCCATCAGGGCGCCCCCACCAAGCTTAGGATTAAAAGCTGGTAAGATCGTTCCGGCTTTAAACTGATCATAACGTGATGAATACTGCGAATAGTTGCATTCGATAATTTTCAAGTCGCCCAACTTGGTCAAATCACGTTTGATTGCCTGATAGTTTTCCAAATACTGATTCGTAATTGCTTCGATTAACACTAAGTCTTGGCGACCTGCCAATTCGATTAGTTCCGTTAACTGAGATGCCACTAACGTAAACGGCTTCTCACAAATGACGTTCTTCCCCGCTTCGCATAGTCATAATGTAACGAATTCGGCAAAGCGACGTACACTGTATCAATTGTCGTATCGGCTAGCAAAGCTGCATAATCTGTGTAGACCGTTCCAATACGATACGTGGCTTGCAGCTCGCGTGCTCGCGCCACACTCCGCGGCGTTGACAGCAATCCCACCAATTCAATCACGGGAATGCTCTTCACCATTGGCAAGAAGTCCTGAACAATCTTGCCTGTTCCTAAAATTCCTAATCGCATCATAATCCTCCTCATAATTTATATTAACGAATTAATACCGGCCAAATGAAATCAGCTAAGGCCCACTGAAAAAAGCTCAAGTTTGCGTAAACATGCTTAGCCAGCGTCGGCTTGCGCCGACCGCCAACAATTGGCACCAACCTCCTAGGACGCACACCGGTAGCCGAACAACAATCTAAAGCTGACACGTACCAATAGCTGGGCTAGTGCAACACTCAAGAAGCGCTAATGTCGGCATTGTTGAATACCAGTTTCTAACATTTTCACTTGCAACAACGTTTCCTCATCTTTGACTAACTTAGGTTGTCCATTGATGATGCTGTCGTAAACGCCGGCGTAAACCCGACTGTAGTCACCAACTTCCGAAACGACTGCCTCTTCGTGATACTGACCCGCATCGTCGATATAAGTTAACGTGCCATAGTTTTCAGGTTGATCAATGCCAAAGTCAGCGTGATTCGGCATGTAAAAATGTTTCAGATCGTATTCCTGACGATCCTTAGTCGCCTTTACGAACATGCCCTTTTTGCCATAAACCACGAAGCTCGGCCGTGATTTAATGCGGAAATAGCTAGATTTTACAGAGACTTTCAAGGCACCGTAATACAGATCGATATCAAAATAATCATTCATCCGGTCACTTCCCAATAGTTGCCGAACATCATAGTGCACGTCATCCGGCTCCCCGAAGTATGCAATCACTTGGTCTAAAGTATGGCAAGCATGACCATATAAATAACTCGTATCTAATGAAAAATGGTCAACATTGGTTGGAACCTCTGGCCGGAAATAATCAAAGTGCATTTCGACTTCCAGCAAGTCACCGAGGACGCCGCTTTCAATGACCTTTTGTGTCGTCAAATAGTCCGAATCAAAGCGCCGATTCTGGTAACACTGAATAAACAAATGCTTTTGCTTAGCCAATTCAAAAAGTTCGCGGGCTTCCGCTGATGTTTCCGTAAATGGTTTTTCCACCAAGACATTCTTACCATGGTTCAAGACATCCTTAGCTACCGAATAGTGCGTATGACTAGGTGTTGAAACAACTACGAGCTGAATATCAGGGTCCTCATAAATATCTGCTAACGTAGTCGTGTAATGCACGCCCGCAATTGGTTGCCAATTCTGGTGTCCTGAACGTGAATAGATGGTCTTCACCTTAATTTGATCTTTGAGTTTCAGTGCAAATGGTAAGTGATAGCGGTTAGCACTCTTACCGTTGCCGATATAAGCAATTGTTAACATCGCGATGTCCTCCAGTTAAGTTGATAATTTCATTATACTGACTTAGAACGTCACGCCAAGCTAATGACATACTTTAGGTCAAAACGTTCAATAATTAACTTCTAATCGGTCTTTTTTTAAACATTAGGTCCAGCCCCAAATTAATCATTGCAGATAATACTTTTATTCATATGATTGCGTTAAAATTAAACTACTTTACAAAATCTAGGAGGAAATTTGGTTTGCAAACCGTTTTCTTAGTCTTATTACTCGTTGCGGCTGTCGTCGTTGCTAACGCCGTCTACGCACGTTTCAATCAAATTCCAGTCGCCTTTTTACAAATTGGGGCTGGGTTAATCTTGTCTCTGATTCCGTTGTATCGAAATTTTGAATTGGAACCTGAAATTTTTCTATTCGTCATTATTTCGATTTTAATGTTTAATGATGGCCAAAACACCAACATTCGCAAGCTCAGTCACCAGTTTGGCACGACCCTTTCGCTTTCGGTAGTGTTAGCCATCGTGACCATCCTAATTGTTGGTACGGTCACTCACTTACTGATTCCTGAGTTTTCGCTGGCACTTGCTTTTGCCCTTGGCGCTATTATTACGCCAACCGATGCCGTCGCGGTCTCATCGATTACGACTAAAGTTGCGATTCCAAGAGCAGTCATGACGACGCTTGAAAATGAATCACTGTTCAATGACGCCTCCGGAATCGTGGCCTTTAACTTAGCGATTGCTGCGATCGTCACTGGTAAGTTTTCAGTCTGGCACGGAATCACTAACTTTTTATATGTCTTTGCCGGTGGAATCTTCGTCGGCCTAATCATCGGTTATGTCATTGTTGCTGTCAGGATTATGCTGATTCGCATGCGGGTCGATACACCTTCTGTGATCGTCCCCTACACATTACTGACACCGTTTGTCGTCTATTTCTTAGCTGAATCGTTAGGCGTTTCCGGTATCTTGGCTGTTGTTGCCACCGGTCTCATTCATGGTGTCCAGTCCGATCAATTACGGTTGACCACTTCCCGGCTACAAATCGTGATGACAACGACTTGGTCAATCGTGGCTAGTATTTTGAACGGTATCGTCTTTGTGTTATTAGGTGTGTCGTTGCCAAGTGTCATCAACCACTTACAGCAACGTGATACTAGTTCGGTCGCGGTATTAGTCGGTCTGGGAATCTTGCTCTACCTAATCATGACGTTCGCCCGTTTTCTCTGGACGCGCTTCGACTTAGCCCGTATTCGCGCGTGGGATAATCATGAAAAGACCCGTAATGCATTCGTGATGGGTCTGAGCGGCGTTCACGGCACGATTACGCTGGCGATGGCTTTTTCATTACCACTAACACTCAACGGCAGTGCTTTTCCTTATCGCAACGATATTATTTTCGTTGCCGCAGTGGTCATTCTAACTAGTCTGCTGGTGCCAACACTTTTGTTACCGTTGACGTTGCCAAAACAAGTTGTTAAGGTCACTGAAGATGAATTGGCAACCGCCAAAGCTGACATGGTAACTCACGCTATTGATCTCATGCAAGCACGCCATGGTAATAATGCTGGCACTAGTAAAGTGATTGCGATTCTGTCCGGCCAACGAGTACTAGATGGTCGTCCTAAGCGCTCGCAACTGGCGAGCTTGTTCGACGCCACTTTCAAAGTTGAACAAACCACTATTGATGAAATGGTTGCCAACAATGAAATCACGCCCCATGCCGCCGAAAAGTACATGCGCGTCGCTAGTCAGACGCGTCTGCAGAATCAACAAACTTTCTTCGAACGCTTGAAATTATTTTTCCGGTTTACACTCAGCAAATGGTCGCTCAGCAAAAAAGCTCGTGCCCGACGTAAAATGTTCCGACAATACCGGCCCCGTGGTGGTCAGAGTCGAACTGAGCTCATGACTCGTAATCGGCAAATGTGGCAACAAATGCGACAGATCGAACAAAAGCCGTATGAGGCCGTGTTAGCTTATTTAGCCGACACGATTACTGCTGACAATCAGCAAGCTATCGGGATCGTTCGCCGCGCCTATGATGAACGTCATCGCCGCCTATCTGGTGAACGGGATTTCCAGGAAACTCAAAATGAGCTTCTAATTGAAGCATTCCAGTTGGAATATAACTTCATTCAGACCCAATTAGCCAATAAAACATTCAGCTCAGAACTTGGTAACCAACTCTATGAACAAATTTCAACTGATCAGTTAGTTTACTTGCAATCGATCAATACCGACTAAATTCGTTTAGTAATGTCAATAACGTGACCAACTGTCCACACCACTATTTGGGCATCGGGTCCGTTACACTAACGTTGTACCATTGGTCGAACTGCCAACTGAACGTCTCAACAAGCCCCCCAATCTTGTGACCATGGTAACCTAATGACGCCTGACAACTTGTCGGCGTCATTTTTTATGATATTTTTGAAACAAAACACTTGTCTTAGAGTGGCTCTAAGGTGCTAATCTATAAAAGTATTCATGAATGAGAAAGTGAGCGATAGATAATGGAAACACCGATTTTAGCACGCATTGATCAGCCGGCCGATCTGAAACAATTATCCTTGCCGGAATTAACACAACTCGCAAGCGAGTTACGTCACGTCCTACTCAATAAAGTTAGTCAAACTGGTGGTCACGTTGGCCCTAACTTGGGCGTAGTCGAATTAACCATTGCCTTTCACACCATTTTTAATTCACCAGTTGATAAGGTTGTATGGGATGTTTCACACCAATCCTACACACACAAGATTCTAACGGGCCGAAAGCAAGCTTGGCTTGACCCCGCTCATTATAATGATGTCAGCGGCTACACTGCCCCAGAAGAAAGCCCCCACGACTATTTCAATATTGGTCATACTTCAACCTCGATTGCCTTGGCAACTGGCATGGCTGTTGCTCGTGACCTTGAGGGCAAAACAGGCAATGTCATGGCAGTGATTGGTGACGGCTCATTATCCGGTGGTTTAGCATTGGAAGGTCTAAACATCGCGGCCACCTTAAAGTCTAACCTCATTATTCTGGTTAACGATAATGGCATGGCAATTGCAGAAGACCATGGTGGCATTTACCAAAATCTCCGTGAACTCCGCGAAACTAACGGCACAAGTTCCCATAACTTGTTCAAAGATTTTGGCCTCGATTATCGCTACGTTGATGATGGTAACGACCTTGAGACCATGCTAACGACTTTTAAGGAAATTAAGGATGTTGACCACCCAATCGTGTTGCACGTCCATACCGAAAAGGGTCACGGCTATCAACCCGCGATCACTAATAAAGAAGCTTTCCACTGGCACGTGCCGTTTGACCTAGCGACCGGTCAGACGTTGCATCCCAACACCAAGGAAACGTATACGGATGTCATTCATGCCACGTTAGCCGATGAGTTAGCAGCCAAGACGCCTATCACGGCAATTACGGCGGCTGTTCCAGGAACTTATGACCTCAAACGCTTTGCTCGCCAATATCCAGACCGGTACTTTGACGTCGGCATTGCCGAACAAGAATCGATTACATTTGCTGCCGGACAGGCCCAACAAGGCTTACGGCCAATCGTCTTCCATTCTGGTACCTTCTTGCAACGGGCCTATGATCAACTATCTCATGATCTTGGCATCAATAAATTGCCCGTTACGATCATGGTTGCCGGTGGCCGCATTAACGCAGGCGATCCAACTCATCAAGGTACCTTTGACGTTGCCATGCTCAGTAATATTCCTAACTTAACTTACTTAGCGCCAACGACCAAGGAAGAACTTCAAGCCATGATGCACTGGGCTCTCCATCAAAATAACGGTCCGGTTGCCATCCGGGTACCAAGTAATGACGTCCAGTCAGTACCTCTAGCGCCTGATTTTGACGCAACTAAGATGCACACATTACACGCTGGTCAGCAAGTTGCTTTACTCGGTGTAGGCAGTCTCCTGCCTTTAGCAACAGCCGTGCAACAACAATTAGCTGAGCAACACATTGACGCGACGCTCATTGATCCCCGGGACATTTCTGCCCCCGATACGACGACTTTGGCCAACTTAAAGGCCGACCATCAGTTAGTTGTCACGGTTGAGGAAGCCAGTCTCAGCGGTGGTTTTGGTGAAAAAGTTAGTCGCTACTATGGCAACAGCGCTATGCGCGTTCTGAACTTTGGTGCTGCCAAACGCTTTAATGACCGTGAAACAACTAATGAACTGCGGCATGAATTTAAGCTGACCCCTGACCAAATTGTCACGGCAATTACTGATCAACTAGCAGAATAATCATCAGGCCAGCGACTCAACTTTCGTTTACCCACCAAAAGTCTAGCCAGTATGTTGTCGAACTCAACACGCTGGCTAGACTTTTTATATTTAACTGACAATAACCCAATCTCAGTTTAACGATTGGGAAAACAGGACGGCGGCTACTGTGCCAATTTGGGGCAAAAATCAGCAATTAGCAAACAGAACACCGGCTAATAAGTCGCCATTCGCAATTATTTATATTAACGCCCGATACCTGGCGCCTTGGTCGGCCACAAAATATTATTAATATTTTATTGTTCAGAAAAGACTTTCAGCAAGCTGCTGTCCTTATAGCTCCAAATCTCATTAATATAATTATTTAGTCAATCCAACGCTAGTTAAACAATTGACAGTCCCATCAGAGTTGTTTACAGTAAAACCAATCTCAAACCTAATATTGGAGGCCTTTATTATGGCAAGTCACCAAGCCTTACTGATTATTGATTATACGAATGATTTTGTGGCTGACGGCGGGGCACTCACTTGTGGGCAACCCGGCCAAGCGCTCGCACCAACGATCGTCAAACTCGCCAACCAAATGGCTACGGCAAGCGACTGGGTCTTACTGCCAACCGATGTCCATACCCCGCATGATCCTTACCATCCCGAAAGCAAGTTGTTTCCACCTCATAATGTTCGGGGTACCTGGGGTCGTGAACTCTATGGGCCACTCAAAGATTGGTACGCTGATCATCAAGCCGCCGATAATGTTTGGGCATTCGACAAGACGCGTTACAGTTCATTTGCGGGTACTGACTTGGATTTACGTCTGCGAGAACGCCATGTTGACACCCTGCACTTAGTCGGTGTTTGTACCGACATTTGTGTCCTTCACACGGCTGTTGACGCCTATAATTTGGGTTACCAACTCGTCATTCATCAGGATGCCGTTGCTAGTTTTGACGCCGCTGGTCACGAATGGGCGTTGCGTCACTTCAAAAACAGCTTAGGTGCAACCATCGTTTAAAAAATGCGCAATAAAAATCACTCATTCAATACGAATGAGTGATTTTTTAGGATTACTAAATTAATTCAAGGTTGGCTCAACCCATTTTTGCAACATCAAGGTATTTAACACACCTTCAACTAAGATAACTGCCAACATGACGAGACTACCGACCCATAAAGAATCGATTTGTCCCTGGTTGACTAGCTGACTGGAGAGAAAGCTGACCATGCTAATCAACAAATTAGCTAAGCGGAAAGCTACGTAAATGACCACCACCGTGATAATCACATTGACGAACCGTTGCCGAAATCGTGGTAAAAAGCCCTTGGTCGCATTCGTAACAAAATGGCAAAGCGTTATCGTGCTCCAAATCAGAATCGTCACAAGAACTAAGACTAGCAACGTTCCGAGTGCGAACTGCACGGCACTACCCGCATCAAACTGGCTAAAGAACAGCGACGCTGATGTTAAGCCTCCCATCAGTTCATTCCAACCAATCCACAGAGTTAAGCAGAATAAAATCACTTGGACCAACCAAACATAAACAATATCAACCAACGAAACGACTAAATTAATCGTATAGCGTCGCCAATCGCTAATTGGCAATAACCAGAACGTCCCCGCCCGGAAGAATTTTTCATTTGAAACTGCCAATAAGATAAACCCAACGATTAAAGGTAACGCCATCCAAGCACATAAATTATAGAATAATGTGGCAGCTGTGAAGTTTCCTTTGATGGCAGTCCACAAACTAGTGACAATCACCGCCAAAGCTTCGATACCAATCAATAAACTCATTTGCTTAAAGCGTGGCCAACTGAGGGCCTTAAATAGTGACCAACTACTTGTCATCCGTCACACCTCCCATATATAAGCTCTCATAATAATCTTCAAGTTCCATGCCATGTTCGTCGCGAATCTCATCTGCACCCTGATGAACAACAATTGTTTGGTCCTTAACGACCACGATTTCATCAAGAATCGGCGCGATTTCAGTGACATAATGATCACTAATCAATAATGTCGCTTCGGCAGGCGTCCACTTGATAATACTGTTAATAATTTTTTTGCGGCTCATACTGTCGATCCCACTAAACGGTTCATCTAATAAGTACAAAGCCACTTTGCGACTCAGGGTCAGCGCAATGATTAATTTCTCGCGGGTCCCCTTAGACAACTCACCCAATTTTTGTTGTTGGTTGAGTTCCAGAAAGTCAACCAGCTCTTGATAGCGTTTGGCGTCAAAATCAGGATAAACAAGTTGATAAAATTGCGCGATTTGTTGTAATTTCATACCGGCACTAAAACCAGTCAAATGATCCGTGAAACTTACCTGCTGCTTACGGGCTACGGCAGTTGTCGCGCCATTGATCACAATACTGCCCTGACCCTTGGCACTACCCGTAATTAGTCGCATCAAGGTCGTTTTCCCCGCCCCATTTTCACCTAATAAACCGACAATCTTGCTGGGCGCCAGGGTTAATTGAACATTTTGTAAAATCATTCGTTGATTATGTTTATAACGTAAATCCTTAATCGTCAATGCTGTCATGATTGTGCTCCTCTCGTTGGGCAATGTATTGTTGCAGACTCGCCACGATTTCGGCGTCACTTAAATTTAGTGCGTGCAATTGGTCGTACGCTAATGCTAATTGCTCGTTCACCAGTGTAGTCCTCAATTGCATAATATGCGCCTGATCTTCCGTTACGAAATTCCCCTTACCTCGTTGGGACGTCAGAGTGCCTTCCGTAATCATCTCACTGAGTGCCCGCTGAACTGTATTAACATTAACCGTCAAGTCCAACGCAAGCTGCCGGACTGCGGGCAACTTTGCCCCTGGTGGTAACGTTCCGTCAATCATTTTATGATAAATATACTGTTTGATTTGATAATAAATCGGAACCTTGTCATCAAATTTCAATTTAACGGCCTCCTTAGTGTTCTATTTTTCTATTACAATATAACACAGCTGATACCAAAAGTACAATAATGATCTACCGTTACTTGTGATAGCGGTTACATTTGTAACTTGAATCTCAATTTAGGAGCGCTATACTTAAATTAGGACGTGGACTAAGTTCGCCACATCACAGGAGAGGGATGGTAGCATGTTAAAAAACGAAAACGCCATTGCGCTAATTCGCGCCATCGATGTCGCTTATAGTGACCCCGAAGTACGCGCAATTCCCGAATTACAACAAGCCTTAGCTAAGGCCGCACAAGACTTAGACTGTGTTGCGGACCACCATCAAGTCGCTAGCCGCCTAAACCAGTTGCTAACTACTTGGGGGGCTCGTCATTCACAAGGCCCCGCCGTGCTTGACCAGTTATACCTGATCACACTCAAAGATGGCGTCGATGTACCTTGCCAGGTCCCATACCGGGCATAATTATCTTAATATCACAAAAGCTCCCAGATCGAATCGATTTGGGAGCTTTTGTGATATTAGGATGCTAACTTTCAAGGACAAAAGCAGCCAGCTATGGACCACTGGAAAAAGTGCGAGTTAGCGTAACCTTGCTTAGTTAGTTCGTCCTACGCCGACTTCCAGGCATTTCTGCTAATTGCCGGAACGTGGCGGGTTGGGCACGGGCTCAAATCGACGTCGGCTTACGTTCCAGCAATTGTCACCCAGCCCCAGAGGTCGGAATCGGACGATTATTGCTGACGAACAGGAATCAAACAAACGGCCTCTTAATATCACGATTCATGACAAATCAGTGCTAATTCAAGCAAGCTAACATTACTGCACGTATTGTTCCAAGAATGCAGCGACGTGACGCTTGTAACGTTGGTAATTCTGAGTAATGGCCGTGGTGTGGCCGGCTCCCTTCACCAACCATAAAGACTTGGGTTGGTGAGCATTGCGGTACAGCGTCTTGCCCATGCTAGTCGGGACAAAATCATCCCGGGTGCCGCTGATAATCATGATAGGCAAGTGGTTTTTACGAATCTGAGCGATTGCATCCGCCTCTTTGAAGCTATAACCAGCACGTAATTTAGTAATGAGACTGGTTACGTTGACTAACGGAAACGCGGGTAAATGATAGAGTTGCCCCGCTTGATAACTAATAATCGCATCAGCACTCGTAAACGGACTATCGACGACGTACGCTTTGATCTGTGGCAACTGCCGTTCACCACTGGCCATCGTCATCCCGGCTGCACCCATACTGATACCGCTCATCACGATTTGAGTTGTGGCCGTTTTATGTACGACGGTTTTGGCCCACTGCAAGTCGTCGCGGCGCTCCAGCCAGCCGTAGCCGACCGCTTTTCCCTGGCTCGCACCACTTGCTCGGGAATCAGGAACCAGCACGTTGTAGCCGAGTTCATGATACATCCCCGCCCACGCACCCATCAAACCCTTATTCCCAGCAAATCCGTGTGCCAAAACAACAGTCCTCTTAGAATTTTTAACTGGAATATACCAAGCAACCAACCGTAAATGATCCGATGACTCAATAGTCCAAGTTTGCTTACGCGCATGTAAATACCAATACTTTTGGTGATAAACCGAACTTTTTTTCGATAGCTTTGTACTCTGCGTAACAAATGACTTATCACCACGGGCAATTGCCACGTGGTAAAAATAACTGCCAGCACCAATCACAGCTCCCGCTACCAGAACAACGAGTACCCCCAGTGTGTTCCACCATTTCTTCATTAAAATTCACTCCTTGATGAGACAAAAATCTGTTTTGAGCGGGAAAATTTCGCCACTACTTCATAATAACCGTTATAATTAAAGATAACTAGACCAGATTGAGGAGGCTTCTTTTTATGCACTATTCCGAAACGTGGGATTTGGACAGTATCTTTGCTGGTGGCATTGATTCCCCAGCACTAACTGCAAAAATGTCCACGATTAAACAGCAGTTGACCACGACAGCAGACACCTTAGTTCACTGGCGTGCTGCCGCTGACACACCAGACGCCGACTGGTTTACCCAACTCGTCAACAGTCTGCAAGCCATTCAAGCCGGTATTGACCAAGCTACCGTTTTCGTGGTTGCTTATCAATCCGCACATGCGGACGACACCAAAGCCGCCCCACTATTGAACCAAATTTATCAACTTGATAATCAGTTAAACAATTTATTAACCCGCTTCAAGAAGCAGCTCGTTAAGTTAGATCAAGCCACCTTTGACACGCTCGTGCAACAACCGTCACTACAAGCCATCGCCTTTAACTTAACCGAAATGCGTCAGCAAGGCTTAGCGCTCCTAGATGACGACACTGAAGCCCTAATCAATGACTTAGCACTCGACGGTTTTCAGGGTTGGAGTGACCACTACGACACGTTAGTTAGCCAAATTCAAGTGCCCTATACCGATGAAAACGGAATAACCCAGCAACTATCCGCGGGTCAAGCTCAAAACATGTTAGCAGCCGCCATGCCGAACGCTCAACGCGCCGAATTAATGCGCAACTGGGAGCACGCTTGGCAAACTCACGCCGCTCCCTTTGCTGATACGTTGAACCACTTGGCGGGCTTCCGACTTGCCAATTATCGTGCGCATGGTACGACGAACTTCCTACAAAAACCACTAGAACTCAACCGCATGAGTCAAGCGACACTAGACACAATGTACCAAGTTGTCGCTGACAGCAAGGACATTTTACTAAGTTACCTGAAGCGTAAGGCCCAGTTACTCGGTAAAGATCAACTAGATTGGCAAGATATTGAAGCCCCACTAACCTTGGGACAACTTCCTAACCAAACTTACGATCAAGCTGCCGATTTTGTCATTAACAACTTTCGCCAATTTAGTCCAAAGATGGGCGCTTTAGCCCAACACGCCCTTGAACATCGTTGGGTCGAAGCTGAGAACCGCCCTAATAAGCGGCCTGGTGGCTATATGGAAAATCTACCAGAGACCCACGAATCCCGAATTTTCATGACGTTTACGGGTTCACCTAATGACACAGCCACCCTCGCCCACGAATTAGGGCACGCCTTTCATGGCAGCGTCATTCAAGATCTGCCACTTTGGCGTCAAGATTACGCGATGAACGTGGCCGAAACCGCCTCAACATTCGCCGAACTGATTGTCGCTGACGCCAGTGTCAAAGCGGCCGATGATGCCAAAACCAAATTAACTTTATTGGATGCTAAAATGCAAAATCCGTTAGCCATGTTTCTGGATATTCGAGCCCGCTTCCTGTTTGAGACGCGCTTCTATGCCGCCCGTCAGCACGGGATCGTCACTCCTGATACTTTGTCAGACTTGATGCTAACCGCCCAAAAAGACGCCTATGGTAATGCCTTAAATACTTACCACCCGATGTTTTGGGCTAGCAAGTTGCACTTTTACATTGACGACGTCCCGTTTTATAACTTTCCATACACATTTGGCTACCTTTTCAGTCTCGGTATCTATGCTCAAGCTAAAACACAATCGGACTTTGAAGACCGCTACATTGCCCTATTGCGAGACACCGCCAACATGTCGACCGAAGCCCTAGCTGCCAAACACCTCGGTGTTGATCTGACCAAACCAGCCTTCTGGCAAGCTGGTGTAGCTTTGATCAAGCGGGACATCGATGAATTCATGGCGTTATCCGCACCGTTAATCTAAGGAATGGAAGTGAGCACATGTTTCCAGAACGTTTAAGAGCACTACGTCGGGGGCAAAAAATGACCCTCGCTCAACTCGCGGCGGCCCTCAATCAAATGCCGACCGCAGACAAGACGACTCGTCAAAATACCGCGGCTCAAATCGGTAACTGGGAGCGGGACTTACGGACCCCGTCCTACCTAGAAGTTCGTAAATTAGCCGAATTTTTCAACGTCACGACCGATTACTTGTCAGGTAAATCAGACCAAGAAGAGTATGACCTCGGTCGCATCTTTTTATCGGGCAAGCCGTTGACGTTTAATCAAGAACAATTATCCAGTGAAGACCGCTATGAACTGTTTCAGTTGATGGATGGTTACTTACATGGTCGCCAGCATCGAGTTTCAACGGATGCGACCGGCCAAGAAGAATTAGACTTACACTTTGATGACTAGGAGTTTTTTATGAATCCCAAGAAGTTAAAACAATTAAAAAAGCGGGTCAAAAAGCAAGCCGGTGCCCCGTATATTCAACAGTTAATGAAGTACCGCGACTTATTTAAGGATGATCCCCAAATTCTAGTGCTGATCAATAATGTCTTGGAAAGTGACCGCTTGCTGGCAACCGGCTTAGCTCCCCAACAATTGCCAGTCTTAGAAATCCCTGATGATTTTCAGGACCATCTCTTTGAGCGCATCAATCAGCAATATGCCATGGGTGATCCTGCTGGTGATGCGGCTTGGAACCAACTATCAGCCGCTCTCCCAAAAGTTGACCAACTTCTACGCAACTTTCGAGACTATATCGAAGATCAGTATGGGATGTGGGCCTACATCAGTGCGCCATTTCTGAAAGACCTAGCTGACTTCACCGGCAGCGCACCAGTTCTGGAAGTCATGGCCGGTAACGGCTATATTTCCAAGGGCCTCAAACGTCTCCATCCTGGTCAGCCAATTTATACCACGGATTCAAAGGATTGGACACACGAAACTGGCAATCAGACGGGACGCCACCCAGTCACGACGATTGAAGCGTTGGATGCCGTCAGTGCCTTCAATAAGTACGCCGCAACTATTAAATACGTCATTATGGCCTGGTCACCGGACAAATTGACTATTGATTGGGACTTGTTACAAGCTATGCGGCAAAGTCCTTACGATATCCCATTGATCGTCATTGGCGAAAAATACGGCGCCACGGGTTCCAAACAATTTTGGGACCACGCTAATTATCAGGATAACGAGGCCGTTACCAAGTTAAATGCTCATTTCCGACCATTCGACCTGATTCACGACCACGTCTATGTGATCCGATAATTGAACACGCGTTAAATTAAAAGTCGTGCTTTCAGGATTAAATTCTGAGAGCACGACTTTTAATTTTTCCGTCATAGCTGAATCTCTTTTTTGCCAAATTCATTCGTGATTTGCTTAAATCTTAGCATCACATTTTCAATTGTTGCAGTTGTTCCAATCCCGCCACCAACGATGTTCGTGAAATTCCCCCGGCAGCGAGACTTTGGTCGTCAAATTGATTAAGCGTCGCATAAAACCAAATTCCGAGCTGCAAGAATTCAGCTTCCGTCATTGCAAACTGCAACGCTAACAACCGCTGAGCGGCTTGAGCATAAGCCTTTCTGTCAATGAGTTGTGCCAATTCGACTTGATGTGGCAACGGCTGATTTTGATTTTGCGGAAACACCACCTCAGTTGTGCCTCCCTTATGACGACTAAGCGTGTACCCTAACCCCGTTGCGAACGCATGTAACTGCCGCATTAACCAATCACTTTCATCTTGCATTAGCATTAATCCCCCTAATTGTGTGCCATCCAATAAATCGCTAAAATTGTCAAAATGACTGATAACGTACACATATACCAGTAAAATTGTTTTTCCGGTACTGTTCGACCATGATTTCCCTGATAGGCATCCGCCATACTAGTGATAAACGTCGCCAAAATTGTATATAAGATCAATAACGTAAACGCGTAGGCCGTCCAAGCCGTCCCCATCGGTTGGTGCATTGCTTGCAAGCCCCAGCCAATCAACCATCCCACCAATAAAAGACCCGTAGGCGCTGCAATTAACCGTCGCTTCATCCTCATCACTCCCCCTAGAATTAGCTTCATTATCCGCTTTTAAAACTCCCAGACCAAGCAGAATGACGCCTAAAATTATATCCGCATAATACCAAGCCTTTTCTGCACGAAATATTGTTAAAAGGTTCCGGTTTAAGATCAAAAGTAACCAGTTAGGCCCGCTGGAAAAAGTTCGAATCAGCGTAAACATGCTTGGTTAAACGCGTCCTACGCCGACTTCCAGGCATTTCCGTCAATTGCTGGAACGCGGTGGACACAGATTTAAGCCGCAACCCACGTCTTAAATACTGGTCTTCCACTAACCAAGCAAAGGACGCTTGCTAAGTGAAATTTCACCGCTGAGCATTGACCGAAACGCCTTCCAGTCGGCATAGGACGCGCACCGGCTGACGAACAGGAATCGAGTTAACCGGAACCTTTTAACAATCATTCCTGACCTATCCTAGAACGAAAAAGCCTGCAATCAATTGATTGCAGGCTCGTTCACACTGACTATTCGACGTTGAACTCCTTGAAATAACTGGTTAGTGGTTTCAATTCGTTCGCGTCATATTTTTCTTTGAAGGCACTGACAGAAGCATCCGATGTCTTGGTTGGATCAACATCAAGGATTTCAACTGGTAACCCCCGTTTGTCCGTAATCTTGGCATCAATTAGGACCGGACGACCAGCCTTTAATTCGGTCATCGCAGTTTCGAAGGCTGCGTGCAGTTGATCAAAATGTTCAACACGGATACCTTTGACGCCCATTCCTTCAGCTATCTTAGCAAAATCAGCATCAATCAAGTCGATACCATAATATGGTTGCGGCACATCTTCTTGTTCTGATTTAATAAAGTTCAACGTTTGGTTAGACGTGACAATATTAAAGATTGGCAAGTGATACTTAACTTCGGTCAATAAGTCTTGCATGACCATTGAGAAGGCCCCGTCGCCAGCAATGTTGAAGGCTTGCCGATCAGGATAACTCATCTTCGCCGCAATCGCACCGGGAACACCGGCACCCATCGTGGCAAATAGTGCTGAAGTCAATAATTTTTGCTTGGGATTCATCTTTAGGAAACGGAAACTATTAATCGTATTGTCGCCAACATCCATTGAGAAAACTGCATCATCGGCAGCGACCCGGTTGATTTCTTGGTAGACTTGTTCGTATTCAAGTGGATCGGTCGTCCGTTCACTCAGCTTCTTCAAATACTGTTTCCAGTCAGCCATATCTGCTTTAGCCGCTTGGTAGTATGGCGACGGTGACGCTGGTTCACTTAATGCCAAGGCCCGTTTGATGAAGACTTTAGCATCGCCATTAACCCCGAAATCCAAATGATGGTGCCGACCAAACTTGCCAGGATCCAGTTCAATTTGCACATATTTGAAGTCGTGAGTCGTGTACATAATCTGTGCGAACGAATAATCTGCGCCAACTGAAACGACCAAATCGGTAATCCCCATCAGTTCATCCGCCGCTTTCGAGGCTGCCCGATAAGCGCTTCCCATATTACCATCAAAACTATCAGGAATGACGCCCTTGGCTAACCCAGTGATAATAATCGGTACTTGCAGACGCTCCGCTAACGCCATCATGTCCTCGGTTGCACCACGCGTCCCTTGACCAACGTGGAAGACGGGGTACTTGGCGTTCTTGATCATCGTTAATACCGTCTTAACTTGTTCATCATCAATAGTAGGAATGCCGGTCAGTTTAGCAGGGACACTTGCTGAATCGTAATTAAGATCAGGAATTTCAACATATCCAAAATCATTAGGAATTGTCACCACCGCAACCCCATTTTCACGATAAGCCGTCCGAATGGCCTTATCGACGACGTATGGTAAGCTTTCTGGTGTCATGACGGTTCGATTAAAGACCGCCACATCACTAAAAATCGGTTCTTCAGCGAATTCTTGGAAATAATCATAGTTCATATTAGTGTGAGCAACTTGACCCACCAAGGCAAGTACGGGCACGTGATCTTCCTTAGCATCATACAACCCGTTGAGTAAATTAACGGCACCAGGACCGGCCGATCCAAAGGCGACCCCGATTTTACCCGTCAACTTTGCATCCGCTGCCGCAGCGAGGGCCCCCACTTGTTCGTGACGTACCTGCACATATTGGAGCCGTTCTTGCTCAACATCCAACGCGTGCATGGTTGAGTTAAACGATCCACCAGCATAGCCGTAAATCTGTTTAACATCCCAAGCTTCAATAACTTTTAACATTGCAACAGACGCTTCAATCATCTTTGCCATAGTAAATGCCTTCTTTTTAAAATTATTGTATACGTTTTCATTTACGGTTATCAGAATACATCTAAATTGTTCAAAATTCAATTGTAAACAATCATTATTTTATAAATATTTTCTTAACTAACCAAATTCGATGACCTGACACTGGTCCGAAATCGTGTTAGCCTGCCGTTGTTCTGGAAAATATCGAACGCTTATCCATCGGCTTAATCTAACCAATCAGCAAGGTGAAATAATGATGAAAGATAAAGCAATTAATATTCTGACTGCCGAACTGTCAGCACTCCCCGTTTTAATAATGACGTACTATGCGCTTACCGCGAAACCGACCGGACAGTGGCAGCTGACCTTTAGTCTCCCCGTTTATTGGCTGATCAGTTCCGACCTGCTAGCCTATCCCTGGCTCCTCATCCGGATTCCCCGCTTGCGCCACAACCCTCTCAAAATGAATTCACTGGCTCTAAAGGCAAGCTCAAGATACAACTGCCGGCTCAACGAACGGGTCGCGCGCTGGGATGATGAGATGAATCTCGCGATTTTCTTACTGGAACGCGGTTGTCTAATGTTACTGTCAGAACCACTACTTTTAGGCGATTTAGGCTATCATAGTGTCCGACGGTTATGGTATTGATGGCAATAAAAAGCACCCATGCTGTTCAGTTTTATGAACAGTGTGGGTGCTGTGTGCATTATTTAAGAATGTTGGTCTCCAAGAAGGCGACAGCAGCTTCTTGAATCTTGTGAGGTACGTGGTGAACGCCACCTTCAGCGCGTTTAAAGACAGTTGCCTTCAGGGCTGGCTCATCTTTAAAACGGTGCTTAAAATCACGCATATACTGATAAGGTACCATTTGATCGGCCGTACCGTTGAAAAAGAACATTGGTCGTCCCGCCAGTGCTTCTGGGTGTTCAGATAAGTCAAACTTTGCCAATTGTTGATAAGTTTGTTCAATTAGTTCTGCTGGGAGCTTAGCTTGTAATGCCGCTGGTAATTGTGCAACTTGATCGGTTGCAAAGGCCACCGGTTCTGGTGAACCAATTAACGAGACACCAGCAACTACCGTGGGCTGCGTTGCCATAATACCGGCAGCGGTAATACCGCCCATCGAAGTTCCCATGACACCGATTTTATTAGCATCACTAATTCCAGCAGCCACTAAGGCCGCGACTAATTGTGGAAATTCCGCAACTGAATGTCCAACAATCGACCAAAAATGTTCAGGATGCCGATCGAGATCAGTCCCATCATTTCGACTGCCATGTAAATACGCTGTCGGGAGAATGACTCGAAAACCCGCGCGTACTAACTGATAAGCCGTACCCAGTTCAGTCGCTGTCTGATTTGTCCAACCATGATAATCGATGATCGTTGGTAATTTAGTTTGTGCTTGACTAGCTGCAAACACGTGTAATACGGGCAAATCACCAAATTTGTTCGTCCGCACCACCACATCTTCAAATAAATTTGTTGTCATGTTTATCACCGTTTCCAAAATTAATAGTTAATAGTGTAGCAGAAGCCCAAACGAAAACCAACCCAAACGCGTCCATCGTGGTTAAAGCTTAACCATCATGGACGCACTCGAGTTGGCTCGTTTTAACACGGTTAGTTATCAGCTAACGTCATGCCTTTCAAAACTACTTTTCAAGTGTATCTAAGAAATCTTCAACTTGCTTTTGGGTCTTACGGAATTTGTCAACATATCGACCAATTTCTTGACCATCTTCGATCCCAACGAAACTAGGAATCCCCATCACACCCATGTCTTGGGCAATTTCAATGTTGGCGTCACGATCAACCGTGATCCAGTCATATTGATCGTACTTCGCTTCGATTTGGGGCATTACTGGTTTAATAAAAGCGCAATCCGGGCACCAGTCCGCCGTAAAGAATAACATGTGTTTACCCGTCTTGATACGTTCGCGAATTTCTTCGTCGCTTAAAGTTGCAGTTGCCATGAAAAATGCCTCCAATATCTTTATAATAATTATAGTTTACCACATACTAAAAGTAAGTAAAGTCTTTTGCTTTATTTTGTTGCTCGGATCAGCGCTTGCTTGAGATCCGCTGCTAAATCGGCACTATTTTCGATCCCAACGGATAGCCGCAATAAGTTAGCGGTGATCCCCTTTGATTGTCGTTGCTCTTCCGTTAAATCTGCGTGTGTCTGAACTGCCGGAACTGTTAACAGGCTCTCGACACCGCCAAGACTTTCCGCAAACGAGATTACGTTCAATGCTCGTAAAAAGGTATCGACGTCGGTACCCGTAGCGAGATAAAAACTAATCATTCCACCACGTCCTGGATATAAGACACGTTCAACGTGTTCATCTGCCTCAAGGACCGTAACGAGTTCCTGCGCATTAGCCTCCTGCTGATGCAAACGTAATGGCAAAGTCTTCAAGCTCCGTAAGAGCAGCCAAGCGTCGAACGGGTCAAGGACCGCACCAGTCGTCACCAGATTAAATTCAAGCGCATCAGCATCCGCCTGCGACTTGACTACCACTGCACCGGCTAAAACATCATTATGACCGGCTAAATACTTAGTTGCGGAATGAACGACGATGTCTGCGCCTAGATCCAGTGGCTTTTGAATCAACGGTGTATAGAAAGTATTATCAACGATTAACTTGAGGTCATGGGCGTGTGCGGTAGCCGCTGTGGCCGTAATATCTATGACCTTCATGGTTGGATTCGATGGCGTTTCCAACCACAGGGCAACGGTTTGATCGTCTGCCAGTGCTGCCAATGTCGCTTGATCCTGCCCATCCCAGACAGCAAAATCCAAATGATAATGGTCGTGTAAGAGGTCAAAGAAGCGGTACGAACCCCCGTATAAGTCATCAGACACAATAATTTTGTCACCACTATTGAAAAGCGTGAAAACGAGCTGGATTGCCGCCATGCCAGAAGTCAGCACATACGCAGCGATGCCGTGTTCCATCTCTGCCAGCACTCGTTCCAAAATACAGCGGGTCGGTTGGGCCTCGCGCGGGTAGTCAAATCCCGTAGATTGTCCTAAACCAGCATGTCGATATGCTGTCGACAAGTAGATGGGCGCCGAAATTGCCCCGGTCTTCTCATCATCACTCCGATTACCAGCTTGTGCTAACCGCGTTTCAATGTGTAATTTCTCAGCTTGTTTTGTCATAATCTCAATCCCATCCAATCTAGTTATGGTCGGGCAGTCTACAGAGAGGCCAGTGTAAAAATGACTACAAAAAAAGCCGCCATCTTCAAGGGACGCCGGTCGCGTGTTACCACCCAAGTTCAATTACGGGTCACCCCGTTAAACTCATCAAGTCATTATTGACTCACTGGAGTATCGGCCAGTCCCGCCAGTACAGCCTTGCGACCGCAACTGGGCATTCCGAGTTCATCTTCATCAGGCGCTACCTTACCGCTTTACACTCCCCACGGCTCCCTGTCAAAGGTATAACCTGACTACTCTTCTCATCAACATGTTATTTAATGATATTTTCATCTTACTCTCATAATAATAGGAGCGCAAGCCCCAATCTTATTTCAGCACAATAAAAAATGGTGCCAGCATTATCCTGACCACCATTTTTACAGAAACGCATTCGACACTGCCTAGCTATCCCAATAATTTCAAGACAATCACAAAATATCCTAAAATCAAAATACTCAACCCCAGCGTCTTCAAGAGGGCTAACCACTGGCCCCCTGCAGTTCGACCTTTAGGGCCCAGACAAATCGCAACGCCGCCACAAATCACGGCCAAGGTTCCTAGCTCACGGCCCCAGTTTGCATTCAATAAGTAAATGAACGGTCCCACTAAGCCGCTGACAATCGCGACGATCCCCAGTATTTTCAGAATCAAGCGGCCCAGTCGCTTATCCTGTTCGTCATAAATTTCATGTTTCTCTTTTGCCATCAAACCAGCCACCAATCTTTATGAACTACTTTCAGTATGCCGTATTTGGTCACAATGAGCAAGAAGGCGGTTACAATATCCTGGTCAAATTACTGAGGCATCACTAGGCTAGCTTGTCATACCTTACCTTGGGCCCTGCCGGCACTTACCCGTGATAACAGCTGAATCAAGCTACCAAATTGACCATGATGATACTAAAAATTAGGTGTTCAAAATTGACACCCGCTGAACACCCAATTGGCAATAACTATTTTTCAATTGTAACCTGCTAAACGACGCCATTATGGCTGTGTTGCAACAACTTGCCATACGTTCCCCTTAGCCAACTGCTGTTGTTCCAATTGACCTTGGGCGTTAATCCGAAAACGACCCGCTAAGTGTGCGACATCGGCGTTGGTATTTTCATAAACTTCCACGTAAACTAAACCACCGCTTTGATACTGATTAAACACAAAGTTTTGCTTATTGGCGGTTGTTTGTTGATAGTCCTTAGCCACTTGTTGCCAAGCCCAATCATTAATCTGACTAGCTGTTAACTGCTGTGGATTGGTCGTTTGCTGGCCGCTAGTTGATGATGAGGTCGCGGATGCAGACTGCCCGGTAGTTGTTTGACTAGTTGCAGTGGTATTTGAATGTCCCTGCGAGCTAGCTGCAGTAGCTGTCTTACTACCCTGACTAGTCGTTGCACTAGCTTCGGATTGTGACTCATTAGCTGAAGTTGTGGAAACTGACGATGCTTTAGTTGACGACGATTTAGCAGCTGTCGATTGCTTCGTCGACTTTGCTGAAGATGACGCGTCTTTTTTAGCCTTAGTCTTTGACACAACTGATTGTGTTTCACTAACCCGCGACTGACTAGACTGATGGTCGGCTTCTAAGTAATAACCGCCTCCCAGCGCAATGATCCCAGCAATCACGGCTGAACTAACTAACATTTTTTTCAAGATAATCAACTCCCCAAAGATTAATTGTCTGATGCTAACTACAGCATACGCTATGTTGTCTCACTTTACCAACGTTTACCTGTTCTGGATCGAAATTTAACTTTAAATTATATTTGGCTCAGTTGGTCCATTTTTGGGCACCTAAGATTCATTGTGCCATCCTTTTCTTGACTACGTATCTCCTCAACAACAACCGTGGCATCAGCAGAAATGAATTTTGTTAACTTGAAAGCTGTTTCCACAACCTTATTTCTTTAAAGTTCATTTTGCCATCATACTGCCCCTTATAAGTATATCGTAAATGACACCCGACTACGGCCCAAAACAGGCTAACAATGTAACCGTTTCATAATTTGTCATCAAATTGTTACTTATGTGAGGCCCCCTTCGCATGCTATAGTAATCAACCGATACAAAAAAACTAGGAGTGTGTGAATAGAATGCCACGTAATTTAAAAGAAGAAGTTGTCTTTACCGCCATTATGGCCGGTTTAATGGTCTTTGTGATGACCGCCTATAACGTTACCCTTGCTCAAGGTTTCAGCAACGGGTTAGTAATGGCAATCCTTAGTGGCTACCCACTCGGTTTATTCGTTGCCATCATTTTAGACTTATTGGTCGTGGGACCAATTGCCAAACGATTAGCTTTCAAATATATCATTAATGATTACATGCGCAAACGGGTTGTCTTGATTGGGATTACCATCTCCGTCTTGATGGTTCTTGGCATGGTAACTTGCATGTCCCTCTTCGGGATTGCAGTGGAAGGTGAATTGTCCGGAAGTCACGTTTTAGCGACTTACGGTCACACTTGGATCTTTAACTTGATTGTTGCATTACCACTCCAACTCATCATCGTCGGCCCAATCGCCCGCGGTGTGCTTGGAAAAATGCAACGGGCAACTGCTAACACCGAGTCAGCAGCTGCAATGAACGAAGAGGACTAATCTTTCAGTCCATTGACGGACGGTCGCCGGGATAATCTTATCCTGATGGCCGTCCGTTTTATTTTACGACTATCCAGTCGACCACCGCTTTTGCCGAATAGTCCACCCTATGAAAGTCTTATGCGTGATCTGTACGCAAAAAAAACGCGTGTCAGCCATCCGAAAATGGTTAACACGCGTTCATCGCGGCACTGGTAAAACCAGCGGGAGTGACACTCCACAATGTCAGTGACCCAGACACTCTGAAATACGTCAGAGAAACGTGCCCCGCTATCAATATTAGTCACTAGCCGCTCGCGCGGAACCGTTATTGCTAACGATCTGACTCTATCGACTCATCGCATGGACTACCATATCATCTTCATTGATAAAATGCAAGTCGCACCGCCACAAAATTCGTGGCTCCTACTCACCACAGTTGGGCCGCAGTACTTAACTTTTCGCAACCAAAAAAATTGAGTATCCCGTTCGATTTAATGAACGACACACTCAATTCCATTGGTATTTTGATTTTGGCTTGGCTCCAATATCAATTCTTACCTTACCATAGTCATGTAAAGATTTAGTAATTAACTCGTAAAGATTACGTTTAAGCTTCCGCCGCCGTGATCTGGTCTAAGCGATCAGTCTGAGCCGTCAGCCAATCGGTTAATAACTTTTCAGCGTTGGCTTGATCAGCGAGCACGTCGGCAACGCTTCCCAGCTCATCAATTCGCAATCCTGACGGTAACGCATCGGATTCTGCAATCATGTAAACGTTGATTGGCAGCGTATCCTCTGCCGCCGTAACCTTTCCAATTTCGGTCAGATTAGCCAGTGGCAAATTAATAACACTCGTCTCCAACCGAAAGCTGATAGCTGGCTCATGCTTAGCCGTCAGCGTCACTTGGGCAAGCTGGTCGGCATTGAGTGCCGCTACCAGCTTCGCCAGCCAAGGCTTAACCTTGGTCGCTAGTTTGGCATAGGTACCAGTCAAGCTATCCTGCGTAACCTTGTCAGCCGTAACATCATCAATAAAAGCTTGTACGTTTCGTTGCATAAAACATTATCCCTCATTCATTATTCAATTTCGTTAATTTGCACGTCGCCAGCGAGTCAGTAACACCAACGTATAAAAGTTGATTCCCAATCCAATCACACCCATAACTTCTAACGCCAGTTTAATTTCCATGCCAGCCGTACTCTGATAGCCCGACATTAAGGCGCTGACAAGTCCTAAGCTATATATCAGTACAACTAACCCTAGGACGTAAAAACCCAGCATACGATTAATATACACTGCTAGAACGCCTAGAAAATATAAGACTAGGGCAATCAGCAACCCCTGCCACATTTCCGCTACCGAAATATTTTTTGCCTGCAGGTGAAAATGGCTAGTCGACATCATCCAATTGACGATACCGTAACAAAAAAAGGACACAAACGCAAATGCAACTAAGCGAGTCAGTTTCAACAAATCACTCCTATTATTGGGCAATTAAGTCAATAACGGCTGACCGTTCAATTCCCGTGAAGTACTGATTTAAATCAATATCTGCCAGCGCTTTAGTGATGGCCTCATGGTCGTACCGCACACCTTTAAGGGCGGCTTCAATATCTTGAACGTTGCCACTACCAAAGAAATCACCATAAAATTTAATGTTATTGATCAAGCCGTCATCAACCGAGATCCGCGCATCAATGGTTCCCATATCAAAGTGTTGACGCCGCTTAACCGAGAATTCCGGTGATTTACCGTAAACCCAATCCCAATTAGCATAATAGTCTTCGTAAATTTTATCAATAGCTTTTTGTTGTTCAGGTGTCACGTGATATTCCTTATCCGCAATCTGATCCAACGAATCAACATGGAACAACTCTTTTAACAGGGCATCCTGAAATTCTGGCACCGTGATATTCTGATATTCTGGCGCTAAATAAGGCCGTAAATTCGTGACCCGACTCCGAACGGACTTAATACCTTTGGAAGCAATCTTGTCGGTCGGGACTGTTAGCGCATGTGGGACAACGTTTAAATCAACATTCAACATCAAAGTGCCATGGGAGAACGTCTTGCCATTCCGTGAATACATGGCGTTACCGGAGAATTTCTTACCATCAACGAGCAAATCATTGCGACCACTGACCGTCGCTGTCGTCGCCCCCATATCGTGAAGCGCATCAATGATTGGCTTGGTAAATGTCTTAAAGTCGCCAAACTCTTGACTGTCACTATCCACCACAAAGCTGAAGCAGAGGTTACCAAGATCTTGATACACAGCCCCACCACCAGAGAGACGCCGCGTTACGGTAATGTGATGTTCCCGGACATAGTCGGCATTAATTTCTTCAAGGGTGTTCTGGTTCCGACCAACAATGATGCACGGTTCTTCATAGTAGAACAAAACTAATGGTTCATCGAAATCCACGTTATTCATTAAATATTGTTCGGTTGCCAAGTTACGGCCAATCTCATGATCTTTCATTGCGACATAATACATGTTTTAAAATCTCCTTCAGCTTTAGGTTACTTTAATCATACAGCAAGATGAAAAAAGGACCCACAATGTGAGCCCATTTTTTGGAAGAATCATACAAAAAGTTTGGCGTGGCATTCTTCACACCACAAGATGACTGATTCACTATCCACATCCGTGAACGTTTGATTGGCGGCAATCCGTTCTCCGTGGACATAACCGTGCCATCAATAGATGGAGGTTGGGCCAGTCAGTTATCCGAAATTAGCGGAAACGCTGCTATACTGCACTAGCTATCACTTGACGGGTTTGTTACAACAATTGGGTAACAGTTTGATACTGACCTGTGACTCTTCCGATAAATCCAATATAGCATACAATGTAAGCGATTGCAAACCGAGTAAAAAAACAACCTAGTCAGCCGAAGCCAACTAGGTTGCCGAAACATTAATAGCGGTCGTAATCGCTATTCCATTTCAATATCCTTAGTATAAAGCCATTTGGACGCCGGAACAACTAATATGCCTAGCCTTCAAGCTTAGCAACATAGTGCGTTGCACCGGAGCGACTCAGATATCGGAGCCACGTGTAACCCTCAGCTTGAACCGTCCCATTGTAATAAACCGTTTCACCTGGGTTATATTCACCGACAACGCTTGCGCGCGTACTTGGCGCCGTACGAATATTAGTCGTCGTTACGAAGCGGAACGCCCCTTGACTGTTTGTTACCGGCTTAGACGTCGTATTTCCGGTAGCGGCATTACCACTAATCGCTACGTAATGTTGGGCGCCCAAATAAGACAAATACCGTAACCAAGTCTGGCCGTTAGCCGTTACCTTAGCGTTGTAGTAGACTGTATCACCAGCACTATAGGTACCGACACTTGGGGCATTTCCGGCCGGTGTATTCTTAATCGCCGTTGTTTGCGTAAAGCGATAACTACCACTTTGAGGCGTTACTTGCGGTTTATCAACATTGGTCGACGTACTCTCACCACTAATTTGCACATAATGCTGGGCACCTGAGTAAGACATGTAACGTAACCAAGTCTGACCATTTGTCGTCACCTTACCATTGTAATAGACCGTATCGCCAGCATTATAAGACCCAACCGTTGTCGCACTAGTTGCAGGTGAACTCTTGATTGCTGTCGTTTTCGTGAAACGATACGACCCACTGGTTGCAACCACGTCCGGTTTAGCCACAGCACCAACCTCATCACCACTCATAGCCACGTAATGCTGAGCGCCTGAATAGGATAAATACCGTAACCAAGTTGTCCCACCCGTGGTAATCTTGCCATTATAGTAAACCGTCTCACCAGCATTATAAGTGCCGACCACTTGAGCCGTTTTGCTTGCGGCTGATCGAATGTTGGTCTTTGCGGTAAACTTATACGACCCACTAGCTGGCGTAACTGTCGCCTGGTTATTATTATCATTAGTTGTTGTTTGACTAATCATCACATACCGTGATACGCCAGAATAGGACTGATAGCGTAACCAAGTTGCATTACCGACCGTTAACTTACCATTGTAATTGACTGTTTCACCAGCGTTGTAAGTACCCACTACGGCACTCGTGGCGTCCGGCGCATTGTGAATTGTCGTTGTCTTAGTAAACTTATGTGTACCACTGGTTGGGGTGACGTCTTGATCAGGCTGAACTTGGTTATTATCATTTCCGCCACTTGCCTGACCACTGAGCGCTTCTTGATCCCACTCGTGTAGCTTGTTATATTCAATGATGCTGATCAGCGAACTCGCGTACGTTGGCGCGGTTGCGTAGCCGTCTTGTTGCAAGAGACTGGCAACGCGCCGATAATCGGTAACCCCAATTAAATTGCTGTAACGCGGATTGACAACCAAAAAGGCGCCATGATCTTCAACACTAGCTGACCAATTCGGGTACTTCCGAAAAGCGTCTTGAATCGTAATGTATTGTGAGCCATTCCATTCCTGGGTTGGGAAGTAGATTGATTGCCCTTGATAACTTCCCTTGATACCGAATAAGTTGTTTCCCTGAGTTGCAAGTTGTGATTGTCCCCAACCACTTTCCAGAATTGCCTGTGCGGCCGTGACTGATGGCAAGACTTGATACTTGTTCCAACCAGAGATTGCCCCCGCTTTAATCTGACTCAGGAAGATTTCCTGACTAGTCATTGCCCGCGTGGACCGTGCCATCATCGCTGATGACTGGACCGCATCAGCCGCCACAGCCGTCTCAATCTTTGGTGAGATTTTCGCGGCTACCGCCTGCTCAGTCGCTTGCTTAGGTGCGGCTGACGATGCGGCTGATTTGGCTACTTCACTCGTCACAGTCGCGCTGGATTGGTCCGTAGTGACATGACTATCCTGACTTGCGGCCGCGCTGGCTTTAGCCGTCTCATTAGTCGTACTGTGACTGGCTTGGCTCGTGGCTGCACTAGCTTTGGCCGTTTTATCAAGTTGATCAACAGCACTAGTTGTGGAGTCCGCCGTAGCACTAGCAGCCGCGTTATCCTTGGCAGCTTCACTGGCGGAGGACTGGCTTTGCGGTCCTGTACTGTCAGCTTTAGCGGCTTGACTGGCTGCCCGCACTGTGACACGACTTGTTGCACTGGTAGTAGCCGTCGTCGTGCTGGTCGATTCAGCTTGATCGTCAGTCTTGGCACCGTCACTGGCAACTGATTGGTCAGTCGCACCGGCCGCTGTCGTTTCCGTCTGACTGCCAGCACTTAAGGTCACTTGTTGGCTTGCAGCTGAAGCAGCGCTGTTTCCCTTAGTCGCAGCTGCCAGTTTTTGATTTGCACTTGCCGTATCAGCTTTACCACTCAACATCGGCAGCAAAGCGGTACTTAGCAATAATGAAGTTACTACTTTTTTTGTCATTCCAATTTTCAATTTTAAAATCCCCAAACTTTCCGTGAGTTAGCTGTTAACACAACCGATTTAATTCCCCTGTAGCACCTGCTATTACAGAATAATATTAGCATGTCGAAGAGGGACATTCAAACGAGATCGCTTCGAATTATTTTATTAATATCAATTGATTGACACCGTTATCATTTTAAATTATTAACCAATTACCAGTTAGTTATCATTATTAGTATCGTTACTTGCCTAAATCCCTTGATAATATTAACTTTGTTAAAATTAACTTCACTTTTAAACACTTGAAACTAATTAAAGATAGCTGGTTATCCAATAGACTTCACTCACAATTGTTAATTTTAAAAAAACACTCTGTAACCAAAAAAGTCATAATTCTTTATCTTCATCAAAATATTTATAATGTGCACTTTTTCTATTCAAAATAACATATTCCAAACAAAAAATCCGATCAACAGATAACTTGTTAATCGGACAATCTGTATATTTCGCTAAATACCTTCTACCCCATCATCAACTTGAATAGCTTGATGATGAAAAACTTTAGTTTGTACCTGGCTGATTTTAACTAATTTTTCAGCCAATTTTTTAGCCGGAGCTGAATATGTTGTAAGCTCAAAACCCACTTCAAGCAATGCACCAACATTGCAACCACTTGTAACCGCAATATCTTTTTCACTCACTTGACTTAACTTAACAGCTTCCTTGAATGGCGTACCACCTAGTAAATCGCACATAAAGACAACATTATTCTCACCAATTACAGCACGTTGAAATCGCTCACTAAGCTGAATATCATCCATGTTATCAGTAAAATCTATATACTCGATATTGGCAATATCACCTGCTAACAAATGAATTGTTGATTGTAGTCCACTTGCATAATTTCCGTGTCCACTAACTATTATCTTCATTCTAAAGAACCCCCATCCATGAGAAAAGGATTGCCAACATAAATGTTCCTAATATTAAGACTACGGGACTCACATTTTTCTTCTTTAATAGCCAATACAATAAGAAGGTATACCCTAATGGCAATAAATTAGGGAAAATCCGATCAAAAAATTGTGTTTGAATTGCAATCGTATGCCCTGCTGAAACTGGAATCTTTGTTTTAACCGCAATTTGTACATAAGTAGCAATTAATCCCCCAATAACAGTGCACCCCAGAATGCTAGCACAATGTGATACGATTCCTGAATTTTCGCGAATTTTTGAAATAGCTTTTGTGCCGGCGTTGTATCCCAATAATGCAATTGGCGCCCGTGCTACAAACATTGCTAAATAGACTAGGAAAAAAACTAATGGGCCAAGAATACTGCCCTGTTTAGCAAAAGACGCTGTAATTCCAGCAACAATTGGTAAGATTGTGAACCATGTAATCGCGTCCCCGATACCAGCCAATGGACCAAACAATGCAATTCTCAGTCCGTCAATTGTCGATCTTTTTTCGCCATGTTCTTCAAGAGATGCTTCTAAACCCATCAACAGCGGTGCAGCATAATTATTAGTGTTAATAAATTGCAAGTTTGATTCAAGAGCAGCAGCTAGGCCCTCTTTATCATTACCATAAATTTTTCTTAGTGATGGCAACATTGCCAATGTCCAACCATCTGCCTGCATCCGTTCATAGTTCATTGCAGACTGATTAAACAGTGATCGCCAACCAAGCATTCGTACATCATGCTTCGTTAATCTACCTCGTTCTGATATTGGTGAATTAGATGCCATCGCCATCATCTCCGTTTCCACTGGCACTTTCAATCATTGATTTAAGTTTTTTCTCGTTATCGGTTTGTTTTTTATTGTGATAAAACTCAATAAAAGCAAGTGAAATCCCAATTACCGCAACCGGCATCAAATTACCAAACTTAATAAAGCACGCCGCTGTAAAACCAAGTAATAAATATGGGACGTATTCAGCTTTTAACATACTTTTAAGCAACAATCCAAATCCAACTGCGGGTAAGATATTACCTGCAATTTCAAAGCCATGACTTAACCAGACGGGCATAGAATTAACCAATGCCTTCATTGGTTCTTGAGCACCATAAACACACAGAAAAGCAATCACACCATATGTTAATGCAACAAGTACTGTAGGTAACAGCGCTAATCTTGTGAATTTTTTAGTTTCAACATTCGCCGCATATGCATCTAATTTTTTAGTAAGGACTGAAAACGCCGAATAATAAAACAAAATGATATATTGCATTAAAATACTAAATGGGAGTGCCAACCCAATAGCCGTTGAAGGTGTTTTTCCGGTGGTATACGCCAATACGACTGTCATAATTCCTGCCATAATTGGATTAGGTGGCTGTGTCCCACCAACTGGTGTTAACCCAGCAAAAGCTAACTCTGTTAAACCACCAGCAATAATACCAAGAGTCAGATTACCTAAAATAGCACCAGTCACTGTACATACGATCATTGGTCGAAATATATACAAGCCCTCTAGCCAAAAATCAATACCTGCAATTAAAGCAAATAGTCCAATCAGGAGACCCTGAATTAAGGTGACTTGCATCTAGATCACCTCTTCCAAAGGTTGTTTTTTATCTTCCGGAACTTCTTGAACATAAACATTCACACCATGATCCGCACAATATTTTAAATCAGCCTTGTCCTGATCATCCATATAAGTATACTTGGTTACTTGGACCTTTCCCTTCGAAAAATGCATATTTCCAAGATTCAGATTTTTTACTGGAACACCACCCTCTACTAATCGACGAGCATCTTGAGCATTGCGAATCACCAAAAAGATATGTTGTCGCGGACTTGCTTTATGAATAGTACTGATAGTCTTGTCAATTGTCCAAAATCGAATTCCAACTCCAGATGTTTCAGCAGTTGCTGCCATCAGCTCTTGTTGCAATTGATCATTGGCAGTTTCATCATTAGCAACCAATAATAAATTGGCTCCAACAGAGGAAGTCCAAACAACACCAACTTGTCCATGAACTAGTCGGTTATCGATTCTTGTAAGCACAATATTTGGTTCACTCATATTTATCCCTCTATTCACAGCGGATAGTAATTAACCTACGATATACATAATCAGATTTCCTACCACGGCTGCTTTTCTATAGTAAATTATTTCTTTCTCTTCTATTCCACGTGTCTGCATATAAATCATTGGATCGCCAACATTTAAGTCAAATTCTTTCCGGTTACTTTTAGTAATTAACGCAGGTTGAGTATGTGAAAAGAAACTAGCCTTTAGTCCATACTTTTTAACCAAAAAAGGCATCAAATCATTATTAACAATCTCGCTGTTAAAAATACGTGGGAAGCGCTCAAAAGGTAAATAGACTTGTTCATGGAAGACAGGTCGATGATCTGCATAAACCATATAACGTAGATAATACAAATAAACATCGGAGTTTATTTCCATTACTTTTCGAACATCAGACTCCGAACCATCCACAATCAATTTAAACGCTTCAAGTCTTATTTCTGGAACAGCATTCATATTTTCAATTGCTTTGCGGACATCTAGGTAATGAATACCTAAATCAATGTCCTCTTTGTTTTTTACAAACGAACCTTGTCCTTGTTTTTTGTAAATATAATCTTTATTTTCCAGCTCTGCTAGTGCGCGTCTAACAGTAATCCGGGAAACATCATACTTTTCACCAAGTTTCTGCTCTGATGGTAACTTAGCATTTTCTACCAACTCACCAGACTCAATCTGACGAATCAAATCATTAAGCATGCTCTGATAAAGTGGAACAATTTTTGAACTAGCCATTTTGTTTTTATCTCCACGACTTGTCATGTTGTTATAACAACCTACATCAATATTAAACCACCCTATTCTCGATATGTCAACGCTTACATTGACGATCTTTTTCATGTTTTAGAGATTTCAGATGTTTTAATGCTAACAACAAACAAGTTTCTTTTCTTCGTTATAGTTATAAATACTTACATTTTACGTAAAGCAAACATATCAACTTTAGTTTAAACCTTATCACGGCCCGTTACGATTGCCAATTTGCGTAAAATAAAAGTCCAGCACTTTAATAGCCTAAATAAACTACTCACTGTTAATATTTATGATTAACAAAACATATAATGTTATTGTGACATCGTTTTGAGACGTCACAATTGCAAAATATAACACCATAACTATCCACTATTGTTAGAACATTCAAACAACCGTATCTCAATATATTAGTCGGTATTTCCTTAGTACATACTTCATAATTACGTATTTGTTTGCTAAAAGTTGAGTAATAACAGCTACATCAATCCCAATCTCTTCACTCGCAGATAATCATCACTGGTGCTAATACTCCTCGAAAAATGCTTTCCTTGCTATTGTTACTCAATTGCTACCTAACTTAGACACTCCAGCTAAACGTACCTAATCATAAATCGATTTTAAATGCTTACATTGCTGAAAATTAATGCTAAAATATAGTTATTAACTAGCCATATCAAACGGGGGTAACCATTATGTTACAACAATATCAAAATATCCTGGTACCAGTTGATGGCTCCAAGGCTACCGACGAAGTTCTTCGGCGGGGCATCGAAGTCGCTAAGCGTAACAAGACCCATCTCGACATTTTAAACGTGTTGGAAGTCAACCAATTTAGTGACACGTACGGCGGTGCGGTCAGTGGTGATGTCATCTACAAGTTGTCGGAAGACGTTCAAAAGCGCTTGGAAGAACTCAAGCAACAAACAATTGACGCTGGGGTGACCGACGTTGATGTCCATGTTCGTTTTGGTAATCCCAAAACGGTTATCGCGCGTGAATTTCCCGCTGACCACCATAATGAATTAATTATGATTGGTTCAACCGGCTTATCTGCCGTTGAACGTTTGATGGTCGGTTCCGTAACCACCTACGTCAGTCGCAACGCAATTTGTGACGTTTTGATCGTTAAGCCGACCGCTAAAAAAGAAGACTAACAAAAAAGTCTGGATACGTTCCAGACTTTTTTAGTGGTTTCCGTGCGTTGCCCGTCTTCTTCCCCGTTATAAAGGAGCTTTATTCATGACCTGGACTTATCAACTCACTATCCCGTCTAGTTTGAATCAACAGTCGATTCGGGCTTGCCTTCGGACTTGGCTGATTCCAAAGCGGATTCAGGGCCAGTTACGCCAAACGCGGCGGATTCAGCTGAACGGTACACCAACGTCGATTGCACAACTCGTCAATACTGGTGATTACCTGACGCTGACGTTTATCCCCAGTGACTTTCGGACTCCGACCTCGAACTATATTGCGGCTGCCACGGCCCCAGCCACGATTTTATATCAAAACAGCGATCTGTTAGTCGTTGATAAACCCGCTGGCGTGAAATCGCATCCTAATCAACCAGGTGAAACCGGATCAATTTTAAATGACCTAGCAGCCACACTCCAACCAACTCAGCAGGTGCCATACATGGTTCACCGGCTCGACCAGATGACTTCTGGTGCGATGCTAGTCGCATTGAACCCGGTCGTCGTCCCGATTTTAGACCGCTTAATCAGTGACAAGCAAATTCGCCGGACTTATTATGCCTGGGTACGTGGTCACTTTGCCACGCCAACTGGGCATTTCACCGCGCCAATCGGTCACGATGCTACCGACAAACGCAAACGCTGGGTCAACACGGCCGATGCCCAGCCAGCACTCACCGACTACGAAGTATGTGCAACAACCGCCCATCAGAGTTTAGTTAAACTGACCCTGCATACTGGCCGTACCCATCAGCTACGGGTCCACTTGGCCGCCAGTGACCACCCGATTATCGGTGATCCACTTTACGACTCGCAAGCGGAGTCGGCACCTCGGCTGATGTTACATGCCCAATTGTTGGATCTACAACTTCCATTTAGCACCACACGGGTGACGGTACCGGCCCCATTGCCAAGTTTATTTAATAGTCCGCATTTAATTGAGCGCTACTGACTAAGCAAGTTCAACTTCATTCAGCTGGCTACCGACGCTTGCCATCAAACTGTTATGAAAGTATCTATCTTGAAGGGTCCAAAAAGGAAGCTCAGTGAGCTTCCTTTTTTTGACACCTGCATATTTATCTTAGCCACAAAGAGCTTAATTATGCCTCTAAACTGTTAATTTGAGCGATAATAAATCTTATCACTTGGAATGTTTTGGGGATCATTTTGCGTTCCTAACGCCGCAATACGGTCCCGACTACTATCACCATTATTTAGGTCAGCATTATTTCCACCGGGCATAAATACCACATCATAAAGTCCGCCAGATGAGCCTGATATTGAAAAACTGCCTTGAAGCATGCTGGCACCGTTTGAGGTTTGATAAGTTAATTGTTGATGATACTTCAATCCATCAACCGTCTTAGAATTTCCTTGCTGATCATCTAATGATGGCACATCCATTTTGAGTTTAGTAATCGTCCCCGGAGTAGCGTCTTGCGTCAGGCCAAAATCTCTAAATTTCATCCGCTGATTATGAATCTTGATTTGATTTCCTTGTCCATTTTGCCAAGTCCCATTCAAACTTGAATAATCACCAGTTTTAATCTGGCCGAGCGCCATTGTCGACTTGCGGTTTCCCGTATTGGCGGCGGTCGTTTGACGTTCAAAAACTTTTACATAAGAATTATTACTTGTGCGCGTTATGATTCGCTCAGTATCCGTCTCAATGGTGGCAGGAACGTTATCACCCCAGCCACTGATTGCAACTCCCTTTGGATAAAACCAGTACGTGACGGCAGCTGCACCGATATCACCATCGATATGCAGTGCGCCTTTTTCCTGTTTGATGGTAGTAGTAACAGCCTCTTCATCACCATTCGCATCTTCAAATTTCCCGCTTGCTAAGGCCATTTCACCGTCACTGATTTTCGTGTCTTTTACGGTTAATTTAGCGCCAGCCTCGGGAGATTGCCAAACATCGCCCTTAGTATCATGCTTATTGACACTACTAGCAACTTCCTTCCAGTCACCTAACAAACTCCCATAGGAGCCCTGACTGATCTCATTAAGATTCATAGTCGTAGCCCCTCGTTGTTGAGACGTTATTTTTGTCGACTGAGAACTTGCGTTGACTGACGTACTCGTTGCCTTAGTTGCATCATTTGTTTTGTGCGCCTTATCAGTAATCACTTTGGGCTTCACTTTGACCACACTAACGCCATGCTTCTTATCCGCATGTGACGCTTGCGAGGCCTGCTGTGAGCTACCACAACCGCTAATAAATAACAGTAACAGCAGACTGATACAGACAGTTTCACTTTTTTTCAAAATCTGGTCCCCTTTTTTTCCGCTCTGAATCCATGGCATCGTCTCTTTAAAAATTAACTAATCCGTCACGGCGGTAATCCGACGGTACTAACGCTTACGAAAATAGTGACGATAGTTGTGAGAAAAGCATATTGCCACCTAAAACGGCTAATATCATGACATAAACAGATAGTGCAAAACCTAATGCGATTTCAGCAATGATTAACGCATAAAATTTGTCAATATGGGGCTTCACAACATTATCAATAATGATATAAATAAATGCCAGATTCATAATCCCGATGGTTGGGATCATAAAGAAGAACAATCCAGTCATGCCAGAAAAATTACCAGTTCCAGTGAGAATCGTCAAAAGCAACGTGAGTAGATTAAAGATTAGAATCAAATTCGTAATTGCTGCAAATTGATTGATAAAATCACTAAATTGCATCGAACCAGTATTAACAACGCGGCGAAAGGCATAGGCAATGCTAACATAAATCGCATATATCCCAAGAAACATGAAAAACACCAGCATACTCGTTTTTAGGATAAAGCTGCCAGCATGAATCGCAGCTTCCGAACTACCACCAGTCAATGAACTAGTAAAATCATTGGCGACATTTTGTGCCTTACGTAAGATTAACGCAATTGATAAAACCAGTAAAAAGGCCTCAAGACCGATCGAAGTTAGTCCAAAGTACCGATTAGTCGGTTCAATCGGATGACCGGGATGCCGGATCGTCATCTTAAACCACGAAAAGTAGCTTCCAGAGAACTTTTTGACATGTTGGACGGTATCTGTGGTCAAAATTTTATTGACGGTATCATCACTACTACGTTCAACCGTATTCTCGGATTCGGCAACTGACTGCCCTTGATCCGGAATTTCCTGGTTTGGGGCAACCACAGCACCACATTTCGGGCAAAACTTCGCCCCGGCTTTCAGTTGATTGCCACACTGCGAGCAAAAAAGTGCCTGCTTATTCATTTAAACATCCTCCAAATTAATCATAAATTTCTCGTTAATCATTTGAATCTACCGTTTCAAACTTACCGGTACTCGTGTTGTAGCGCGCTAGAATATCATTAACATCATCATATCGATAAGTATCTGCTAAATCATTAGTACCACTAACATAGCATTTAATTTCATACACATCCGTGTGTGGTTCACTCGCCGTATAATCATAATCACTAATATCCCCACCGGTAGCCGCGGCAATTTCTGACATAGCTGTCTGAGCTGAACTAGACAAATCATCATAAGCACTGCCCGTACCACTCTGCGATTCATTCTCGCTGTTGATTAAACTCGAGTCTGATTCATCACTGGCAGTGGTAGCTTTGGTGTCAGTATTCGCCGTTGACGTTGTCGCTGCCTTTTTATTCGCAACTAACGAAATTAATTCATGGACGTTCGCGTGCCCCATCAGATTAACCTTGTGCGTGATTGTCGTGTCAGAATTACTTAGTTTAAACATATAGGTCCCCGGAAACAGCGGACCAACCTTATAAGTGGCATGCGCACTTTCGGTGGTCACCAATTCGATGTCATTTGCTTCCAGTGTGGCATTTTTTAGATTGGTCGTGATTAACGGCTGCATCGTGGTGACGCGTAATTTGTAAGTTGGGAATAGTGTCCACTTAGTTCCGATTTGCTTAACAACAAACGTGTGATCACTAGAATAACCGTTATGCTGTAAGTCTGTTTTCAGATCTTGTGCGTACTGGGGATGTTTTTGGATATAGGTCATTAAGGGCTTTACGGACTGTTTTGTGATTTTTAACCCAGTATTATCGCTAACTAAGTGTTTCGACAATGTCGTGGGCTTATTACTAGTCATCATTTCGACTTCCGCGGCAATCTGCTGATTTTTACCAGTGTGATATTGATAAAACCCAAATCCACCTCCCACAATAATGACGACTGCGAGCACGTTTCCACTGATTCGCAACCACCTTGATTGCTGCGTCTTAGCTGGTTTATGAGCTTGATATTGCCTTGAATCCCCGAGTTTCTGCTCCGTTCCACTGGCTTGCGTTCGTTCAGCACTGTCAATATGAGTCAGATCCGCTCCGCAATTTTCGCAAAAAACATTATCAGCCTCATTTTCATGCTGACAATTTGGACATATTTTCATTTTTGGTACACTCCTCCATTAATTTGACATCCGATGAAATAAGCTCCTCCCAACACTCTGATTTCTATTCTGCTTTGCAAGCTATACTAATTATTTAATAGCGTTATAGCAAAGCTTTAATAACATTATATACGACTAAAAGAAGTATTTAAAGACCTTTATAGTATGTTGCTATTTTATCATTAACCGTAACCTAATAATTGCTTTGTCACATTCAACGGATCACAAATTCAGCATGAGTTCGATAACTGAAAGCAAAGTAACGTGATTTAATTAGCATCACGTATCAAAAGCTTTAATGACCTTATAACGGTACTTATAAGGTACTTACAGCTCTGTTTCAAGCATAGCGAAACCTCTAAAATTAGTGCTAAGACGCTTAATGGATTAAGGAGGATTCCCATGTTAACCGAGATAGGCAAAATCATTCGGCAACGCCGACAGCAACACGGCATCACCATCGAGCAATTGGCCGAACAATCGAATGTTTCAATCTCGCTAATTTCTCGACTCGAACGTGGTAAGGTCGATAACATTAAACTACAAAGTTTGACCGCAATCGCTGAAACTCTGAATTTAAAAATAGCGGACTTCTTTCGCGACGAGCTTCTCCAATCACCTAATGTTGTTGCATTACTCGACTACCTGAGTGATCTGCCAGCCCATCAACGTGAAGAACTTGCCGGTACGTTACTCAAACTACTCCGACTATCCAAATCGTGAGCATTTGCGCAACGCACTCCGGACAGTTAGTTCACCATTGAACCCCGTGATTCATCTACACTAAAAAATGATTCACCTTCCTCTGACAAGAAGGCGAATCATTTTTAATTTATCAAGCTTGTTAACGGTCGGCTAAGCGCCCTTAAAGCCAGCATACAGTTCTTAATGGTGCGTTGTCACTAATAACCCACTCATCACTGCCAATATGATACCCACCGCCATGGCTTTGAGTGGTTCACGAACGATGGGGGTGGCGGTCAAAGCCTCGACCATCGCCCCACCTAAATACGTTACAACGAGCCCCAATACGGCGCCCCAAAAGATTGTGACTAGTAAACTAGCCAGCCACGTTGTCTTCAATAGCAAGCTCCTCCAATGCGGTCAGGCACGGCTGACCTTTTGATTGAGTGTATCAAAGTCGTCACGCGTTTGCAAATTGATTAATAGAATTCATAATTTTTATATAATAGTTCTATCCAAAGAAAATCCCCACCATCAATGACAAAAAAGCTCAGCACCAACCATTCAGGTCCTAGGTACTGAGCGATTATCATGACCGCTATGACAGGCTAATGTCCCCCACTACTCAAATCCGCAGGCCAATTTGATTCGACGACCGTTTGCGGAACATATTGGCGATTCAATAGTGCCAGCCACTGCCGGACAATCTTGCTCAAGGTAAAGTCATGACTGCGTTGCCGAGCGCGCGCGGCATATTCAGCGCGACATTCAAAATCAGTTAACAGTGGCATTAAGCCAGTAATCAGAGCATTCACATCGCGGGCCGGAGTCAACACACCGTACTGGCCACCCTGCAAGTACTCGGCTGAGCCAGTATTCCACATTGAGACGATCGGTAACCCCATCGTCATCGCTTCCCCCATAACTAATGGCATCCCTTCCCAACGCGAAGTCATCATGAAGACACTCGCCTGTTGATAATGCGCCCGTAACTCAGTATCTTTCAGTGCACCCCGATAAATAATGCGGTCACGAACATCGAGTTCAGCCATCAACCGATTGAACGTTGCTAATTGGTCTTCGGGACCAGTCCCCGCGACTGCAATTTGCCAATCATCGGGCAAGGCTCGCGCAACTGTCAACAAATAATCGAGCCCCTTATGTTGCAGGTCAATACGACCAGTGTAGGCAATGATATGTTGCGCCAAGTCGGCCTGCTGACCATGAGCTTGCATGGTCGGTGGATTATAGAACTTGACCGTATGGGCGTTAAAACGTGAGTAGCCTTCCCAATCATAATCGGTCAATGTCACGACCGTATCAGCCGCTAAGAGCCCTGCGACCAGTTCATCTTGCATTTGGACGTAATACTGATTGAGGTAGATATCAACATTATTGTGCATCCACGCAATGACATTGACCCGTGGAAAACGCTGTTTGATTGCCGGAGCAAAACTCGTCAGTAAACCTCCCGGGAGAATAACGGCATCGTAAGCTCCCGACCCAATCGTCGTGAGTAAATCATCTATTTGAGGCGCATAAACGGTCAACGGATCAGCGCCAAAGTAATTAAGTACCGTCGCACTTGCAGGCCGGCGCGCCGTGATAAGCGGTGCGCTCAGTTCATAGAAAGACCGGGGTTGGGCCAAGGAGTAAAAGGCAACTTCGGCTTGCGAGGTCAACGCATTGCCGAGGACCGTCGCCGCTCGTTTGACACCATCCATCACTAAATTCTCGACTGTTATCAAAATTTTCATTAGCATCGTTGACTGGCGATTAAACAACCAGTCGCTCCTTTCCACATAAACTCGGTTCATGGAACCGGAATCGACGATGTTAGGCTGAGCTGATTGCGTCAGACCCGTTCATCCTTAACTAATCACCATCACTAGTATCAGCTTAGGTAGCGTTATTATAACAGGAATAATTAAAAACCAATTAAAATATGCTCACAATTCACATTATGCTAGTCATTGCAAGTTGCTTCTTGATTAAACGTCAGTTAGCTAGGTTCTGATTAAGACGTCATAGGCTACATTCCAGCACCAATCAGCACTTGTGACAGTATCCAATCGACACAATTAATAGCGCACAAAAATAGCGTTGCTACTGGAGGCACAGGCCAGTAGCAACGCTATTTTCAAATTAAGATTTTAACTGCTTATTTTAAACCCTTCCATTGCCAATCATTAACTTCTGGCAAGTCAGTTCCGGCATCCCGGATATAGGCATTGTGTTTAGCAAGCATATTATCCATGGATTGAACGAAGGCCGCACCAGTGTTTTCCATTGCTGGTTGCGCCGCAATTGCCGACTTAGCTAAGTCGAAGCGGTCCATCTGGTTCATGACCCGTACGTCGAATGGTGTGGTAATATCACCATTTTCACGGTAACCGTGGACGTATAAGTTATGGTTGTGACGATCAAAGAAGATGTCACGAACTAAGTCTTCGTAACCGTGGAAAGCAAAGACCACTGGTTTGTCCTTAGTAAAGTAATGGTCAAACTCAGCATCTGACAAGCCCCGCGGATCCTTTTCAGGACTACGTAACTTCAAGATGTCGACCACGTTCACGAAACGAATCTTCATCTCTGGAAAACTGTCGTGTAGTAATTGGATGGCAGCCAACGTTTCAAGCGTTGGTTCCGTCCCAGCAGCTGCAAAGACAATGTCTGGTTCGCTACCTTGGTCCGTACTTGCCCAATCAATGATACCAAGACCATTGTCAACTAATTGCTTAGCTTCTTCAATGCTGAACCATTGTTGACGTGGGTGTTTTGACGTAACCACGTAGTTGATCTTTTCTTGGCTCCGGAAAATGACGTCACCGACAGCTAATAACGTGTTGGCATCGGCTGGTAAATATTCACGAATGTATTCTGGTTTCTTTTCGGCCAAATGAGTTAATGCACCTGGATCTTGGTGGGTATAACCATTATGGTCTTGTTGGAATACAGTTGAAGCCGCGATAATGTTAAGTGATGGGTACTTTTTACGCCAATCAAGTTCATTGGCTTTACGTAACCACTTGAAGTGTTGCGTCAACATTGAGTCCACAACGCGTAGGAAGGCTTCATAACTGGCAAATAACCCATGACGTCCAGTTAAGACGTAACCTTCTAACCAACCTTCAGCTTGGTGTTCAGATAACTGAGCATCTAAGACCCGGCCAGCTGGTGCTTCATATTGGTCACTATCTGGATGAATGTCTTCCATCCATTGACGATTAGTGGTTTCGAAGACACCATATAAACGGTTAGACATGGTTTCATCAGGTCCGAACAACCGGAAGTTATCAGGATTTTTCTTGATGACATCCCGCAAATAGTCTGACCAAACGATCATATCTTGCTTAACATTCGCGCCTTCTTTGGACGTATCGACCGCATAATCACGGAAGTTTGGTAAGTTCAAGGCTTTCGGATCGACCCCACCATTGGTGATTGGGTTAGCAGCCATCCGACTGTCCCCAGTAGGAATAATTTCTTTAATATCATCCTTCAAAGAGCCATCTTCATTGAAGAGTTCTTTTGGTTGATATGATTCGAGCCAATCAACTAAAGCATCCGCATGTTCCATGTCATTTTGATCAACAGGAATCGGAATTTGATGAGCACGGAATGAACCTTCGATCTTATCACCGTCCCATGACTTCGGACCAGTCCAGCCCTTAGGTGCGCGGAAGACAATCATTGGCCATACTGGCAATGTCGCATCGTCATTTTCGCGAGCATGCTTCTGGATTGCCTTGATCTTTTCAACGGCTTCATCCATGGCCTTAGCTAAGGCTGGGTGAACCTTTTCAGGATCGTCACCTTCAACGAAGATTGGTTCCCAATTCATGCTTTCGAAGTATTCCTTAATCTTAGCATCAGAAGTCCGACCAAAAATCGTTGGGTTAGAAATCTTAAAACCATTTAAGTTCAAGATTGGTAAAACAGCCCCGTCGTTGATTGGGTTAATGAACTTCGTTGATTGCCATGAAGTTGCTAATGGACCCGTTTCGGATTCCCCATCACCAACAACAACCGCGGCGATTTCGTCAGGATTGTCAAGAATTGCCCCAACCCCGTGTGAAATTGAGTAACCAAGTTCGCCACCTTCATGGATTGAACCGGGTGTTTCAGGTGCCGCATGGGAAGCAACCCCACCTGGGAATGAGAATTGCTTGAAGAGCTTTTGCATCCCTTCAACATCCTGCGTAATTTCTGGATAAATATCGGTGTAAGTACCGTCAAGGTAAGAGTTTGAAACCATCACTTGACCACCATGACCTGGACCTTCAACGTAGAACATCTTCAAACCGTACTTGTTGATGACCCGGTTAAGATGAGCATAGATAAAGTTTTGACCGGCAATCGTCCCCCAGTGACCAATTGGATGAACCTTAACGTCACTGGCCTTCAATGGCCGTTGTAATAGTGGATTATCTTTTAAATAAAGTTGACCAACTGATAAGTAGTTGGCAGCACGCCAGTACTTATCAACTTTTTGCAAATATGCTGGTGATGAGTAATCTGTTGTCATTTCAAAAACACTCCTTAATTTGCTTTTCACTTGAACGCTAACTGTTTAAATGTTTTCGTTTACAAGTTCTATTTTAACAACTCATTTCAAAAAATCAACCTTTTTGTTAATTGGAACGGTCCAATTTTATAAATTAAAACAAAAAAACAAGGCTCATCCCTTGGGACACCTTGCTTTTAGATTAATATATTTTTTAATAATTTGTACGCAGAATGATTGAAGCAGCCCATCAATTAGCTTTAATATGCCCAGAATTAACACCGGCGCCCTGATTAGTTAGTGGCAACCAGTTCAGTGCTTTTAATAGATAGCGGTCCCAGAAATCCCACTCGTGCGCTCCAGAACCGACCAAATATTCATGCGAAACTTTTTTGGTCGTTAGAAAATGATCAAATTCATCATTCGCTGACTTTAAGCCGTCCTGATCGCCAATCGCCATAAAAATCGCGGGTAAAGCGACGTGAGCTGCCAGTAATTTAGTTACGAGCACTTGCAGGTTTAATTCCGAATGACCAGCAGCTGCTAGATCTGGGCCAAAAACGCCATGCTGATATGCGACTGTTTCCGCAAACCACTGAGGCTTTGCCGGTAACTTTTCCATTCCGGGTCGCACATTCAGTCCGGCTGATAAACTCACAATGGCCCCAAAAGTATCGTGAAATTTTAGTCCGTTATACAGCGCCCCGTAACCACCCATTGATAATCCGCCAATAAAAGTTTGGTCACGCTGGTGTGATAGTGGAAACGTCCGGCGTGTAAAATCAATCAATTCCTGACCAATAAATTGACTATACGTCTCCCCAGACCAAGGATGATCAGTATAGAAACTATTCTCGCCCGCTGGCATCACGACAGCCAGATTCCGTTCGTCGGCCCAGCGCTGGATTCGTGTGCCACTAATCCAGTCGACTTCACTACCTAAGATACCGTGCAATAAGTACAGGGTGGCAAACGGACCCTGAATCGGGCGCGGCACGCCCTGCTCATCTGGAACCAATTTATCAGTTGGTAAACACACCATCAGGGGAACGGTCCGGTGTAAACTAGCCGCCATAAAATTAATACGAATCAGTGCCATGACACCTCAGACTCCTAACTATTCGTTGACACAAACGTTGTATACTTCATATATTGATAATGTAATCGCATATTAGACACTTCAAAGGGTGTCCCATCATCTAAAAAGAAGATCCCACTCATCAGGCCCACCGGTTCATTCGGCTGCAAATGTAGCAACTCTTGATCAGTCGTATTGGACGCATCGGCCGCAATCGATAAGAATGATTTGGTCACTGCGGCGTGCAAGGTCTTTTGCACGTAATTAAAGATCGATCCACTGACCACTTGTCGGTTCAACTGGGGCACAAGCTTGATTGGAATATAGCCACTTTCAATCATGAAAGGCTGGTCATCCAGTAATCGCAGCCGTTTGATTTCATAAACAAACTCGTCAGCAGTTAAAAATAAGTCTTGTTGCAACTCTTGACTTGCAGGAATGACGCGAAAGTCTAATAATTGAATACTGGGCTTAGCACCCTCAGTATTTAAACTGTCCGTAATTCCTAGGTTAGTTCCTTCATACTTAAACGAAGATTGATTTTTAAGATATAATGGATTAATGAACGTTCCCGAACCCCGCTTCTTGAAAATCAGGCCCTTATTGGCTAGCACGTTAAGCGCGCGCTTAATCGAGCTACGACTTACCTGATACTGTTCGCTAAGACTACGTTCATCTGGAAGCTTCTTATCAACAAATTCATTCGCCATGATCCGTTTATTGAGATCATTGATGACTTGTTGATAAACTAGGTCAGCCATTGTAATCCCTCCTTTGAGGTTATTTCATACCTCAAGTATAGCAGAATTAATGGCGTTTGGGTGAATTGTTCCGGCCCATTTATAAAATTGGACCGTATTTTTAATAAATGTGAGGTTAACAATAATGTCAAAAAAGAAGAAAAAAGATCAATTAGGTAAAACACTTGTTGAAAAGATTTTGGATAAAGCAAATATCAGCTATCAACAATATGAATTCCCAACCGAAACGGAAGGCGACGTTCAACAATTACAAGTCGACCACCTCGGTGTTGACGAACATCATATCTACAAGACCTTAGCGCTGATTGGTAACAAGACCGGTCCCGTCGTCGGCGTCTTGCCGTTAGATGAGCACCTCAGCTATAAAAAATTGGCTAAGCTATCCGGCAACAAAAAAGTTGGCATGATTCCATTAAAGGACTTGGAACGGACTACCGGATACCAACACGGCGCCAACACACCAGTTGGTATTTGGGAAACTAAGAAGTTTCCCATCTACTTAGACGAGACCGCTAAGCAGCAAGGTAAGATTCTCGTATCTTCGGGTAAAATCGGGCGTTCAATTGAAATCGACGCTGATGATCTACGCAAGCTCGTGCACGGCACTTTTGGTCCAATAACGGAGTAGCCTCGTGGATAACTTGATCAAGAATAACGGCATCGTCTTGCTGGTCATCATTGGTTTACCCGGACTATTTGCTTGGTTACTGACGATTATCAACCGACAAACCAAAGCGAATCTGGTCAACCACTACGGTATTAACAGTCAGGTCTACTGTGGTTTTCTGGGCATCATCATCCACGAGCTTAGCCATCTAATCCTCGCACTGATTTTTCGCCACGGCATCCAATCGGTCCGGCTGCTCAAACGCCCTCACCTCCATCCTGAAGATGAGTCGGCGGATGATCTGGCACTAGGCTATGTTAACCATACTTGGAATCGGCACAGCCGGTATCAAGTCATTGGTAACCTGTTCATTGGTGTCGCCCCCATCTTCGGATGCACAGCGGCACTCCTTGGACTAGACTGGCTACTCGCTCCTGGCCTATTTCAAGCCATCTTCAAATTAGCTGATACACCCGAACAACCACAATGGGCTGCAAGTTTTCACTCGTTAACCAGTACGCCAACGAGTTGGTGGCAACTATTAATGTTGCTCTTTCTAACCCTCGTCATTGTGATTGGTGGCTTCGATCTAAGTCCCGCTGACTATCAGAATAGTGCGATCGGGTTGTATAGCACCATCGTCATCATTATCGTGCTGACTACCTTACTGACGTTCATCGGTATCACCGGTTGGATCCATACGTTAGTTACTTGGGGACTAATGGTCGCCATTATCTTGGGTTACTCACTACTCGTGTCCCTACTAGTCATGTTGGTAACCCATCTTCTGACCAACCGTGCCTGATTTAGATTGCCAGCCTTAAAACCAGAATAAGAGCTAAAAAGGCCATCACAAGAATTCACGATACATTCTTGTGATGGCCTTTTTCGTTAGCCAATATAAATGGTAATTGCATCATCTGATAACATGATCTCAGCTCAAAGAACTAGTGACTCAACTAGACGTAGGGATGCCATTACGCCTTATCATCCGCCGTCCACTCAGCCTTAAATTGGTCAACAAACTCGTGCATCACCGCTGTCCGGTGGGCTGCCAGTGCTTTGGCAGTATCCGTATTCATGAGAGCTGCTAACTTGAACAACTTTTCATAGAAGTGATTGATAGCCGTGCCGGGCTGGTGTCGATATTGTTCACGCGTCATATGTTCACGTGGCGCAATTGCCGGGTCATAGATTTTTTCACCGACATGACCTGAATAATACAACGCCCGGGCGATCCCGATAGCGCCAATCGCGTCTAACCGATCCGCATCCTGAACGACTTGCCCTTCAAGACTTAATTTTTGAGGGCCGTTGAAGGATTTGCTGAATGACATGTGATCAATAATTGCAAAAATAGCCGTTTGATCGGCAGCCGTAACATTTTGCGCGTTCAATTGAGCAATCAAATCTTGATGCGCCTTCGCTGGGTCGGCCATCAATTTATCGTCGATCACATCATGCAGCCAAGCTGCCGCTAAAGTCAGATTTAAATTTGCCCCTTCGGCTTTTGCCAGCCGGCGTGCTAGCCGGTTGACCCGCTGCAAATGATCGCGACCATGCCCACTATGATCGTGAGCAAGCTTTTGCAAAGCATACGTTTGAATTGCCGTTAATTGTGTTTCAGTTATCATACACTCATCCTATCCCTGGGTCTGGTAGTACGCCCGTAACTTCTTGATCGTTCCCCGGCTAAAGGTCAAGTGATCATGATTGTCCATACTAATCACGCCCTTATTAAAATCAACCGTAATCACATGGTCAAGGTTGAGGGCATAACTTTGAAACTCATTAAAAAAATGCATCGCTGTCAGTTGTTCCTTAATCGTATTTAAATTCTTATGTACGACATAGGACTGGGTCGTCGTCACGATTCGCGTGGTCCGCAGCCCATGTTCCTTCTCACAGTAGATGATATCTTTAAGCTTCAGCGTTAATAATAACGCACCACTTCGAATCGTTAAAGTCGGTTCAGCAGATTGCTGTAACATACCTAACCGTTTTTTTACGACTTGTAGGACTCTTTGTACTTCTGGAACAAACTTTGCCTTATCGAACATATTTGTTTTTGAAATAAACCCGGTTGGTGTTGTCATCGCACTCAACGTATCCGGGATCATGTCATCACGCACCGTCACATAGACAATAAACCCATCAGGATCATAATCACGAATCTTAGAGGCCAATTGAATGCCATTGATTTCGCGTTGTAAAACGATATCTAAAAAATAAAGATTTGGTCCGCCGCCATCCTTTACCGCCGCTAACACATCGGTCGGCTGCCATACTGAGACTAACTCATAATTAAAGTGCAATGCCTCCAGCTGTGCCGTAATGATGTCGTTTAACCAGAGACGCTGTTGTTCTTGATCGTCACTGATAAACACCTTCATATCAATCACTCTTCCCAATGTAAAGCAGATTAACAAACAAACCACTGTTGATCCACTCTATCCCAATTTAAATTGCTTACAATCATTTTATATGATACTAAAGCCCCGTCATTCCAGCAACCAAAAAAACACGTATGGACCAAATAACTGACATTACTTGGTCCACCGCATTCAGCTTATTTTTCAATTTGTTGTGGCTTGGTCTGTACTTGATTAAGTCGCAATAATTCATCCGTGCGCAATTTATTAACAATCAGTTGAGCCGCTGCGGTTGTTAAACTGTGACTGAGATCCTGATCAGAAATCGTAATTGGATCATCGGGATGATGAAGTTGATTCGTTAATACCGTAATAAAATTGTCGTAAGCTCGCTTGGGATAGCCAGTCGCAGTCACTTGGTCGATTCCCTGACGAATTTTATCCAGTGGATAACTCGGTTTTAGTAAGCTAATGACAATAATATCCGCCAATTGCATAATTTGATATTTCTTCTTGACTGGTGACAAGATCACTTTATGTTTGACATAATTATTGATCATTGCGGCAGTAACTGGATCAGCACCTAATGGCTGCAACGTTTCATTAATTAATAATAGGACCTGATCCATATATAAGTCAAAGTTCGGTAACTCGATCCACTTCGGCAGAATCACCTTTGCCATGCGGGCTTGCCAATCTGCATAAGTCTCATTAGCTGCCATGCTGCGTCCTCCTCTGATAAATAGGTTACATTAATTATACCTAGATTAACTAGTCTTGTAAACTAGATGACATTGTAAATCACATTAATTTCTGAATATGGTATCATTTATGGGTTAATGCAAATACAAATGAAAAGTAGGTTATGTAGTATGTATGAAATGACCAAAAAGCTCCGTGTCGGTGATGATGTTAAAGAATTGATTCCACAAGCAGTGATTGCCGGACTTTGGGACCGTCTCAAAGCGATGCGCAAAGAGAAATTATTGATTGATAGCACGATGGCCATCATGTTCAGTGACGACTACGAAGACAATAAAATTTTCTTCATGACACTTCAAAAATCCGGCTCATTCGCCAATGAATATGAAATGGCCTATGATGGGCCCAAAGACTTCCTCGGCCATGGGACGATTGTTATTATCAAAGACCGTCCCCGTACGATTCAAATGAGCATCTCGGACGCTAATAAAGCTGAAGACACCAATGACGATGCGACTGATGAGCAAAAGTAGGCTCGCACTTTAAATCACATCATGATTGCTAATAAGCTGCTCAGGTGGTGACCGATGTTCACTGACTACCCCGCGCTGAATTGGTACCTGGTTATGCTACAGACTTTCAGATTCGTGCTCACTAGGTTGTCACGACTGATTGCTAGCTCTGTCAACTAGTTGAGACAGCACCTTGCTAACAGCACCCCTAAGTGTGCAAAAAAATCCGTTGCCATCAATGTGTATGTATCGAATAAAAGCACCGTCAGAATTCGCTGACGATGCTTTTATTTATTGTATTTCTATCTTACCTTCGCTATCCGCAACGGTTTTTGGCAACGTCACGGTCAGCAGTCCTGCTTGATAATGCGCTTGAATCTCTTCGCGCACGACATTCGTTAGATGAAACTTCCGGGTAAAGTCCGCGTCCATCCGTTCGCGATGGAGTACGCGCCCGTCATCGTTACGATCGTCTTGCGACCGGTGCGCCCGAATAGTTAGCCATTCGTCAGCATACTTCACCGTAATAGCGTCCTTATCAAAACCGGGTAATTCTGCCGTTACGGTGTAATCATCGTCATGTTCAACCACGTCCGTTTTCATCCCAACGTGTGCGTTTAAGACGTTCTCTGCTTCCCGGTGAGCCCGCTTCAATAATTTGGTGGGCTTTAGTAGATCATCCAGATGATGACCGAATAATTGCTGGCGCATGTCAATAACCTCCGTATCAAATCAATTCTTAGTAAGCCTGTTGGTGAATGGCTTCAGCAAGTAAATCTAAGGCATGGTCACGCGTGCCAACTTGATCCATATCAAAGATGATTGAGTCAATGTCGCCACCCTTGAAATCAAATTGTTCGAAGTAGATGTACGGGTCTTCGCCTTCCACTTTTAGGAAAGCGGCTTCAATCTTTTGATCAAAACCGGCCGCCCAATCCGCATCGTCCATCTGATTGAAATCTGCACGGGTCACGTAACCACGGTCACGAATTAAATCCATCGCTTTTTTGACATCACTATCTTGATAAACCAATTTCTTCGAATCCTCATGAATCTTAGTTTTCGTTTCTACTGGCATCATTAAAGATCTCCCTTTACTTGGTATACCCTTAGTTTAGCACCATTCATTGGAAACGTTAACCATCTTTCTCGCGATTGCATTATTGGCGCTTAAAAGATTGCCAGCAGGCCCGCTGACTACGATAGACCAATTAATTAACCGTCACGGGGGCTGACAAAACGGGTGATAGGCCTTATAATATTAGCTACTTCGCGTTATACTTAAAGTAACTAATATTTATGAAATGAGGAATGTTTCTTTGGACAGTGGCCAGATAATTTTAAATTTAGTCATTATTGTCATTACGTTCTTCGTCGCAGCTTTCTTTGTGGCCTGTGAGTTTGCACTCGTTCAGACCCGCCCTAGCGCTCTCGAAGAAGAACAAAAAAAACGTGATAAACCGTCAAAACGGATCGCAACTTCTTTGCACATGGTCCGCAACCTTAACGAGTATCTTTCAACCACTCAAGTGGGAGTCTCGTTAGCTGGTATCATTTTAGGTTGGATAGGTGAACAAACAACTGAACATTTTGTGCTTGATTTCTTATCCCTCTTCAACCTATCCGTCTCAACCGCGGTATTACGAGGTATTAGTATCGTCATTGGGGTTTTCCTACTGACCTACTTAGAAGTGGTCTTAACCGAAATCGTGCCTAAAAATATCGCAATCGACATGCCACTCAAAGTAATGGCGGTTATTACGACACCATTACGGTGGTTCCACGTGATGTTCTACCCCTTCGTATGGTTGTTGAATGTCTCATCAGCTGGCGTCGTCAAAATGTTAGGCATCCCAGTTGCGAATGAAGATAACGATGTTTATTCACAAGCCGAAATTCTTAATCTATCACGAAATGCCGTAACTGGCGGTGAGCTTGAACGTAACGATTACCTTTACATGGAGCGGGCATTTGAGTTCAATGACAAGATCGCTAAGGATATCATGATCGACCGTACTCAGCTAGTTGTGATTGATATCAACGATACCGTCAAGCAAGCCATTCGCGTTTATTTACAGAAACGCTTTAGCCGCTTACCCGTCGTAGCTAACAATGATAAGGACAAGATTCTGGGTTACGTTTATAACTATGACTTAATTCGCCAAGGTGAAGTTGACGATGATATTCGGGTCAATAAGTTATTGCGTAATATCATTACAATTCCTGAAACTACACCGATTCAAGCCATTCTCCAAAAGATGATCGACAAACAAACGCCGATCGTCGTCGTGGTTGATGAATATGGTGGGACCAGTGGGATCGTCACTGATAAGGATATTTACGAAGAACTTTTCGGAACCGTCAATGACGAAATCGACAATGTTTCTAACGAATACATCGAAAAGCAGGCCGATGGCACTTACCGCATCAGTGGTAAGATGACCATCTACGACTTTGAACGCTACTTCAAGACCGACTTACAAGAATTTGAAGATTCCGATGTTGTCACTTTGACCGGTTATATTTTGGATAATTTTCCTAAAATCCAAGCCGGTGATACGATTCAAATCGGTAACTTCAATTTCAAAGCGCTTGATTTTGAAAATGCTTATATCAATTGGTTTGAGGTTAGCGCCCAGACGGATAGCACACCTGACGATCATAATGACGATCAAACACAAGACTAAATATTTACACGCACTACTTAAAATGGCACTTAAGAAAGTTGATTTCTTAGGGGCCATTTTTTTGTATCCGGCGAACTTCAACTGGTCAACTTTGGTACTTTTATATGATAAGTCGTGTGAATTGCCACTAACCTGTTGTACATAAATTGGATGCGGTTGATTTAAGGGAAAGCCTACTAAAAATTAAGTTTATCTTAAGCCGGCCGTTATCACGACAAACTGCGACGATTCGGAGCCGCAGTCGTTTGCAATTAAGTAGTGCCCAGCGTAAACTAAAACTAATGTAAAACAGAAATGAGGAACTGCTGTGAGTGAATCAACAATCAATATCATTTATATCTCCATTGAAGGCAATACCCGCTCATTTGTCACCGGTATGCAGGATTACGCCAAGACCCAGCATGCAGCTGATGATAGCAACCCGTTAATTACCTTAAAAGAAATCACCGAACAGTCAGACTTTGCCATTGAGACTGAACCCTACTTCGCCTTTGTCCCAACCTACCTTGACGGTGGTAACGGCATTGACAATGGGGTTAAGGAATTGATGACCAACGTGTTAGGTGAATATCTTAACTACGATCAAAACTCACGGTTCTGTCTCGGAGTTGTTGGTTCTGGTAACCGTAACTTTAACGATCAGTACTGTCTAACCGCTCGGCGTTATGCTGAACAACTTGACACGGACATGATTGCGGATTATGAGCTTCGCGGGACTGCCGTTGATACTGAACGCGTCTATAACGTGATGAAAGACCGTTTGGCCGCCTATTTAGACAATCAAACCTTTTAATCGAATTAACCAAACAATCAAGGTCCAAGTTAGTTTTCGCTAACTTGGACCTTGATTGTGTTCACAGCACGAAGTTGACCAATCGCCTCAGTAACGACGATTTCACGCTATTCCGTTGCCTTATCCTTATCAAATATCGTGGGGCCGATGACTAGTGATTCCGCTAATAAGGTTTCATTGTACAATTTAAAAACGTACTTCTGATACTTGACCTCTCGTTGTGAAATCATATCCAAATATTGCCGTTCTTGTTCGAGCGCATTCATAAATGCCCGCATCTCTAATTCTTTTTCTGCACCAGTAAATTCCGGTCGCCGAACAACGTCAACCCAGGCCCGTGCAAAATCACGAGTCCTAGTCCGTTGTTTCTGGGTCATCAAATCAAAAATGACGGATTCTTTCACATTCGGCGGCAAATACATTTTCTGAACTGTATCAATCGCGTGGTGAACCATCGCCACCCGAATCTGATCAATCTCACTAGTTGCCTCATCATCAGTCAACGCCGGCTTTAGCAACCAGCGAAAAATAATCGTCGGCACGACCATACTCAGAATAATCAACGTACTGGCAGCCATTAGAACCAAGTTAAAGTCACCACGTCCGACCGCAGTATCGGTTAACGTATAGGCTAAGGCCAGCGTTACCGCACCGTGCACGCCACCTAGCGCAAAAATCCATGCGGGCCGATTTTTGAAACTCAACCGCAACCGACCGTAGCTGTAACGCACCAGCACATTGCTAATATACAGAACAAGCCCAATCAACAAAAAGTTCAAGGACCCATGCCCGAATTGTTCGTTAACAAGAATTTTGATAAACATGAATCCAAGAACCACAAACACCATGCTATTAAAGATTTCAGTAATCATGCTCACCAAGTCAAAAGCAAAATGAACTTGTTGTGCATTAATTAACCGGCTTCGTTGGGCTTCCGCATTATGCACTAATCCCGCAACCACAACCGTAATGATTCCAGAAACGTGAATCGCCTCAGCAGCATAATACAAAATAAAGGGCGTAATCACGTACATCAACAGCGACGCATTCAACGAATTATACGAAGAGCGTAACAATACTTGCCGAAACAGAACCATGATCCAGGCACTGACAAAACCAAAGAGTACCCCACCCACAGCTGAAATAATAAAATCAATAATCGTTTGCCCATAGTTAATATAGCCATTAGCATACCAGAGAACCGCCATGTTCAATAAGATGATGCCAGAAGCATCATTAAACAACGACTCCATTTTTAAAAAAGTTCCCTCAGTTGATGGCATCTCCAAACCGTTCGTCACCGATTCCATTGCCGTGGCGTCGGTCGGCGTACTGATAGCCGCTAGAATAAAAGCTAACGGCAAGCCGACTAATCCCAGCCCTGCCAAGCTAAATCCCGCGACAATTAAGGCAAGAATGACTAGTCCAACTGTCGTTTGGATAATGTGCTTTAATTCCTTACCAACAGCATTCAGTCGAGTGGCTTGTCCTTCAAAAAACAGGAGTGGCGCAACAATCAGGCCAATAAAGATTTCAGAATTGAAGTTTTCAATATGATTGCTCAAAACTGGAATAAAAAACAAGCCAATACCGACGATCAGACTCAAGTAGTTCACAGATATTTGCGGCATTACCCGGGAAATAAAAATACTAACAACCGCAGCCAACACCAGAATAAAACTGGAAACCATCAAATTCACGTACTCACCTCATTTTATTAATTAATTCATTTATTCTATCCGATAATGCTCAAATTGTATCGTCAATCGTCTCCATCATCACTTTCAAAGAATCAAAAAAGCTTTCAAGGCATTTGACCTTAAAAGCTTTGTTAATATCACGGGGCCCACCTGCTCCTTAACCATTTAATAAGTGTTCTCGCCGGGCGCGCCACAAGACTAACGCCAAACTACCTAACATTAAGATAGTCACCGTAATAAACAATAACGAGTAGGAGAACTGAGCCACCATCATGCCACCGAACAATGGTCCCACAGCTCGTCCCAATGACAAAGCCATGTTGTATCGACCTTGATATTTTCCGCGCTGATCATCAGCCGCCATATCATCGACCCAGGCGGGTGCAATCGGTAAGCCAATGACCTCACCGATCGTTAAAACCACCATGATAATAATAAAATCAACGTATTGCCGGGCAAACACTAATCCCAAGAATGATAAGGCAAATAGCGTAATGCCCAAGCCAATCTGAGTGCCAATCTTAAATCGTTCGTTGAATAACGCCACGATCGGCTGACTCACAATAATTAATAGCCCGTTAATCGTCCAAACTTCACTATACCGGCGGAACGGAATCCCCAAGTTGGTCATGTGCACGGAAAGAATACTTTCCCATAAGGCATAACTCAGATAAATGGTGAAAATCATCAAACAAATCATCCAGATTAATTGACGGTGATTTTTAGGCGTCACATCCCGCTTCTGCGGCGCAGCTTTCTCTGTCCGAACAGTCGGTGTGACGTTAAAGGTACTTAGCGTAATCGCCATAAGGCCAAGGTAGCAAACTGTTGCCACCATGAACACCACATTGATACCTAGTTCCAACAAGTAACCGACCAATAATGTCCCAATAACGACCCCAACGTTGAGTGCTAAATAAAGCATGTTAAAAACATACCGGTTGGATCTAGTCGTTACCGTTGCGGCATAGGCATTGACGACTGTCATGCTGATACCATCACCAAAGCCGACAATGATCAAGCCAATCGCGTAAGGCCACAAACTATGCCAGAAAATCAACGTTGTTAAAATTGCGGTCGAAATACCACCACCAAGTAGCGCTGTATAATATGGTCGCCAGTGATCAAACAAGCGCCCGCCAATAAAGTTACCAGCAATCATAGCCAACGACATCAAAAAAAGAATAATTCCCGAAAACGTCAAGCTTTGTTTGAGATAATTATGCATGTAGACCGTTGTTAATGGCCACATAAAAGCGGCACCCGCATTATTCAGCAAATTGGCTAGAAACAGCCACCGTAACCGAACTTCTTTTTGCATCTCCTCACCACATTTCTGATTTAAGTTTATTCATTGAGAAAACAATACCCTAAATAGTATACGCCGCCTGACCGTTTTTACCTACCAATCAGGTCGCAAAAGGTGCTGAGTAGTCTACGAAATCATTTTTACTTAAGCCGCGCTTAGCATCAAGTCTTACACTGCATGTTGTTTACAATCGCAACGCTGTAGTCGCAGCCTAGGCCCGTGCTTTGACCATTTGGTGCATTCTAAATGCGGCCCCCACTCCGCGGATCCGTTTCATCCGTTTTAGTATTGTTCCGAGAAGCACTGACCACGTGTATACTAAAGTCAAAAAGGAGCAATTGACATGAGACTTTTCACCATTCCAGCCGAACAAACGGCATTTAGTACCAAAGAGGTTGTCGCCATCACCGGTATGACCAAGGACGCCCTCCGTTATTATGAACAACAACAGTTGATTGGGCCCGTACCACGCAACCACAACAACTACCGACAGTATTCACGTCAAAATTTAGAGCGTCTACAATTCGTTGCCACTTTTCGGCAATTAGGCCTTGATCTAAAACTACTCAGCGGTGACGGCAACATTCCAAACCGGGCCCAGCGAATCCAAGAACTGAGCGCATATCGTGCTACTGTGAAAAAGCAAATCGCTCAATTACAGGCAACTGATCAGTTTTTAGCACATAAGATTGCTTACTTTGAAGCTTCTCCAAATCATTAACCAACTTTTTTACTTTTTACTTGCTATCGTGTGGACACCATAGTTTATACTAACGGCACACTTAATCAAAGAAGGTTACGATATTATGAAAACAATTGCTATTAACCAATACGGTTCCGCAGATGAATTTACGATGGTCGACATGCCCACGACCGAACCACAAGCTGATGAAGTTCAAGTTGCGATTCACGCCTTTAGTCTCAATCCCATGGATATTGCTGGCCGGATGGGAGCCCTATCCTCACCTTTTACTGACTTATGGGCCTTTCCATTGGTCTTAGGTTGGGATTTCGCTGGTGTCATTACCAAAATGGGCAAGGCCGTCACTGGTTTTAACATCGGTGACGCTGTGTTTGGTTCCGCCGCGCCTGCCCACGCAGCTAATAACGGCACTTATGGTGAATTTATTACTGTTAATACTAAAGAATTAGCCCATCTCCCAGCAGGCTTATCATTTGATCAAGCTGCTGCTTTGCCAATCGCTGGGCTAACCGCTTATTACGGCATGAAGCACAATCTTAAGCTGCAATCCGGACAGAAGATTCTGGTGCAGGGTGGAGCTGGTGGTGTTGGCCTCTTTGCAATTCAAATTGCTAAAGCCTTTGGCGCTTACGTCGCGACCACCGCTAGTGCTAATCACCGTGACTTGTTAACTCGCCTAGGGGCCGATGAAGTCATTGATTACCATGAAACCGATCCTGCCGCCGTCTTGCACGACTATGATGCCGTTTTTGACACCGTTGGTGATATTGATACTGGTCTCAAGGTCCTAAAAGCTGACGGCCAGCTTGCAACCATTGCCGGTCAACCGACGGACGAGCAGCAACATGATCAACAGAAAAAAGTTGCCTTTCAGTTCACCCAAGGCTCATCACAAGACCTAGCCGACTTAGCCCACTTAGTTGTCAGCGGTCAAGTGAAGCTAACCGTTGCGACATTACCGTTCTCCGTAGCCAATGTCATTAAGGGTCATCGATCCATCGAAAGTCGCCATACGACGGGTAAAATCGTCATTCACGTGACGGATTAACCAATCCTGCTACTCAATAAATATCTTCCGGCACCATTCTTAGTAGCTAGTCCCACTGTAAAAATGAACGTTCAGAGTTCGAAGGACTTCTGAACGTTCATTTTTATTTTAGCGGCCCAATTAACCATGGCACACTTGGTAACAAACCAACCAATTTAATTTAATGAATCACTTTAAACTTCCCAGCACACTTAACAACCAGTTATAATTCACGATGCCATGATGAATTTGGACTAAGTTCAAACTGTCTCAACCAGGTTGTACTAATATTAATTCGACAATCCATAAAAATTAATATTGAAATGTCCGGTTTTTGAACCTGATTGTCGACTACCACCCCTGATGATTGTTATAATATAATTAAACACTGCCAACCGGTGTAATCTTTCAACAATTGAGGTGACAACATGGCGAATAACAACTTTGGCTTGGCGTTAGGCTTCCTAGTGATTCTGTTGCTCTGGATCTATCAACGCGTGCGAATGCCTAAGATGCGCTCACTCGCTGGCTACATGTCGCGACGTGCGATTGAAAATGAGGAAACATGGCGGTTCGCACAACGCTTCTATTCAATGTTTGGCATCGAAATCTTTTCCATTTTGTTAATCGGCGCGATTATTGGTGGTCTGTTCAAGATTCCGCTATTGCAAAGCTTTAATTTTCAAGCCATCGCCTTAGCGGTTGGTTTGATCATGCAAAACGTTGCAACTGAGCGTGAACTGAAACACCAGTTCCCAAAATCTCCGCAACATTAGTACTTTATAATTGACCATCACCACGTATGGTTTAATATTAATACGGTAGTTTAATCTGAATTAATGCTTATGAACAAGTACTTGGTTTAAAATATTCTTAGTAAAGAAGTGAAATTGATGAGTAACGAAAAAATTGCCTTATTCACCATCTTTGGCGGTACTGGTGACCTCGCACAGCGTAAACTGTACCCGTCACTATTTAAGCTCTATCAAAAGGGCTATCTCAAGGACCACTTTGCCGTTATTGGGACGGCTCGGCGTCCTTGGACTGATGATCACTATCATGAAGTTATTAGTGACTCCCTAGCTGATCTGAATGCTGATCAGGAAACGGTGACGCAATTTGCGAGCCATTTTTATTATCAATCGCATGACGTTACTGATGCTGAACATTACCGAACTTTGAAAAAATTATCAGAAAAGCTGGACGCCCAATATGGTTTACAAGGCAACCGGATCTTCTACTTAGCAATGGCACCAAACTTCTTCGGTACGATTGCCCAACACTTACGTTCCGAAAATATTCTGACAGATAACGGTTTTAACCGCGTCATTATCGAAAAGCCTTTTGGTTATGATTATGAAAGTGCCAAGGAACTTAACGACCAATTAACGGCTACTTTTAACGAAAATCAGATTTATCGAATTGACCACTACCTTGGTAAGGAAATGATTCAAAATATCACGGCCATTCGTTTTGGCAATAATATTTGGGAATCATTATGGAACAACCGTTACATCGACAATGTCCAAATTACGTTAAGTGAAAAACTGGGTGTCGAAGAACGGGCCGTTTACTATGATAACAGCGGTGCCTTGCGGGATATGGTCCAAAATCACATTTTGCAAATTTTGAGTCTGTTAACAATGGATCAACCAGTTGAATTCACTGAAAATGATATCGACGTGGAAAAGGTCAAGGCTTTACGGAGCTTACGACCACTTAAACCAGAAGAAGTCGCAACCAACTTTGTCCGTGGTCAATACGGTGCCGGCGATGATGCTAAAGCTTACCGCGACGAAGATAAGATTTCATCAGATTCTAACACCGATACTTTCGTCGCTGGTAAAGTCATGATCGATAATTATCGGTGGTCCGGAGTGCCGTTTTACATCCGGACTGGGAAACGCTTAGCCGATAAGTTCACGCGAATCGACGTGGTGTTCAAACGGCCAGTCGTCAATATCTTCAATCATGAAGACGTCCGAGCTAATGACGACGCAGCAACCAGTCTCGATCCAAACATCTTGACAATCAACGTTGAACCGACTGAAGGCTTCGAGCTCCGCATGAATGCTAAAGCAATCGGCCAAGGCTTCGCAACCACCCCGGTCAAGTTGAATTATTCTCACGATGCTGAAGCCACGGCTGGTAGCCCAGAAGCTTACGAACGTTTGCTTCACGATGCCTTAAATGGCGACGCAACCAACTTTACCCACTGGCAAGAGGTTGCCGATTCGTGGAAATTCGTTGACGTCATTCAAAAATACTGGGATGAACATCAACCCGAATTTCCAAACTACCGCCCTGGTACAATGGGACCAGATGCGGCCGATGAATTATTACGTCAAGATGGTCACCGCTGGGTCTACCGCAACTAGCCGTCCTAGCGTATTCACTTAAATGGCTTAATTAAAAGAACCAGTTACCAACACTTGCCTAACAACGTGTTGATAACTGGTCCTTTTTATATCGCTTTAACAATTGGATGGGTTGCTGCCCATCGGCAATACACGTTTATTTTGCTCTTCGGGATTGCGCCTGCGGATTAGCTTAACTAGCGTCGCAATAATCCCTAACACCACCCATTCCGCTTATAAACGCCTACCCTACCAGTTGTTCACAAACTTGAATCAACCGTTTGACACCGGTCGTCAACTCTGACAGTGTCAGCCCGGCAAACCCTAACAAGTAATAGTCCGCCGTGGGCATGTCGCGCCAATTGGAGTTAAGCGGATAAATCCGAACCTGTTGCCGTTCTAGGGCTTCTAATAATTTAGCCTGTGCAATGCCTGGAATCTGAACAACTAAGTGTACCCCCGCGCCGGTTGCAATTGGTCGGATCTGCTTAGTTTGCGCTAACTGGTGACAAAGTACCCGATACTTTTGTCGATTAGCAGCTCGGTTTCGACTAAGGTGCCGATAATACGCCCCATCTTCAAAATAATTAGCCATTGCTTGTTGTAACAGGCCGGCCACCATTTCAGCCCGATATTGATACCGTTGATGATAAGTTGCCACCAGTTGTGGTGGTAAGACCAAATATCCCATCCGTAATGTCGGATCAATTCCCCGCGAAAATGTCCCCAAATAAGCCACCTGATTAGCCGTTGCTAGCGACTGTAGCGCGGGTAATGGGTGCGCACTGTATCGGTATTCACTATCATAATCATCCTCAATGATGAGATGCTGAGTCCCCGCCCATTGTAACAACGCTAATCGTTTCTCGATGGGCAAGACGACTCCTAATGGAAATTGATGGCCAGGGGTCGTATAAATGATCTGAGGATTACGCGCACGAACTTGTGTCAAATCGAGCCCATCTTCCGTCACTCTGATGGGGACCGCCGTCTGTCCATAACTAGCCGCCAATTCGGATAAACCGCGGTAGCCTGGATTCTCAATTCCGACCGTTCCGCGTGGCAAGATACTAAGTAGAATACTGAGACCTGCCTTAGCCCCACTCGTGATGACAATCTGGTCCGCTGTGCACCGCACACCACGAGTCGTTTTCAAAAATCGAACCAAGTTTTCACGTAAAGCCGGTAAGCCCTGCGCATCCGGATAAACGGCCGTTGGTTGCTGCTCAGTCTGACGCAACGCTAGTCGGACAGCCCGTTTCCAAGCGTTCCAACTTGGCGATAACAACTGAGTCACACCATACCGAAAATCATAAGTGAACGCCCTGGGTTTAGTGGGCTGTGGCACAGTCTCCAGCGCCTGTTTAGCTGCTGGCCAGTGTGTCCGATCGCGATAAAAGTAGCCACTCCCGGGAACGGTATAAACATAGCCCTCTGCTAGCAACTGATCGTAAGCTTGTTCGACAGTGGTCTTGGAAACTCCCAAATTTTGTGCCATTTTACGAATTGACCATAACTGGTGGTTGGCTTGAGTAGCATCATAGTCATCACGCATCTGCTGGTATAACTGAATATATAACGGTGTCGTTGACTGACGATTTAATGGCATCACACAACTGTCCTTTCATTTTTATCAAAATTGTCTATTTCTAACCGGACGATTGTTGTTTATTATAAACGGTAATCACGTTGAGAGGAAGGTCCTAATGATGAATACAAATATTCGGATCCAACAAATTCAAGTCTCTGGCATCCGACGCTTCGATGAAGCAATCAGTCAAATTCCCGATATTATCAGATTAACGGTCGGCGAACCTGACTTACCCACCCCAAGTCACGTAAAAAAAGCGGCAATTCAAGCTATTCATAATGATTGGACACACTACTCGCCACTAATGGGATTTGCCGCTTTGCAAGATGCTGCGAGTCACTACTTTCAACAGAAATACCAACTCACCTATGCACCTGAGCAAATCATTGCAACAGTCGGCGCTAGTGAAGCCGTGGCAACGACCCTGCTCACTTTACTTAATCCTGGCGATACCGTCTTATTGCCAACACCGGCTTACACGAGCTATCAACCCGTCGTTGACATCGCAAACGCACAATTAGCTCCCATTGACACAACCGCAACGGGTTATAAATTAACACCCAGTGCGTTACAAGCTGCGCTAGATGATCACCGTCGCGACCACGTCAAGGCCTTAATTCTAAACTACCCGACCAACCCCACCGGCGTCACGTACACTGATGATGAATTACGGGCTTTGCAAGCCGTCATTGCTACCGCCGGAATCTACGTTATTAGCGATGAGATTTACAGTGAACTAACCTATGAACAGCCCCATACTGCTTTTGCCACACTATATCCAAGCAAAACGATCACAATCAATGGCCTCTCCAAATCGCATGCCATGACTGGTTGGCGACTGGGATTCATCATGGCCCCAAGTAACTTGATTACCGAGATGAAGAAGACCCACCAGTACCTCGTTACTTCAACGAGTTCAATCACCCAAGCGGCTGGTATCGAAGCACTTACCCATGGTCTGGATGATGGCTCAGAAATGCGTGACGTCTATCAAACACGCCGCGATTACGTCGTCAAACGTCTGAGTGAAATTGGATTCAATTATATCTATCCGACGGGCGCATTCTATATCTTTGTCCAGCTACCACAGGATTTCCAAGGCACCAGCTGGGACTTTGCGACCCGACTCGCACACGAGGCCCAAGTTGCTGTCGTTCCTGGCTCAGCATTTGGTACGAGTGGCGAGGGTTGGTTCCGGATAAGTTATGCAGCCAGTCAATCGGCACTACGCGAAGGGCTAAATCGTTTAGCCTTATGGCGCGCCCAAACTACCACACAGGAGGATTAGCCACATGAATTTAGCATCCGCACACCTGATTACCGCTATGGTCACCCCATTTGATGACCAACAACACATTGATTTCCACCGCTTAGAGCAACTGATCGAACACTTACTTGCAACTGGCACGGACGGCTTATTAGTCGGGGGCACGACTGGCGAAGGCCCCACGTTGATCATCGCTAATACGGGGACCAATGACACTGCCGCCACAATTCATTTCACCCACATTGTCAGTCAAATCGAGGGCATCGACGCCGCCCTCGTCGTTGTCCCGCCCTATAACAAACCCAACCAAACCGGGATGATGGCGCATTTTACAGCCATTGCCGAAAAATCAGACTTGCCCATTATAATTTATAATATTCCCGGTCGCGTAGGCGTTAAGATGACGGTCACGACGATTCTCACGTTGGCCCACAACCCCAACATTATTGGGATCAAACAATGTGGTTCCGATGAAGAACTGGCCGCAATTGTTGAAAAGGCGCCTAAAGATTTTCTCGTTTACACGGGCGAAGATGCTCAGAGCTTGACCACCCTCGTCTTGGGTGGTCAGGGAACAATTTCAGTGGCGAGTCATTTATTTGGAAATGAAATGGCGACGATGCGTCGCGCCTTGAACCACGGCGATATCACCCAAGCAGGGCAAATTCAACGACGTTTAATGCCGAAGATGGCAGCACTATTCACACAACCCTCACCGGCACCCGTCAAAGCGGCGCTGAACGCCCAACACTGGTTAGTCGGAAGCACACGCCTACCAATTTTACCGTTAACCACCAATGAACAAAGTCAACTACTCAACAGCTTAAAATAATGCAGAACGGTTGGTAGTACCTGGCAAAAGCGCGTATACTGAACCTAAAATAATTAGGAAAGTGGTGACCATGATGTGCGGTTGGGCTTTTACTGGCGGTATGCCCTTTATGTGGATGGGTGGCGGCTTGGGCATTATCAGCTTACTGATTCTGTTAGCCGTTGGTGCTTACTTTTTAGGGACACGTTCACGCCATCACGATTAAAGTTCTCATTGGGATAATCAAAAAAGACTTTCAAGGCACGGCTTGAAAGTCTTTTTTGTTTCATCATCAGGGATCAGCCAACCGGGTCAAGCCCTCCCCATTTCAGGTTACCTGCAGTTTTGCCTGATAGCATCAGCCCAAACGCTGATTTAGACTCGATGACTTAATTTCAAGACAGTAACGTAAGTAAGTTTACCAGCCTTAACATTGCTATTGAGTTTGTCCCCACTAACTTCATTTTCACTCACAATCCATAAGCCGATTTGAACAAACTGGCCGCCAGTCCCAATGCCCCGATTCCAATCACAATTTTAAGTAATCTGGCAGGTAAGTGGCGTACAATTCGTGGTCCTAGGCTACCACCAATCAGAAAACCAATGCCTAAGGGTAGTACATAGCGCCACTGAATTGGCGTTTGCAAGCCATAAACGACGGCTGAAACAATATTGGCTAATCCCAACGCCAGATTTTTCTGAGCATTATAGACGACGAATGGTGCGGCACTCGTGAAAGACAGGATCGACAACATCAAGACACCACCCGCAGCACCAAAATACCCCGTATAAGCCCCGACTAAAAAGATGCCCAACCAAGCTAAAGCCGTCATCCATTTAGGTGTCACAACAATTTCACCGGGCTGTTTAATATGAATATGACGAGGAATCAGCACTAAAATTCCCGCAATCAAAATAAAAAATGGGACGACCTTCGCAAAGGTCGCTGCCGGGATAATAAATAACAGAATTGCCCCAACAATACTCCCAACTAAAGTCAGCGGGATGAGCGTCTTCAATTCCTGACCATGCCCCCGTAGTTCCCGGCGTGAGGCCGGCACGGCTCCAAAGCTAGTAAAGACTAAACCCACGGTGTTAGTGACATTAGCCGTAACGGGCGGCAGTCCCAGCGCCAGTAGGACCGGGTACGAAACCAGCGACGCTAACCCCGCTGCAGTGCTAACGATACCCGCAACAATCCCAACAACGACTAAAATAACGATTAACTCTCCGAACGTAAACATGTACAACGTTCCCTTCTCTCTTAATAGCCCTACAATAGCCACAACGATTACCATAGTCAAATAACCATGTTATAATAACAAATCATAATACTAACAATTAAGCATCAATTAAATAAGGACTTTAAGATGAATATTAAAGATTTGCAATATTATGTTTCGTTAACTCAGCTGAAAAATTTTTCATTAGTTGCAGCCCAATTTCACGTTAGTCAACCGACCATTTCGGCTGCTATTCGGCGCTTGGAGACCGAACTGAAAACACAATTACTAATTCGGGCTAATCCCCACTTACCCGTAGCACTCACCACGACCGGGATTCAAGTCCAACGACACGCCAATCAGATCCTATTAGAGCACCAACTGATGTGCCAAGAAGTTGCCCACACCACAACCGATCAACTTGTTATCGGGATGCCGCCAATCATTGAAATCAACTACTTTCCCCGGATTGCAAGTCAATTACCACAGGCTTTATTCAGCCAGATTCAACCTATCAGTCAAGGTTCACTCGCGGCGCTCAAAGGATTAAAAAACGGACAATTAGACTTAGCCGTACTTGCTTACCTCAATGAATTCACGGATACGACCATTCAACTCACGACGTTTGACACCCAGTCATTTAGTATTGTTGTACCAACTGACGATCCGCTAGCAACCAACTCACAACTTCAGTTCAGATCGTTGCGTCATCAGCATTTTGTGGCGCTCAAAGATAACTTTGTCCACCGCCAGGCGTTTCGTCAACTCAGTCATCAAAATCATGTTCGGCCAACGATTGTCTTTGAATCCAACGAAATCGGCAGTATCTTAAACATGGTTCGTCAGCATGTGGGCATTGCCTTATTGAGTAACGCCGTCCAATTACCGGCGGGATTACAGCGGCTCCCCCTAACTGACGCGCAAGCGCCCACGTTCAATGTCGGCGTTGCGTACCGCCACTCAATGACGTTTAGTCCAACCCAAGCCGACCTGATCCAACGACTGACCGCTGCTTTTCAATCCGTCGATTGGCACGCATACTAACCAGCACCTAAAAATCCACCGTGTAAGTTTATCAATATGATAAGCTCACACGGTGGATTTTATAACGACTGTACGTCAAGTTAGGTCGCCAAATGCAGGTCATTAAACAGACAAGTTTTAGTAACCTATCATGGTCGCTAACCCGTCTCAACCTCAGATTAAGCTTGTTGAACAGCCTTTGAGATTGGGGTATCGCCATTGATCAACGCAATGGTTTTACCGACCGTTGCAGGGGTGTGTAGCGTTTGAACTGTAAAAGTTGCGACATCATCACGCGTAATCTCACCGCCAACGTCAGGGTTAACGGTTACTTTGCCAGTACCGGCATCATTGATCAGCGTACCTGGTTGTAAAATGGTGTAATCCAATTGGGTTCTGTTTTTTAACCATTCGTCAGCATAATACTTTGCCACGTAGTACGGTTGTAATGCTCGTGGCCAACGACTCCGATCCGGTGTAAATTCAGCACTAATAATTACGTAGCGTTTAACGCCGGCAATTTTGGCTGCGACCATTGATTTGACAGCCCCATCCAAGTCAATCATTAAAGTCATATCATAACCCGTTTGACCACCTGATCCGGCTGCAAAAACAATGGCATCCATACCATTAAAAGCCAACGCTAAATCTTCAGGCTGAGCCATCAAATTGAATTGTACTGGCTGCGCACCAGCATCCTCGAAAGCCTCAGCCTGTTCTGGTTGGCGAATACCCGCGTACACTTGGTCACCTTGGGCAACTAACTTGGAAACGATTTTCTTACCAATCTGCCCATGGGCACCAATCACAAAGATTTTCATCTGGGTCACTCCTGTCCTTTAGTTAAGTTTCATTATAAAGCTTACCAGGACAAAAAAGTATCATTCTGTTCCTGATTTGTCCAGTTTACAAAATTGGCTTATAATATGAGCATCTAAACGAGAGTAGTGATAATTCATGTCAAAATATATTCGTCAAGCTACTAGTGCTGACTTACCAGCCATGATGGCTATTATCGAACAGGGCAAACACGCCTTGGCTGCCGATCAGATTCCCCAATGGCAAGATGGTTACCCGTTAGCTGCTGATATTCAGGCTGACATTGATGCTAGAATTGCCTGGGTACTCATTGTCGATGATCAGATTGCTGGGACGGCTGCACTGCTAACAACACCTGACCCCAATTACGCTATTATTTATGATGGCAGCTGGGCGCCTACTGAGAACCACCGCTATGCCTCGATTCACCGTATTGCTATTGCCAATGGTTACCACGGACAACATCTGACTGACTTTTACTTTAGCAATCTCATTACCATGAGTTACCAACTCGGCTTTCGTCAACTCCGAATTGATACGCACTTGTTAAACAAGCGAATGCAACACATTATTACCAAAGCTGGCTTCGAATACCGTGGTATCGTCTACATGAATCATGACAACAACGATCAACGGAATGCTTATCAGTTACTACTATCCTAATATTTGTCAGCCACGCGGCATTTGGCTTTAAACATGACAAACGCTTTAATTAAGACCAAACTCAACAAAAAGCACGCCAGATTATTCTGACGTGCTTTTTCCAATTTTGTAAACACCACCTGACAGCCAAACTTAATTAACTGGCACAAACACCTGTTGTGGCAGTGAGTACAAATACTGTTTAGTCACCTTTCCTGGATACATCGACGCTAGCGCTGCTGCATATAGTTTAACTTGACCAGCGTAGCGCGTCTTCAATTCTTCAGGCCGCTTGACGTGGTCCGTCTTATAATCAAACAAGGTTAACCCATCAGCCGTTTCTAAATAGCCGTCAATAATTCCATGAATCAGGACTTTTCCCGTCTCATGTTCATCAACATCGAAAATCTGACGTGCTGGAATCAGTAACGAGAATGGCACTTCGCGGTGCACCTTCGCCGGATTATCCAAAATTTGACTGCCCAGCGCACTCTGGTAAAAAGCCACGATGGTGTCAACTGCAATCAATTTCGCGACATTGGTCGTTAAGACCCGGTTAGCCACTAACCCATCAATCGTACTTTGAACCGTCGTTTCATTGACCGGTTTGGTCAAATCAAGTTGTTCTAAAACTAAGTGGGTCGCACTCCCAACTTCCGCACTGGTTGGCGCCTGCATAGTTTGTAAAAATTGTGGTAACTCCAGTGACCCTGTCACAAACCGGGATGTCGGTCGTGAACGCCGCTGACTAACAGTCGGGTTCGCATTCATCAGCGGAGTATCCGGATCTTCAAAGATTCGTTTCACTTCTGATACCGATTGATATGCCGTCGTCGTCGTGGAAGCCTGGTGTGGATAATGAAAATTCAGTAACGTGGTCAGATAATCACGCGTTACTTGATCAACATCGATGGTGACTTGCTGTTCAACTAGTTCAAGCGCATCAGGTTGAGTATCCGTTACCGCTTCACTTTGCTCCGCCAGGACGGTGGTGGCATCTCCCAATTCAACGGCTAGCTTGGTCGGATCATCCGTCAATTCGTAATTGGGCCATTCATCTCCCCAATATGCCTTCATGGCCGGATGCCGTATCACGGCCATACCGACCCAATCTAATTGATTAGTCGCAGCAATTCGTGCCTGAGCACTCAAAACGCGCCCGTCGCTAGCAAAGGCCTGCCGCCATTTTTCGGTCGCGGTATCAATATCCTTGATTGTTCCAACCAAATAGAGCTGTTGTTGAGCTCGCGTCATCGCGACATATAGTTTCCGCATCTCTTCAGCGCGCATCTTCTTGCTGACTACCTGCTTAGTCACAACTTGTGGCAAGGTCGGGTACTTCACACGCGTTTCTGGGTCCAAATAAGTAATCCCAATCCCCGCTTCTCGGTCCAATAGCGCGCTCGAGCGCGTATCAGTCTGATTGAACTGCTTATCCATATCCATCACGAAAATCACAGGGTATTCAAGCCCCTTGCTACCATGAATCGTCATTACGTTGACCGCTTCCGCATCAGTCTCGGCCACGGCAGCTGCCAAGTCCTGATCCTTTTCCTGCATCCGGCGAATAAAACGAACGAACTGAAATAAGCCCTTAAAACTGCCCTGTTCATACGTATAAGCACGTTCATATAAAGCGTGGAGATTAGCCTGACGCTGTTTACCAGCCGGCATGCCGCCAACGTAGTCTAAAAAGCCAGTTCGTTCATAGATTTGCCAAATCAGGGTTACGATTTGATTACGTCGTGCCAGATCTCGAAATTCAGTCAATTGTGTCAAGAAGGTCTCGATCTTAGCATAAACTTGATCACCATATTCAGTCGCCGGACCAGTCGGATAATGATGATAAAAGTCCTGGACGGCTTGAAAATAATCACTCGTTTTATTCTGGATACGCAAATAAACTAATTGATTTTCGTCTAATCCGACAATTGGCGAGCGTAGAACCGCCACTAACGGAATATCTTGATATGGATTATCGATAATACTGAGTAGTGCCATCATGATTCGAATCTCAGTGGTTTGAAAATAATTCTGGGCATCATTGACCACAACGGGAATGTGATACCGTTTGAAAACATCAATAATTGTTAAATTATGATTACGTGTTGGTACTAGTAACGCCACGTCGCTGTAACGAAACGGCCGGTATTCCCCATTAGCACGTTCATAGATTGGCTTATCTTGGGCCTTAAGTGCCAAAATCTTTTGGGCGACCATCGTGATACTCCCAACGGCAGGATCATCAATTGAAAAATTGGTTTCATCCGTGGAGACATCTTCTGTCGACTTGTCAGTTTCCGTCTGGTAAAGTAATAGATTCGTCGTTTGTGGCATATCGGCCGGATAATCCTTGGGCCCATACTTGAGGTAAGCCGCTTCATCATAATCAATTTGCCCGACCGGCGCGTCCATCAGCTGACTAAAGATTAGGTTAGTCAAATGATCGACATTCGCCACCGACCGGAAGTTTTCAGCTAATACGATTCGTTCCCCGTGTTCGGGATTCGTCCCAAAATCGTGATACTTGTGCAAAAACAATAACGGATCAGCTAATCGGAACTGGTAAATCGACTGTTTGACGTCTCCCACCATGAACATATTTCCTGGCTGGTCGCGCGCCAACAGCTGCAAAATACTTTCTTGCAAAGAGTTAATATCTTGATATTCATCAACCATAACTTCTTCAAATTGGGCCCGTAACTGCGCCAAAGCTGCCTGACCACTTTCATTGTCACTCGTTAAGATTTGCAACGTTAGGTGTTCCAAATCCGAAAAGTCCAGGACGTGTCGCCGCCGTTTTTCAGCTGCAAAAGCCGTCTTAAACTGCTTGGTCGCATCCACTAGCTCAGTCACAATTGACTTTGCCCCTACCATAATATCTAAGACTTGCTGCTCATCGGCCGCAAAATAGGTCTCGCTAAGGGTGGTCATTTGTTTCTTGACACCGTCCACAAATGTGCCCATAGTTTTGGCCCGCGCAGTCTTCTCCGGCTCGTCCTTATAAGTTTTTTTGAGAGCTCCAATCTTGAAAGTAGCGACTTGAGTACGTAACTCATTCCAACTTGCCGTTGCCAATTGTTCACGGAGCGTCGTCAGCGTTTTTTGTGCTGTAGCGAGTACCTCAAGCGTTTTCGGGACTAAGTCAGCATCCGTCGCAACTTTTTGTGCCTGTCGTAATTTCATTTGCATCCCATCGACTTCATTAATGAGCAATGGTAATAATTGTTGTTGATAAAAGGCACTGGCCGTTAACGCTTCCTCATCCACCTGATAAGGTTCCGGTAACTTGCTCAGCCAGCCTTCCGGATCCGGGGTCGACTGGGCAAAATCAAATAACCGAAAAATCAATCGACTGAGACCATCATCACTTCGATCATTAGAAAAATTCGCTGTTAATAAGTCAAATAACGTACCATCTTCATCATATAATTGTTCACGAACACTGTCCCAAACCTGATCACGAATGAGTAACCCCTCAGTGTTGTCCGTCAATAGGCGAAAAACAGGATCCAAATCAATAACGTAGTAATAACGCTGAATCACGCGGAGACAAAAAGCATCCAACGTACTAATGTTGGCTACCCCGAGCAAATTTAATTGCTGCCGTAATTGCCGAATCGCTGGTGACGCCGTGGTTTGCGCCGGATTGTCCGTCATTAACTGTGATATTCGCTTATTGATTTGCGATTCCAGCTTTTGTTTCATATGCTTGGCAGCTAAGTTTGTAAACGTCACCACGAGTAACTGGTCAATATTCGTGCCGGCCAATATCTTGCGCATAATACGTTCGATCAATACGGTCGTCTTTCCAGAACCAGCCGAAGCTGAAACTAACAAGTTATTTCCCTGCTGTGCGATAACAGCTTGCTGGCTAGGTGTATAGTTTGTACCCTCACTCATGGTTTTCTCCACCTTTCTGTGTCTTCAGTAAATCAAGAACCTGTTTGGCTGATAATGGCGGTAGATCCCGATAAGCATTTTCTGCCAACATTGCATCAAACTGCATAATTGATAGATACGGCGAATACTGTAAAGCAGTTGTCTTATCGTTCAGCCGAATTGGATTTAGTTGAATTTCTCCAGCGAAAATCGCTTCAGCAGCTGCAATAATCAATTGACTATTATGCTGTAATAATCGTTCCAACTGGTCATTCGTCACCAGTGAAGCTGCACGCCCCCCACTATACGCCCCGTCCTTTTTACGTGCGAATGGGTAAACTTTCGAGGTCCCGTTACCTTGTTGTAGTTCGCTATCTAAATGTTCCAATAACTGCGGATCATCGAGCAAAATTCCCTTATACTTGTTCTTCTTTAGGAGTGCTGCTTCAAAACCGCCCTGAATATCTTTTGGTTTCAGAGTTGGATTTTGAATGTGCATGTAAAGTGCGCCAGCTAATTTAACCGCAGCTTGATCAGAACCGACTAAAGCTTGCTCGTTATGCAGCACAGCGTCCAAATAAGTTAACATTTGCATTGCGAGACCATAGTAAGCCTCTTGAAAATCAAATTTATGTTGGGATGACTTATAATCGACGATTCCCAGGTAACTTTGATCTGCCATTTGAATTTGGTCGAGACGGTCAATCTTCCCCCGCACGTGCACACTATGCGTTGCATCAATTTGAAAATCGAGCGCTTTTAATCCGTGTTCCTTGCCAACGTTACCAAATAAGACCTCGGTTTGCTTCGGTTCAGCGGCTGACAGTTTACTTTGATTGCGAATCGCAAATGCAATCTGCCGGACTGTGTTGATTAACTGCCGTTGCAAGTAAGCCATCCGGTTAGAACTCGTCAAAATTGTAAACTGTGGTTGATCTAATATTTGACGGGTCACAGTCTCTAAATACTGTCCTAACTGCTGATCACTGGCTTGGGCCAATGGGATTTGATCAGACCGTAACGCCTTGATGAGCCCATCTAAGACAGCGTGGAAAAACTCCCCAGTACTAGCAGCTGATAACTCGAACACATCACGCTCACGCAGTTTGAGCCCATATTTCAAGAAATAAGCGTACTGATTACGATAAAATTCTTCTAGTTTTGAAATTGACGTATAAATTTGATGCCCATACAAAGCCTCAACGCTGGCTGGTGTCAGCTTGACAGGTTGATTGCGATAGCTTAATCCAGCCATCAATTGACGTGCTAGCTCACCGAATTGGGGGTCACGCGTCAATTGTTGCCGTAACCACACCCACACCGGAGCAGGTTGTAATGGTGCGCCAACACGATTACGGTCAGTATTCGTCGTTAACACATCGCGGTAAACCTGAATCACATGACTAATCGTCCGGCGCTTAGTCCCAACAAATGGCCGCGCATCGGCATTAGTCGGATCAGGCGTCCCAAGATAAGTATGTTCTCGCAAATTGAACTGGCGTTGAATTCGCCGCACATAGTTGGACCAATTTAAATCTGTTTCTTGATCATCTTTTAACGGGGCGCTGAAAAACAAGTGTCGACGGGCACTTAAAAAGGCCAAATAATTCAGACAACTTTCATCACCGAGCTGAACGACAGCTGAATCATTTAAATAGTGGTCACCATCTAACGAACTGAGCGTTGGTTGCAAATTTTCTTTATCCACATCACTCAATAAGTTGTTCGTCATAATCCGGTCAGGCATCACTAAATCGGTTGCCCCAACCATGAAGACAACTTTATGGTCCTGACTTTGAACCATTCCGCTCTCTGAAATTAACACCTGGTCCAACGTCGACGGAATTTGCGAGTAACTAGCACCTTCAAAGCCCGCTTGTAATAGTGCCAAAAAGTCCGTAATTTCAAATGGCTCTGCACCTAAAATCGTCACGTATTCATCTAGCATCCCACAGAAAGTTTGCCAGGTCTGCTCAGGCTCGGCAGCTGCCCGGACATCTTGGCGATCCAAGGCTTGATCACGCCAAGCTAATAGCTGGTCCGTAACGCCCTGGCTTGTCAAAAAGTTGACCAGCAATGTCACGGCCGCTTTGCCATCCGGTGCTTGCCGCATTTTTTTAAAAAACGGTGGTAACGTTTCAGCAACAAAGTGATGAATCAAGTTGATTTGTCGCGAAATTTCAGCATTTTGGTCCGTCTCGACCCCGGCATCACCCTCGGTTAATTGAAAGTATTGCCAATCTTCCCTTTGTACCCACCGCTGGCCGTGATAACCACTTTTAAGGATAAAGTTTTCGGTCAGATCTACTGCTTGGCGGTAGGCTTGCCGATCCATCGGTTGCCCATTGATATTTGGCATCAACAGCTCGGTTTTCAACACTCGCATAACATCACGATATTGATACTGCTGTGCGTCGATATCAAACAACGCGTTAATCAACTCAACTAACGGATGGTCGGCCATTGAACGCTGTAAATCAACAAAGTATGGTATTTCTAATTCATGAAAAGTCGGCGCTAACATCGTTTGGTAGGCATCTAAGTGCCGTGTCATGATCAAGAAGTCCCGATAATGATAATCGTCGGCGGGATCGGCATGTTTTTTCGCGACCATTGCCCGAATCATGCGGCCAACTTGTGCCAATTCGGTCTGTCGACTATCGGTCCGGAATAAATGCACATTCGTATTCGGCTCCTCGTAACCGGTAGCCGCTTGGGGCTGACCACGCCAAAAATCATCGAGAGCCACTAAGCCGGGAGCCACGCGCGGCGTTTCAGCATAAATATCTTGGCTAACCGGAATCTGACGAATACGGGCATACTGATAAAGCCGATAATAAAGCCGACCAGATTGATAAAACAGCGTGCCATTTTCTGGCGCCCGGTCAACGACTTTGTGATCGAGCATCAAACTGATTGTCACGTCCGCGCCCTGTTCCAGCATAGTCGTGACGATTCCCTGTTCCTGGGCCGGTAATTGGGCAAAGCCAGCGAGTTCCACATAAACGTGCGTTCCGTGCAAGTCTTGACGCCGTAAGTAAGCATTCAATTGAACGAGAATATCAGCGGGCTTAAGATACTTATCTGCAGTCGCCGCCACGAAGTCTTTGTAAACGATCGCCAGATCATGTAGCTTAGCCTGCAAGTCACCCGCCTGAGCATTCGCTGCCAATTGAACCACATCTTCTGGTTGCAAATTAGCGGTCTGTAACTCATTAATTTCACGAGCTAGTTGAGTCACAAAACCCGTTTGCGAGATTTCACCACCAAACAATCGCAGCTCATCGGCATGTCGTTGTAGAATGCGATATAATAGCATGTCAATCCCAGCAGCGGAGAGTCGTGGTACTTGATAAGCTGCTTCGTTCTTCATCAAGTACCAAGCAAGACGGGTAAATGAAAAGACCTGAACCTGAGTCTGGGCATACAAATCTGGTTGCCCAAATGCCTGTGCCAAGCGGTTCAACACGTCAACTTCAGTATCGAACTTAATATGGTTCGGTACCAAATAAAAAAACTGATCTTGTGGCTTAGCCATCAAGGTTGCCACTAACTGCGCCACCATGGTACGGCGATGGTCCATCTTGGCTGGTCCCAATACAAATTGTAAGCTCACCACTAATTCCTCCTCTGAACTGAACAAACGTTCTCATTAAGTTAGTCTCATTATCGCATATTTAACCGGCTAAAAAAACACCTAACCCGTAAGTTAGATGTTTATTATCGCGTCCATTAAATACCACGTTATTCAGCCAGGCGACCCGTGTGCTGCACGTCTTAATTCTCAACGTTGACGGCCACTGCTGCCAGATGTGCGTCGGATTTATAATGGCTTATCGTGCCCGGCATCCAGTACCGTTTTGTCATCCTGATTTGAAATTTTAGAAGCTTTAACGAACGTGGTCACGGCTTAATGTGGTCAACTCGCACGGTCGCTTATTCATCCGGCTGCAAGTCTCGACCTCAAAACACCTTACCGATCACCCGGTGACACTCGCCAATCCTCAGAGTGCTTAAAAGACGCGAATTAGCACAACCCCCACAATCATGACGAGCAAGCCCATCAACTGGACCCCCGAAATTGGGTTCTTTTTTGAAGCAAACCAGCCAAATTGGTCAATCATTAAACTACCGGCCATCAGTCCGACTAAAACAATGACGACCGCTAAACCAGTGCCAACGACCGGAACCAAGTAAACATTACCCAAAACATACAGCGCGCCAATCATGCCACCAATCCACATCCACCAAGGATTAGGCGTCTTAGTTGGCCTAATCAATTTGAATTGAGGTCGCAAGACTAACACGATGACGATCAGCCCCAGAGTACCAACTAAAAAAGAAACAAATGCCGCGTGCACTGTGGAGCCAAGCACCCGACCTAGGTGCCCATTGACCGCAGTTTGCATCGCACTGAGCATTCCGGCAACCACACCTAGTGCACGCCAAATTCCAAGGCCACTTTGGTCAGTGTCAGTGTCAGTAGCTGTATCTTTTTCCGCTGTTTCAGTGATTCGATTATGCCGCTGTTCGAGCCACCCCTGAGCCGCAACGGTGATGATGACTCCCGCCAAGACTAAAATTGCACCCAAAAATCGGGTCATCGTCAATGTACTTTGGGGTGAGTCGAACCAACCAAAATTATCAATCAATAGCCCGGCCAAAATTTGACCAAGCACGGGCATAATAACGGTTTGAACACTACCCAGCTTCGGAAACAACAAGATATTGCCAGTTAAGTAGACGACCCCCAACAGCCCACCCAGCCAAATCCAAACCGGTTGACTCGTAAATAACGTCGTCGAAAATCCTAAAGTATGGACATCAATTAGTGTCATTATCGCCAAAAACAACGTCCCCACAGCAAAAGATATTAGGGAGGCACCAAATGGAGATCCCACTGAATTGCGCAATCGCGAATTAATACTCGTTTGCATTGGTAACCCAATCCCGATTGCTAAGCCAACTAAAATTGCTAACATCGAATATTCCCTCATTTCTTTATCTTGTCTTAACAATCTGTCACAGGTTAATATTAGCACGAGCCGGTAACTAAAATAGTCATGAAAATCATCTGGATAATCCAGCTTAATTTTCATGACTATTTTAAATATGCCAGCCATTTATGGCGCGTAATCCTAATCAGTCACTCCCCAGTGTTCTGGGTCCTGACGCCACGTATGCAGCGAAGCTAATTCCTCGTCATCAATGTAATCTGCTTGGCGAGCAACTTTGATTAGTTCAGGATAGTTGGACAAACTGAACAGCGGTAATGACACAACGGCAAAATTTTGCGTTGCCGCATCCAAGGCATAACTGAAGATTGCCCCAACAGCCTGAATATCGCCACCTGCTGCTTGAACGGCCTTGGCCGCCTGTAACACACTGCCACCCGTCGAAATCAGATCATCCAGCATGACAACTTTTTGACCGGGCTTTAACACCCCTTCGATTTGGCGTCCAGCACCGTGATCCTTGGGTTTAGCACGAACGTAGATCAATGGTAGATTTAACAATTCCGCCACCCAGGCTGCATGGGGAATGCCAGCCGTTGCGACCCCCGCAATCACTTCGGTCGCCGGGTATTCACGCTTGATGATGGCGGCGATTCCGTGCGCGATATGCTGACGGACCGCCGGATAAGAAATCGTCAGCCGATTGTCCGTATAAATTGGACTTTTAATGCCACTGGCCCAGGTGAACGGGTCGTTTGGTCGTAGTGTAACGGCTTTAATCGTCAACAAATCAGTGGCGATAGTTGCTGCAATTTCACTCATATTAGTTACTCCATTCTGTCATAATGTCTCGGTAAGCTTGAACTGGTTCTGCAGCCTGCGTAATTGGCCGCCCGATGACGAGACCGTTGCTCCCAGCCTTAGCAGCGGCAGCCGGTGTCATCACCCGTTGCTGGTCATCTGACTGCGCCGACGCTGGCCGAATTCCCGGCGTAATTCCGAGAAAATCGGCACCGACGGCCGTATGAATCGCCTGAACTTCTTGGGCGGAACAAATGACGCCATCACAGTCACTCGCCCGTGCTAGTTTGGCATAATGCACGACACTCGCCCGAATCGTTCCCATGATTTGCTGGTCCTGATTCAAAATAGCTTGATTAGTCGAAGTTAACTGCGTAATCGCTAATAACTTGGGGGCAGTGACTCCAGCGGCCATTGCACCCGCGACCAATCCTCGTTTGGCGGCTGAAAGCATCACGTGCCCACCCGCAGCATGAACCGTTGTATAGGTTACCCCTAACCGCCCGATCACCCGCATTGCGGATTCGACGGTATTGGGAATATCATGTAGTTTCAAATCTAAGAAAACCGCATGGCCGCGAGCTTGCACGTCCGTCACAATACTCGGTCCCGCTGCATAAAATAACTCCATGCCGATTTTGACAGTGACATGTAAATCAGCCGGAAATTGGTCTAAAAAAGCTAAGGCCCGTTCGGCGGTGGGAAAATCTAACGCAATGATAATTGGTCGCTTCATCCTTGGACCTCCTGAATCAACGCTTGCAAGCTGGTGATCCCGTACTGATCCATCGCCGCCGGTAATCCAGCAATAATGTCTGTACAAGCAGTCGGGTGACCATACGTTGCGGCCCCAACTTGAACAGCATTTGCACCAGCCAGGTAAAATTCCAACACATCAGCCGGCGTGAACACGCCACCAACGCCAATAATCGGCAACTTGGTATGTTGACGCACGTCATGGATCATCCGAACAGCAAGTGGATGAATGGCTTTTCCAGATAAACCGCCCGTACCATGCGCTAAGATCGGTTGACGTGTGGCTAAATCGATGCCCATACCCGTTAACGTGTTAATCATCGTCAGTCCAGCCGCTCCACCAGCTTCGGCAGCGAGTGCAATTGGGACAATATCAGTGACATTCGGGGTCAGCTTCATGAAAACTGGTTTATCGACCGCGGCAACAATCGCCTTAGTCAACGCCGTTACCGTCGCTGGATCAGTTCCAAATGCTAGGCCGCCATGGTCGACGTTTGGACATGAAATATTGATTTCCAATAATTTGACGTTAGGTGCCGACGCCATTTTTCGTGCGACTGCCACGTATTCATCAAAGCTCGCCCCCGCGACACTCCCAATAATCGGTAAATCCGGATAATGAGTCGCTAACCACGGTAATTTATCGGCCAGCACATTGTCAATTCCGGGATTTTTGAGTCCAATTGCATTGAGCCACCCCGCGGTTGTTTCCGCGGTCGTTGGTCGTGGGTTGCCCGCTTTCGGTTCGGCGGTGGTCGACTTGATGACCAAGCCCCCCAGCGCACTCAGGTCTAACTGTTGAGCCATCTGTTGACCATATGCCGCCGTACCACTAGCCGGCATAACCGGATTTTTGAACGTGACACCGGCTAAATTTACTGTTAATCGTCCCATCGTTTTCCTCCTATGATCAAGCTTATCGGCGGGTGTCCTGATTTAGAGCGCCTGCGTTACAAATGATTGTGATTCTCGTACTTGCAAAATTGCCGCGACCGTATCTAAGGCCGTAAACAACGGAATACCGTGCATAATTGACGTGTTTCGAATCAGGGTACCATCATTTTCAGCCTGTTCTTCATCCGAAACCGTATTAATGACGACTTGAATTTCGCCAGCTTCCATGCGATGCAGTAAATCATGCTCGCCACTATCGATCTTGTCGACGGTCGTAACGGGTAACCCGTGTGTGGTCAGAGCAGTCGCCGTTCCCCGAGTCGCTAGCAATTGGTAACCCAACGCATGGAACCGCTTGGCTAACGCCACTGTTTCTGGCTTGTCTTCATCCCGGACAGTCAAAAGTACGTTACCATGGCTCGGCACGTGTAGCTTAGCCGCTTCAAAGGCTTTGTAAAGCGCCTTTGCCATCGTGACATCGCTGCCCATGACTTCACCCGTTGACTTCATTTCTGGTCCCAACAAACTATCCACACGATTCAACTTTGAAAATGAAAAGACCGGCGCTTTGACGTGTACTAAGGGACCCGGTGTGACCAAGCCAGTCTGATAACCTTGTTCAGCCAATGACTGGCCAAGGATTGCCCGAGTCGCAACTTGAGCCATCGGAATGTTCGTGACCTTGCTTAAGAATGGCACCGTCCGGCTCGCGCGCGGATTGACTTCAATCACATAAACTTGGTCGTCGTGGATTACGAATTGAATGTTCATCATCCCGACACAGTTGAGCGCAATGGCTAATTTTTCAGTATAATCCACAATTTGTGCTTGGACCGCCGCCGAAAGTGACTGTGGCGGATAAACGGCCATCGAATCGCCAGAATGGACACCCGCCCGTTCGATGTGTTCCATAATTCCCGGAATCAAGACTGTTTGACCGTCACAAATGGCATCAACTTCACATTCCTTCCCGACCAAATAACTGTCCACTAAAACGGGGTGGTCGTGCGACACCTTGACCGCGTTATGCATGTAATAGTCTAAGTCGGTCCGCTTCTTGACAATTTCCATCGCCCGGCCACCAAGGACATAACTGGGCCGGACAAGGACGGGATAGCCCAACTTATCCGCAATAGCTAGCGCGGTTGCTTCATCACTTGCCGTATCACCAGCCGGTTGTGGAATAGCTAAAGCTTTGATGACCTTATCAAATTCGTCACGGTCTTCCGCGCGGTTGACATCCGCCACACTCGTCCCTAAGATTTTGATACCATGGTCAGCCAATGGTTTCGCTAAGTTAATCGCTGTTTGACCACCAAATTGCACAATCACGCCCACTGGTTTTTCAAGTTCGATCACGTTTAAGACATCTTCAATCGTCAGTGGCTCGAAGTACAATTTGTCTGATACTGAGAAATCAGTCGAGACGGTTTCCGGATTACTATTCATGATAATCGCTTCATAGCCAGCTTTTTGGATGGCTTTAACGGAGTGAACGGTAGCATAGTCGAATTCCACCCCTTGCCCAATGCGAATCGGCCCTGACCCTAACACTAAAACGGATGGGCGTTTCGTGACAATACTCTCATTTTCAAACTCATAAGTGCCGTAGTAATAAGGTGTCTCCGAAGCAAACTCACCGGCACAAGTATCGACCATCTTATAAACGGGCGCTAGTTTGTGCGCTAAGCGGAAGTCGCGAACCTGATCGATTGTTTCGTGCCAATAGTCAGCTACCGTTTGATCGGCGAAGCCATTGCGTTTAGCGACAGTTAGTGTCTCTATGTCATCCGTATGGGTACGCAAGGCTTGTTCGATTTCAATAATGTGTAATAGTTTATCCAGGAAGAACACGTTGATCTTGGTGAGTTCGGCTAATTCATCAATCGGGTAACCGCGGCGAATTGCTTCCGTTAAGTAGAATAACCGATCATCCTGCGCATGAATGAGCTTATCGCTGAGTACATCATCGTCAACACTACGCAAAGCGGGTTCTTCAACGTGGTGCACCCCAATTTCTAGTGATCGGACCGCCTTTAGTGTGGCTTCTTCAATATTGCGCCCAATCGCCATGACTTCGCCGGTCGCCTTCATCTGAGTGCCCAAACGACGATCAGCATGGGTGAACTTATCAAACGGCCAGCGAGGAATCTTGCAAACCACGTAGTCCAACGCTGGCTCGAATTCAGCGTAAGTGGTTCCCGTCACCGGATTTTTAATTTCATCCAAATGTAAGCCGACTGCAATCTTGGCAGCCATCTTAGCAATTGGGTAACCAGTCGCTTTGGAGGCTAACGCTGATGAGCGACTGACCCGCGGATTTACTTCAATAATATAGTAATTAAAACTATTCGGATCGAGGGCCAACTGAACGTTACAGCCCCCCTCAATCTTCAACGCCCGAATAATCTTCAAAGCAGCATCCCGTAATAATTGCACTTCGCGATCTGCTAACGTTTGAACAGGTGCATAGACGATTGAATCACCGGTATGAATCCCCACGGGGTCAAAATTTTCCATATTGCAGACGACCATCGCATTATCCGCAGCATCACGCATAACTTCAAACTCAATTTCTTTGTACCCGGCAATACTTTGTTCGATCAGAACTTGGGTCACTGGTGATAACGCCAACCCATTTTCGGTAATGTCGTGTAACTGTTGGGGCGTCTCGGCGATGCCACCGCCAGTCCCCCCCATCGTAAAGGCTGGTCGCACGATGACCGGATAACCAGCTTGCTCAGCGAAAGCCAACGCTTCGTCAACCGTCCGCGCAATACCAGAAGCTGGCACGGGTTCGCCCAATTCTTCCATCAGTGCCTTAAACTGTTCCCGGTCTTCCGCCTGATCAATTGCGCTGAGCTTCGTTCCTAACAGTTCAATGTGCAACTCATCGAGAATACCCGATTTAGATAATTCCATCGCCATATTCAAGCCCTGCTGGCCGCCTAAAGTTGGCAAAATCGCATCCGGATGTTCTTTGCGGAGAATCTGTGAAACAAATTCAAGTGTAATTGGTTCCAAGTAGACCTGGTCCGCAATTTCTTTGTCCGTCATAATCGTTGCGGGGTTAGAATTGACCAAGACCACTTCATAATCGAGTTCTTTTAATGCCAGGCAAGCTTGTGTCCCAGAATAATCAAATTCTGCGGCCTGACCAATAATAATTGGTCCTGAACCAATTACCATAATTTTATGAATATCTGTCCGTTTAGGCATTGAATTGGCTTCCTTTCTGGGTTGCTTGATTAGCCGCCATCAAATCAATAAATTCGTCAAAAATATGATCAGCATCGTGAGGACCCGGCGCTGCGTCCGGATGATATTGCACGGAAAAGGCCGCGTAGTCGCGATGCCGCAAGCCTTCCACGGTACCATCATTAATCTCCTCATGGGTGATTAACAAGTCAGTCTGCGCTAATGAATCCCGATCCACCGCGTAACCATGGTTTTGCGACGTAAAATCAATCCGCCCAGTTGCAATCTCACGAACGGGATGGTTAAACCCACGATGTCCGAACTTCATCTTGAACGTGTCCGCACCGTTTGCTAGCGCAAAAAGTTGATGTCCGAGACAAATTCCAAATAGCGGCACATGTTTTTCCACTTCTCTGATCATCTCTAAGGCTCCCGGAACATCTTTGGGATCACCAGGGCCGTTCGTCAACATCACACCATCCGGATTCAAAGCCATGATTTCACTCGCCGTGGTATTGTACGGCAACACCGTCAAGTTACATTGACGCTTTGCTAATTCGCGTAAAATCGAATGCTTCAACCCAAAGTCGACGACGACCACGTTGGGGCCTGTCGCTGGGTTGGGATAGGCGTTATTCGTTGAGCTCTGGGCAACAACGGCCCGATTTAATTCCGTGACTTTGAGCCGGTCAACCGTATCTGGTAAGACGTTATCGACGATGGTGGCCTTCATCGCGCCCTTCGTTCGGATATGTTTAGTGACCGCCCGCGTATCAATATCCATAATGCCAGGAATCGCATTCTGTTTTAGATAATCGTCCAACGACTGAGCATTACGCCAATTACTGGCTCGTCGGGCAACTTCGTGAACAACAACGCCCTTACAAGTTGGCTTGATTGACTCATGGTCATCCCGATTAATGCCGTAATTTCCAATCAAAGGATACGTAAACATCAAGATTTCGCCATTATAAGACTGGTCTGTGATCGACTCTTGATAACCACTCATGCCGGTATTAAAGACTAATTCACCAACCGTGGCCGTTGTCGCACCAAACCCCGTGCCGGGGTAAATCGTACCATCTTCAAGTACTAAGTATCGTTTCATGCTTGCGTTTCCTTTCCATATGCCAACTTACCGTCAACTAGTGTCATTAAGACGTTGCCATAAACGGGCCAACCGATAAACGGGGAATTGTGCCCCTTCGATAACATGGTGGCCGCTTCGATTTCATATTGATGATCTAAATCAATAATGGTTAGATCAGCCGGTGCCCCCACTACCAACCGGCCGGCTGTATTTAAGCCAAATAGTTCAGCCGGACGCGTGCTCATCAGTTCAATTAAACGACCGAGCGTCAGTAACCGGGTCTTGACCAGCGCCGTATATAGCGTGGCAAAGGCAGTCTCAATCCCAGTAATCCCGAAGGCTGCCGTCTTCATGCTGCCCTGTTTTTCGGCATCAGTATGCGGCGCATGGTCCGTCGCAATCATGTCGATCGTGCCATCCAACAATCCCGCAACTAACGCTGCGCGATCCTTGGCTGAACGCAACGGTGGATTCATCTTTAACATCGGGTTATCCATCGTAATATCTTCATCACAAAGGAGTAAATGATGGGGCGATACTTCACAAGTCACGTTGATGCCAGCTGCTTTCGCATTGCGAATCACGCGTAAACTTTCCGCCGTTGAGACGTGACAAACATGGTAGTGAACCCCACTCGCTTCCGCCAACATGACATCACGAGCCACTTGGGCCGCTTCTGAAACATTATTGATACCAGGCAATCCTAGCCGATCAGCAACGGGCCCCGCGTTCATCACGCCATGATGATAAAGCGAATCATCCTCAACGTGTGCCGCTAATGGCAACCCAACTTTAGCAGCACCTTGCATGGCTGCAAACATGGTTCCGGCCGTTTGAACACCGGAACCATCGTTACTGACGGCAAAGGCCCCCGCAGCTTTGATGCCGGCAAAGTCAACGAGCTGTTCACTAGTCCGCCCAGTCGTAATGCTGGCATATTGTGCGACGTGAACATGTGCTTCCTGCTGATTACGCGCCACCATCGTCGCGACCCGCTCAGGTGTATCGGGTACCGGATCCACATTAGGCATTGCTCCGACCGTTGTGAAACCGCCATGCGCCGCGGCTAACGTTCCGGTCGCAATCGTTTCCTTCGCTGTTTGACCAGGATCGCGTAAATGGACGTGTACGTCGACAAAGCCCGGACTAACAAAGTGCTGATCGGCACAAATGACGTGATCCGCCGGTCCAAACTGATCGTGCAGTTGATGCCCGATCGCCTTAATTCGGCCCTCGGCAATCAGGATATCCGTTGTTTGTAACTGCCCTGCTTGCCACACTTGAGCATTCTTAATTAATGTTGTCATGCGTTAAACCTCCACTTGAGTTGCTGAAATTAATCCTTGATGAGCGAGGACGCTCGCCACCATTGCCATCCGAATATAAACACCATTCGTCATCTGCTGAAAAATTCGTGATTGCGGCGCTTCAACTAAGTCACTCGCTAGCTCAACACCTCGATTAACGGGGGCCGGATGCATGATAATCGCATGCTTGGGCATTCGTGCGGCGCGCTCAGCTGTTAAACCATACTGTTGATGGTAGGCAGACGCATCGAAGGTCTGATTGTTCACTTGCGATAATCGTTCGTGTTGGACACGTAATAACATCATGACGTCCATCGTTGCGACTAACTGGTCCATCGTCTGATATTCGCCGTATGCTTCAAAGTCACGGCCATACCATTCTTTGGGGCCGCCAAAGTAAACCTGGGCTCCTAGTTGCGTCAGTAACGCCATATTGGAACGGGCCACACGTGAATGGGCCAAGTCACCCACAATAGCTATCTTTAAACCATCAAAATGACCAAATTCTTCATAAATAGTTAGCATATCCAACAACGATTGTGACGGATGTTGCCCACTACCATCACCAGCATTGATCAAACTCATGTCAAACCCGGCGTCGAGAAGTGGTTGATAATAACGATCGCGTGGATGCCGAACCACTGCCAAGTTGACGCCAATGGCTTCAATCGTTTTCAAAGTATCCAGCAAGCTTTCGCCCTTAGTCACGGAACTAGTCTTTGGGTCAAACGGAATCACCTGTAATCCTAATCGTCGTTCGGCCATCTCAAAACTTGTATGTGTGCGGGTGCTATTCTCAAAAAATAAGTTCATCGCAAACGTTGGCTGTGACAGTTGTACCGTTTTCCCATTCTTGAAAGCTTGGGCCAACTTCAAGTAGGCCATCACGTCCTGATTACTAAATTGTTCAACACTAACTAGGTTTTGACTCGTTTTCATGGCTATTGCCGTCTCCTTTGTATATAAAAAAAGTCTAGCTTCCGCAAAAATGTTTGCAAAGAGGCTAGACTCCGATTAAGTGGTCACGCATGACCAAACCGTTTCGTTCCTCTCTGGAAACAATTAAATGGTTTTATTCAATTAAATCATTCTTCTAATTTTTCAATACTAATTCCATCATGTCCGTCGTGTTCTTCAAGGGCGACACTGACTTGTTCATCCAAGGCCGTTGGAATATTTTTACCAATAAAATCAGGCCGGATCGGTAATTCACGATGTCCACGATCGACTAAGACCGCTAACGAAATCTTTGCGGGACGTCCATGGTCCATCAAGGCATCTAGCGCAGCCCGAACTGTCCGGCCTGTAAATAAGACATCATCGACCAAGATAACGTGTTTGCCATTGATATCAACCGGAATATCAGCACCATTTAGCTTCGCTTGACCGGCAACATCAACCGCATGATGATCATCCCGATATAACGTGATATCTAACGAACCAACTGGCACGTCAACGCCTTCCAACTGTTTCAATCGTTGCGCTAACCGTTGGGCCAAAAAAATCCCACGAGTCTTGATACCGATAAATACCAGGTTACCAACACCCTTATTCTGCTCAATAATCTCATAAGTGATCCGCGTCAGCGCGCGGCGCATGGTCATTGCATCAACGACTTCTCGTGCCATTAGTTTGTCAGCTCCATTTCTGTAATTTCACCTTAATCCACGGGGTAAAAAAAGAGTCACCCTGTTTTCCTGCGAAAAGCGTGGGAGACCCTACATGACCGTTCCCCTTGTTAGCCTCACAGGACTAAGTTAAAGGTGCTTGTTTAATTGGACTAAGTGTAACGAACTCCACCACAACTGTCAAGGACTAATCAACTTAAGTCGCGTTAATTATCTGACGACTTTGGTCATTTGCCCTTTATGTTGACAAGCATCATTGAGGAACCTGGCGAGTTCAATAGATTTCCAATCGTGACACGTGATCGTCTTATTCCGGCCTCTAAGAATAAATGATGAGCGGTCGCCTAATATTAGTACCATTGGTCGTTGAATCCGTTGATATTAGAACTTCAATTAAAGCTGGGAGACCATCAATTCACTTTAATGACTGTTTCAATCTTAACGTGCTAATTTAGCAACAAATGGTCTATCAAAATATCATTATATGCGAAATCTACCCTTTATGAGCAACAACAAACTCAGCAAAAGTTAAGTCCACCCATCACTTGAACACCACCTCGACTGAAAGGCGTTGCTGACAATACTCAGCACTGGAAGCCGGTGAAGTTCAGACGGGTTGAAACTGAAGATTATCTCAACGGCAACGTTGAGGGGTGAACTTTCACTTAGCTAACTGGAAGTCTCAACCCGAGCGAATCCCGTTTCTGTATGTCGGCATCCAACGCCCTAACCAGGTGAATTTACACTAAACAAAACTTTCTTCAGCAGTCCTGCGCCGGCTACTCCTGCGCTTAAATGAGGATAAACCTTTCCAATACTTAAATTCCTTAACCCATAACACTGGTTCGACGCTTCATTTGTTTTTAATCTATTTTTCATTTAATTATAGTCAAACTGCCAAATTATCGGTATACTACTTGTTAAAGATAACTAATTGTAGGGGGACTTACCATGCGTTTACAAACACTATTACAAACACCATCAATGCAACATATGCGGGTAATTGCGGGTGAACGCGGTCTCAAACGCGAAATTAGTAATATCGGAATGATCGAGTCACCTGACATTGCTGACTACCTTGCTAATGGTCAGTTTTTGATTACGAACGGCTATCCCTTCGTCAATACAACCACCGACCCACTAACTTTGATCAAGGCGATGCACAATGCCAACTGTGCTGGTCTCGGATTTAAGGATCATCGTTACGTTGACCATTTACCAAAAAAAGTGATTGAATTAGCGAACGAACTCGCTTTTCCAATCATTATTACGCCCGGTGATGAGTTGATTTCTGAAACCATGCGCAAAATGCTGAGCATCATCTTAAAGTCACAAACTAATGAGCTCAGTCGCATCGTCAAGGCAAACCAAACACTAGCGGATTTGTTGCTCAAAGACCCAACCAACACCACGGTCTTGAATAAATGTAGCGAGCTAATTCATCATCCTCTCTTCTTAATGGATAGTCATTTTCGGGTGGTCAGTGCTTCCCAAGATTTACCGATGACCCGCAATACCTTGACTGATTTTTTACGCAATCAAACCGATATCGACTATTTCAACCTCAATACCCGCGTCATTCTCCCTTACCAAGCAAATGACCTGACCATCATGCCACTATTTTCGGCTTATAAGGAAAATAAGGCCTTTGTAGGCGTCGTCGACTTGGACCCGGCCAACTCAACTGATCAGATGCTGACGCAAGTCGTCTTAAACACCTTGAGTTTCGTCAATGGTCGGGTGGACATGTTAAACGAATCCGCATTCCGCAACCAAAGTGGTTTCTACTTAAACGTAATGGATGGCGGTATTTCAAACGACCTCGTGAATAAGACTCTGAAAGCCCGCAATATTGATCCGAGTACGAAGTTCCACTGCGCCACCATTTTAGTCACGACTAATCACCAGGCCCTCTTAAGTAACCATCTCTTGGAACAGGTTCAGCAACTGACACTGTGGTTTATTAAAGAATACCAAGCATCCGTCATTGTTTTTTCATTAAAGCAGCAATTGGTCTTATTAATCAATGACCAGCAAAATGCCCAGCACTTTCTGACCGCCCTCGTTCAATTTATTCAGCCAAAGTTGGACAGACAGGCGCGTTTGATTGCTGGTTACAGTTATTCGACTCTACCACTAACCGAACTCGCAACAACCTATAATGAAGCGGCAGAAGCCTTGGCACTCAGCAAAAACAGTCCCCACGCAGTCACGATCTATCGGCCCAAGTACGTCAAGGAACTAATTTCACTGATTCCACAAAATGAAGCGCGATCGTTTGTCGAACGGGTTTTAGGTGGACTCGTCAGTGGTGTCAGTGCGAATGAACAACTTAATCTACTCACGACCCTGTATGGCTATTTTTATTACCATCAAAACATTGCCGAAGTGGCCGGCCACCTAGATATTCACCGCAATACGGTGATTTACCGCCTTAAAAAGATCGAAAAAATGCTAACGTTGAACTTGGACGATCCTGAACAGACCCAAACACTAGAAATGGCAGTGCTACTTTGGCATAATCAACAATCACAAAAGTGAACGTTTTCATTTTCATCTTCCAAAAAAATATCGTTTTCACGAACATTAATTTATTCGGCTACATTTGTATTCGGTTTTCATCTGTGCTAGAATAAGTCTCATTCAAATAAGTGGTAATTGCCTATATAATGTCATGATATGGTTGACGAGTTTCTACCCAACCCCGTAAAGGTTGGACTATAAGCAAACGAGGTCATCCCGTTTGCCGGGGTGACTTTTTTTATAGGCAAATCAGCTTAATCGAGAGAGGAAGATTGATTTGAAGGAAGTATCCGCAGCACCTAAAATTACCAATGTTAAGGCGGCCATTTTAGGGTTTCAACATCTGTTAGCTATGTATTCGGGTGATGTGCTCGTGCCATTATTGATTGGCGCGGCCTTGCATTTCAGCCAAGAACAATTAACTTACCTAGTCTCAATCGACATTTTCATGTGTGGGATCGCAACGTTCCTACAATTAAAACGTACACCACTAACAGGAATCGGGCTTCCCGTCGTGCTTGGCTGTGCCGTTCAAGCCGTCAATCCGTTGATTCAAATCGGTAAAACATATGGGCTGGGGACCATGTATGGCTCAATCATTGGTGCTGGTATTTTTATTTTTCTGATTGCCGGCTTATTTTCAAAGATCAAGAACCTCTTTCCACCAGTCGTTACGGGATCGCTAATCACAATTATTGGATTCACGCTGATTCCGGTCGCCTTCCAAAATCTTGGTGGCGGCGACACCAGTGCCAAGGATTTCGGTAACTTGCAAGCACTTGGCATTGGTTTTCTCACCATCGCAATTATTTTATTAATTAGCGTGTTTGCACGTGGCTTCATGAAATCCGTCTCGATTCTGATTGGTATTTTAGTTGGGACTTTGATTGCCGGGGCAATGGGGATGGTTTCTTTAAAACCCGTCGCTGAAGCTAGCTGGTTCCATTTACCGACCCTCTTTTACTTTGGGACCCCGCACTTTGAATGGTCATCCATTTTGACCATGATCCTCGTCTCCTTAACAACGATGGTTGAATCGACCGGGGTCTTCTTTGCCCTTGGCGACATTACCGGTCGTAAAATTGAAGGCGACGATTTAAAACGTGGTTACCGGGCAGAAGGAATTGCCGTCATCCTCGGTGGCTTGTTCAGTACCTTCCCCTATTCAACATTTTCTGAAAATGTCGGCGTCGTTCAATTATCTGGTGTCAAGACGCGAAAGCCAATTTACTTTTCCGCTGCGTTCTTAGTTGTATTGGGCCTACTGCCTAAGATTGGTGCGCTAGCGACGATTATCCCCGACCCAGTACTTGGTGGCGCCATGGTCGTCATGTTCGGGATCGTTGGCATTCAAGGGATTCGAATGTTAGCTCAAGTCGATTTCCGCAATAACAATAATTTACTCGTGGCAGCCGTTTCGATTGGTCTTGGTTTGGGCGTCACGGTGCAAACCAATATCTTCCAATTCTTACCTGGTGCACTTCAAATCATGTTGAGCAACGGGGTGGTCGTTGGTAGTGTAGCCGCAGTTGGCCTTAACTTACTCTTCAACCGCCACGCAGCCGAAAACACGGTTGATGATGAATCAGTCGGTCTCAATGAAACAGAACAACCTTAATTATGACGCTTAAAAGCAGCGGTTCACAGTCCTAATCTGGCAGTGAACCGCTGTTTTTTTGTTCTGCTACTTAATAGCCGCTCTCATTCTATTGATTGCTTTATACTGCCATTTTTTGCTGAATGTCAACCGTCGTACCGGTGAAGACTTTTTTTAAAGTAACTTTCTTTCGACTTGGCATAAAACTTGCCCATGCTGCCGAAGAGTCATCTAAACCTGGTCCATTCCAAAAACAAGCCATCGTGAGGCAATAAACTGATTAATCCCCTGTTACCCTAAAAATCAGTATGTTATACTAGACAATTGTTGAATTGTTAGTTTTTTATTAATTTTAGGAGTGGGTCATTATTCTAGAACAATTATTTCATTTGCGTGAAAACCGCACTTCAGTCCGCCGCGAGTTGATTGGTGGTCTGACGACCTTTTTAGCCATGTCATATATTTTAGCCGTAAATCCCGAACTATTGGGAAGTACTGGTATGAGTAAGACCGCCGTCTTCACCGCAACGATTTTAGCGGCCATTGTTGGTTGTCTCTTGATGGGGCTAGTTGCCAACTTTCCCGTAGCATTAGCACCGGGGATGGGGCTGAATGCCTTCTTTACTTATACAGTTGTCCAGGAATGGCACATTCCTTGGCAAACCGCTTTGGCGGGAGTCTTTGTTGCCGGAATTCTTTTCATCCTACTAACGCTCTCCAAGTTACGCGATAAACTGATCAACTTGATTCCAAGTGCGCTAAAATACGCCGTATCTGCCGGAATTGGCTTGTTCATTGCTTTTTCAGGACTACAAACCTCTGGGATTATCGTTGCGAATAAGTCCAACGCGGTCGCCCTGGGTAACTTGCACAGTCCCACCGTTTTGTTGGCGATTTTCGGGATTATCGTCGGCATCATGCTAGTCACCGCTAATGTAACTGGTGGTATTTTCTGGGGCATGTTCATCACCGCCGCAGTCGGAATGATCTTCGGTATTATTCCCCTACCAACTGGGATTATCAGTGGGGTTCCGAGCGTTCAACCGATTTTTGGTCAAGCTGTGACACACCTTGGTAATATTAATTCGTTTCAAATGATCATTGTCATCCTGACGTTCTTCATCATTGGCCTTTTCGATACGTCGGGAACCTTGGTTGGGGTGGCAACCGAAGCCGGCATGGTGGACAAAGAATCCGGCGAAGTCAAAGGCGTTGGTAAAGCGCTCTTTAGTGGTGCACTCGCCACAACTTTAGGAGCAGTCTTTGGCACGTCACCGACGACGGCTTATGTTGAATCGACTTCCGGCGTTGCCGTGGGGGCCCGTACTGGGTTATCTTCCGTCTTCGTTGCCCTCTTGTTTGCCATCGCCGCCTTTTTCTCTCCAATTTTGACGGTGATTACGTCCGCGGTGACCGCTTCAGCCCTGATTATCGTTGGTATTTTAATGTTATCAAACGTTCAATATATTGATTGGACCAAGTTTGAAATCGCCGTCCCAGCCTTTTTCACCATGATTATGATGCTACTAACTTACAGTATCTCAGAAGGTTTGGCCGTTGGCTTTATCTTCTACCCAATCACCATGACGGTCAAAGGCCGTTGGCGTGAAGTAAACGCCCTCATGTGGACGATGATGGTCGTCTTCATTCTCTACTTTGCATTTGTCGCTTAGAACTGATGGTTCGCTAAGCAATGATGGCAGTCTAAAACACCCCTGAGTCGTTTAACTCAGGGGTGTTTTTTAGTAGGCACGGCTGCATCTAACGCCTACTAGTGTTTAAGAACTTGTTGATTATGGTAATCTTCAGCGTAGACTTGGGCAAAGTCAGCAAGTTTAACATCGCCTAATCGAGGTTGATGTGCTCGATAATCCGCGTAAAAATCGTGGTCACGCTGGTAAGCGACCGTTTTAACATATTCCCGTGCAAATGCGACCGGGGTTCCGGCAGTCACTAAATGATCTTGCATGACCTCATCAGGCACTTGTGAAACGCGCAAATCCGGCATTTTAAGAGCCTGTGACAGTACGGAAGCAACTTCCAAATAAGTTTTCTCATCACTCGCAACATATGTCACCGTTTGCCCCGGTGTCGGTTCGGTCAGCGCCTTAATCAGTACAGTTGTAACGTCGACCGGCGCAACCCACACGTTCTTAACAGCCAAATTGGCATTTGTGTAGATTCGATGACTCTTTTTAACGGTTGGCACACTGCTCAGTAAATTATAGTACATTGCCGTTGGGCGGATAAACGTTAAGTCCACGTCTGGTAAAGCGGTTGTTAACGTTTGTTCGATAATATGATACATGTAAAGTGCACCGACTTCTGGTCCCAAGTCGGCCCCCACGCTACTCAGATTCACCACTCGTTTTACGCCGGCTGCCTTGATCGCAGCGGCATAGATGTCCGCTTGTCGTTTGGCAGCGGTATAAAGATCATCACTCGCCGCTATACCAGTTACCATGAGGTATACCACGTCAGCGCCCATGAACGTCTTGGTCAAAAACGCTTCGTCATCAAGTCGACCAATGGCAGGGGTTGCGCGAAAAACCTTTATCAAACTACTGCGAATTGCTTGATGACTGATGACCGTCACTTCATGACCAGCATGGGTCAGCTTAGGTACCAAGGTCTGGTTAATACGACCGATTGAACCCGTTAAAACAATTTTCATTTTATGATAACCCTCTTCTATACTTATTAAAATATCCGTCAAAGTCATTATCGATTATAAGCGACCACTAAAACCCCGTCAATCACTGGTGGTTTAGTTGGCTAAACAGTGTTGATGTGCGGTTGCGCGATTCGTTCATAAGACAGGACTGATTAACGCTAATCAAAAATTATTTCTATTTATCAAGAGATAATTTTTGTTGAAACTGTGCAAAATTAGGCCTATAATGTCAAAATGTTTGACACTGTCAACTACGACGGTTAGTCGCCTTTCCTGTTACCATAAGTTTTTCTTACGGAGATTATATTAGATGAGTCTAGCACAATTAGAAATAGGATTACTGTGGTTGACAGGCTCAATTGCGGTCATCTTCATCCTGACGATTGGTACTTACTATTGGTACTCCCGCAAACGTTCCAACAATTACCTTGAAAATGATGATTTTAATCTACGCTACTTTATTCAAAAACAAGTCGATTTTCGTGGCCGCACTACCGGCTATGAATGTCTCCTGCGTCAACAAAATACTGATGGTTCGTGGTCATTACCACCACAACTTGACTCACTTCCACTTCAGCGGGTGATCTTCCTGCTTGAAGATACCTTTAAGGCGCTACCTGATGAAGCGATTACGTTATCAATCAATTTAGAATACGAACAAATCATCAGTCCCGAATTCCGTTATTTTGTTCGCTGGGCAATTGCGAACATCGAACCGATGCACTTGGCAATTGAGTACACACCTCAATACCAACCACGTCGTATCAATAAACGCCTATTTCGGCGGCGAATTCGTGAAGCCCGCGGTTACGGCATGCAGTTTGGAATCGATAACGTCGGTGCAAGTCTAGCCAATCTTAAAAACATTCAGTGGCTTTTAAAAGATATCGACACGCTCAAATGCTCAATGCGCTCATTTCGCAAGGAAGACCCATCCGTCTGGCTGGACCTGAACCTCCAATTCTGGAATCAGCTCTCTAAGGAAAACAATATTGATCTAATTCTAATGGGAATCGAAAATGAGGCCGATGAACAGCTCGCCGAGCAACTGCAAATCAGCATTCGCCAAGGCTACTTATTCGGCCATCCAATCAATCCCCAGCAATCAACCACAAAGGAGAACCACGATGCCTAAACCAACCACTGATGATGTTAATCGGCAACAACTATACTCTGATGCGTACTTTGACACTGGCCATTGGGGACTCAAGATTCGCCAAACGATCGTTGGTATCGTGGGTTGGCTCGCAGTGATTGTGCCCATCACCGTGACAGTCCTTTCCATTTGGTCAAGTTATAATCCACACATTCCGCGTTTCTGGCACTACCATGAAGGTCTTTTCGAATTTAAGTTCATCGGTATCTTACTAGCCTTTTGCTTTGCACTCGCATCCCTTTTTGCAGTGACCATGACCATTATACAGAATCGTAAGCGTGAACGTGTCGTTGAACAGTGGCCAACCTTTAATCCCATTAATCAGAAAAAACGGCAGCAACTGCTCGCTCAGTTCATGGCGGACCGTTTCGGCAATGCCGAATTTCGTGAATATACCCGCCACTACCGGGTCAAGCCAGAACAAAATCTCGATACTAATCAGATTCAGCAACTTTATCAACAAAATAATTTAGACGATATTAACGATTAACCAGGGGGCGCCATGACAAATATTTTTATTGACCACATATTCGCCGCAACCTTATTTAAATCGGTAATCAACATCGCACTCCTGATTTTATGCCTCTACCCCATCGTTGGCTCTTTTTTCTGGTTCGCCGGCGCGCTATCCTACCGCTTTATCAAGACCAATAAGCGTGATGATGACTGGCAGTACATTCCGGCTGAACAGCAACCAATGATTACCATCATGATCCCGGCGCACAACGAAGAAGTCATGATTGAAGAAACCATCACATACTTATTTACCCAGCTCAATTATACGAACTACGAGGTCCTAGTCATGAACGATGGTTCGACCGACAAGACGGCCGCCATTATTCAACGGTTGCAGTCCGTCTATCCACGGCTACGAACCGTTGAAATTGAGAAAAACAAGGGCAAGGCCCACGCCTTCAATATTGGCATGTACTTTGCCCAGGGTGAGTATATTCTCAGCAACGACGCTGATACGATTCCAGAAAAGGACGCCCTGATGAAGTATATGAATTTCTTCATCCATGACCGCGATATGAATACATCCGCCGTCACCGCCAATATGGATGTTCAAAATCGAACGTCGCTTTTAGGTAAATCTCAAACCGTTGAATTCTCTAGTATCGTCGGTGTTATCAAGCGGAGTCAAACTTCCATCAACGACTCTATGTACGCGTATAGCGGGGCAAATACCCTCTACCGCAAACAATTTCTAATTGACGTTGGTGGCTTTCGACAAAATCGCGCGACGGAAGATATCAGTATTGCCTGGGATCACCAAATGGTGGGCGCCGTCCCGCGGTTTGCCCCTAACATCGTCTTCCATATGAACGTCCCCACCACAATCCGAGACCTTTATCATCAACGCAAACGTTGGGCACAGGGTGGCACGGAAGTGTGGTTAACGAACATTAAGAAATTCATTTTCCACCCAATCGTTCATCGCTATCAACTATCAATGTTCGTCGATTCGACGTTGTCAATCATCTGGTCCTTTTTCTTCGTCATCACTTCCTTGATGTTTTTGATTCTGATGGGTTACTTCCTGATAACCGGCAATTTTGAACGAGTCTACCACGGCTTGATGTTGTCATTTGTCTTTGTTAGTTTTGAACTATTGGCCGGGTTCATGCAACTGTTAGCGGCACTCCTGTTGGACCATCATGGTGCGAAACTAAAGTACTGGTTCTTCGCCCCACTCTACATGTTATTTTACTGGATGATCAATCCTATCACCGTCGTTGCAACGTTTATTCCTGCACTCAAAACCATTCTGGGCTTTGGCTCCGGAACGTGGGTCAGCCCGAAGCGGCAGTCATTGCAGGGTAAAAAGTAAAACGGTGTCTTAACACTTTCAATAATTGATGACGGGGCTACTGGTGCGAGAACTTGCAACCAGCCCAACCAAAAACGTGCACTTACCTGAGTGATAACTGACTCAGGTAAGTGCACGTTTTAATATTAATCCCTTTTGATCGTTTTCTTAGCTATGCAAACGGAGCTGCCCAGGCCACCCTGTGACTAGCTACGCTGAGTAACAGGTCCCATGTGTCACGTGCCACTCAACGCAGAGATCGGCAGGTAAATCACGAACGGCCTCACGACTTACCTGTGTGCCAAGTTCAGTAATTGAGCACCCTTGCTGACTGCCGAGGCCCTGGCGATTCAGCTGAATCGTCCGCGCACCAACTCGATACAAGTCACTCATGATCTGGTGGTAGGCTGCGGCCAAGTCATGCACCATTTCCGTATCTGATTGATAGACTCGATTAAGTGCGCGCGCATTATCGGACCGTTTGAGTTCTGCCAAGCACAGCTCGGGAGCGGGCAAAATTTGTTTATCCACAGTTCCACCACTGATTTGATTGCCCATGAATTCAAAATGCGCAACGGCAGGATGGTTGAAGCCACTGATTTTACCGGTCAACGCGAGCGCCGGCACCAAACCTATCCCGGATTGGGTGATGCCTTGTAGCCCCCAGAAAAAGTTAAAGTGCCACCAATTTAGATTATGCGACTTATCAACCGGTTTCCGAATATGATGCATAAAAGCAGCGTCCTCCATCCGTTTAAGTCCCGCCGCGTTAATATTCAACGTTGTTGTGCCCCGATGCAACCCTTTTTGAGACCGCATTGCCATTTGCCAACCATGTACACGGTGCCTAACCATCATCATCAATGTGCCAAATTCCATGCCCGTTTAGCCTCCAAATTAATTGCATTCTGCCAATATAAAAATCGTCCCCTACTGCTTAAAAAGGACGATTTCAACGTTTGGGTCAGCCTTTAACTGCCAACACCAACCATTATTCTTTTATGACGAATTTAAGTAATGTTTCCAGCATAGAATGGTGCTCACCGAATGTCAAGCGCTAATCGTGGGACGCTGTCATCCCCTTAACGCCAATATCAGTTCGGTACACTAGATTACCGACTCTGAGTTGGTCGATTTGTTGATAAACAGCCCGCTGTGCTGCGACCAAGCTCGGGGCACTTGCGGTAACCATCATCACCCGGCCACCCGCACTGACTAATTGATCCGGGGTACCCGCAACGCTAGCATAATCCGCACCAGCAACCGTCGGAACCGGTACACCGGCTTCAGTTGGTCCCGGATAACCGGGAGCAGCTAGTACGACGCCAAGATAAGTTGCCGTCGTTTGCCACTGCGCGTGTGGTTGCCGATGTTGCAGTAAGTCGACGATGACTTGATAAAAATCACTCTGTAGTTGTGGTAATAAGATCTGCGTTTCAGGATCACCCAGTCGCAAATTATATTCAATAACTTGAACACCGGTCGCAGTCAGGATTCCCCCAACATAGATGACCCCTTCAAAGCTTAACCCATCGGTTTTGAGACCTGCAATCGTCGGTTCAATAATTGTCGCAATCGTTTGATCGATAACCGCGGGCGTGATTTGCGGTACTGGTGAATAGGCCCCCATACCACCCGTGTTCGGTCCCCGGTCATGGTCCTGTAACCGTTTATGATCTTGGGCGGTCGGTAATAACGCATAGTGCTCACCACCAACCAAAACCATTTGGGAAAACTCAAAGCCAGCAACGTAGTCCTCGATCAAGACCGTCGAACTAGTTTTAAAGGCCGTCTTAATCGCTGCCGCGGCTTGTTCATAACTCGTCGCAACCGTCACCCCTTTACCAGCTGCCAGCCCATCGACTTTGATAACTTGCGGCACCGCTTGTTCATGACTATAAGCTAGTGCCGAATCCAATTCATGAAATTGCCGGTAGTCGGCCGTCGGAATGTGATGGCGACTCATGAAGGCCTTCGCAAATACCTTAGAACTTTCCAACTGTGCCGCAACTTGGTTGGGGCCAAAGATAGCCAGGCCGGCTGCTTGAAAGTAATCAACAATGCCCGTGGCTAGCGGTACTTCGGGTCCGACGAAGGTCAGGGTAACCGTATTGGCCCGTGCAAAGTTGACCAACCCCGCAAAGTCCATTTCGTCAATCGCTAGTGTCCGAATACCATCCCGGATCATGCCTGGATTACCGGGTGCACAATAGACGGTACTGACTTGCGGACTTGCCATCATTGCCTTGGCAATGGCATGTTCGCGACCACCACCACCAACTACTAATACGTTTGCCATGCACGCACCCATCCTTTCATTAATGCCGGAAGTGTCGAACACCAGTGGTGACCATCGCAATACCATAACGGTCGGCCATGGCAATCGAATCCTTATCACGAATACTACCACCTGGTTGCACGATTGCACGAATGCCGTGCTGCGCAGCATATTCGACGCAATCATCCATTGGGAAGAACGCATCCGAAGCTAGGATAGCATTTTCGTAGCCAGCTTGTTTCATCGCCTTACCAATGGCAATCTTAGTTGAATCGATTCGATTCATCTGACCAGAACCGATTCCCAATGTCCGATCTGCGGTAGTTACAACGACCGCATTGCTCTTAACGTGCTTCACAACTTGTTGGCCGAAAGCGAGTGCTTTTAGCTGCGCAGGTGTCGGTTGGGTTACGGTAACTACGGTAAAATCAGCTGGCGTTTCGAAGGCCGCGTCGACCTCCTGACGTAGTAAGCCCCCACCGACTGAAATCGTTTCAAACTTATCGGCCGTGTGCGTTTGCTCAAAGTCAACCGTCATCAAGCGCAGATTCTTCTTCTTGGCCAAAATAGCAAAGGCATCGTCATCAAAACTCGGGGCAATAATAATTTCCAAGAAGAGTGCGTGCATCTTCTCAGCCGTTGCGAGATCGACTGGTCGATTTAAGGCAATGATTCCCCCAAAGATTGAAATCGAATCGGCTTCATAGGCTTTGTCCCAAGCAGCCTCAATCGTCGTACCCAAGCCAACCCCACACGGATTCATGTGCTTCATTGCAACTACGGCCGGCTGTTGATATTCACTGACCATCCGCAAGGCAGCATCCGCATCCTTGATGTTATTGTAAGAAAGCTCTTTCCCATGAATTTGCTTGGCACCCGTAATCGAGAAGTGCGTCGGTAAAGCATTTTCGTAAAAGGCAGCCTTTTGATGGCTATTTTCACCATAACGCAGGGCCTGCTTCTTATCATAAGTAAGGGTCAACTTTTCTGGAAATTCTTCAGTCGTTAAATATTGGGCAATCAAGGCATCATAGGCCGCAGTATGTTGAAAAACTTTGGCCGCTAATCGTTGACGGAGTGCCGGTGTGACCGCGTCCGTCTGCAAATCAGCCAGAATCTGCTCATAATCAGCAGGATCAACAATTGGCAGTACCGCGGCAAAGTTCTTAGCTGCGGAACGCAGCATCGACGGACCACCAATATCGATTTGTTCAATAGCTTCAGCTTGTGTGACGTCTGGTTGTTGAATGGTCGCTTTGAATGGGTACAGGTTAACCACGACCATGTCAATCGGTTGAATACCAGCTGCTTTTAGTTGCGCCATGTGCGCTGGCAGGTCACGTCGTGCTAATAGTCCGGCGTGAACCTTAGGATGGAGCGTTTTGACCCGACCGTCAAGCATTTCAGGAAAACCGGTCACTTCTTCGATTCCGATGACTGGAATATCAGCTGCTTCCAGTGCCTTTTTGGTCCCACCCGTTGAAATCAATTCATAGTCAAGGGCAACGAGGCCCTTCGCAAAATCAGTTAATCCCTGTTTATCAGAAACACTTAACAACGCACGTTTTGTCATCTTAAATTGCTCCTTCATTAATGAGTGTCTGTAATACATCTGGATAAAATTGGTGTTCACAATCATGAATCCGGGTCGCCAGGCTGGCTAGCGTATCGTCTGGTGCAACCGGAACGACCCGCTGGGCAATAATTTGCCCGGTATCGATTCCGGCATCGATATAGTGAATGGTAACGCCCGTCTCAGTCACACCAGCGGCAAAAGCATCCTCGATGCCGTGACGACCAGGAAACTTTGGTAACAATGCTGGGTGAATATTGATGATTTTATGAGCATACGCATTCAAGAGGGTCGGACCAATAATGCGCATGTACCCGGCCAATAATACCAGTTCAATTTGCCGTGCTTGCAAGGCCGTCAAAATGATTGCTTCCGCGGCCGCTTTATTCGCATAATCATGAAAATCAACAATTAATATCGGTACGTTAGCTGCCCGGGCCTTGTCAATTACCGGCGCTGTCGGTTGATCACACACAAGTAACCCAATCACTACCGGTAATTGTCGTTCAATAATCGCTTGGTGGAGTGCAACAAAGTTGGTGCCATTACCCGAAGCAAATACTGCAATTTTATTAGGCATGCTCAGCCTCCTCAAAAACAACGGGTGTCGTACCAGTTTGGACTGTTCCAACTCGATAATAGGACTGAGCGTTGGCCGTCAAATTAGCCGTCACAGCTGCCACTTGGTCGGAGTGAACGATCAGAACCATTCCCAAGCCCAAGTTAAAGGTCGACCGAAGATCCGTAGCAGTCAGCCCACCGAGTTCGGCCAATAACGTCATAATCGGCGGTGCCGGCCATTGACCCAATTCAAGGTGCGCACTCAAGCCCGCCGGTAACGCTCTGGCGACGTTCTCAATCAAGCCGCCCCCGGTAATGTGGGCGATACTCGTCACTAATTTCTGCTGTAATAATGGTTGAACTGCATCAACGTAAATGGTCGTTGGTCGTAAAAGTTCCGTTTGTAAATCATGACCAAGTTCGTCAAAAACCGTGGTCAATTGGTAGTCGTGTTGTTTGAATAAAATATCACGAACTAGACTAAACCCATTCGAGTGGAGGCCATTAGACGGCAACCCAATCAAGACGTCCCCAGCCCGAACATTTGCTGGTGATAACAGGTCCGCGCGGTTCGCAATTCCGACCGCAAAACCAGCGAGGTCGTAATGGTCCTGACCATACATATCGGGCATCTCCGCAGTCTCGCCACCAATCAACGCTGTATGGGCCTGCTGACAGCCCGTGACGACGCCAGTCAAAATGGCTTTGACCCGCTTCTGATCCGTATGTCCAAGACCTAAGTAATCTAAAAAGAACTGGGGGGTCGCGCCTTGTGCCAAAATATCATTCACACACATTGCGACCAAGTCAATTCCAATCGTGGTATGTTGATCAGCAGCGATTGCGACTAAGAGCTTAGTCCCCACACCATCCGTCCCCGCTACTAACACGGGATCGTTGGCAGTTGCATCCGGACTAAGTGGAAACGCCCCCCCAAACGCGCCTAATTGCTGATTGCCACTCATTTGTTTGACCGTCTTTAAGACGTCGTAACCAGCGTTGATATCAACGCCAGCCCGCTTATACGCATCGCTCACTTGATCACCCCTTCATGATTGGCTTGTAATTGCGCAATTTCCGCATCATACTCGGCTTGGTAATCATACAGGGCCGTTGGATAATCCCCATTAAAATAGGCCATGCATAGTCCACCATACGGTTCGGTGGTCGACAAGCCAACTGCATCAACGACGCCCTGTTCACTGAGAAAACCAAGTGAGTCCGCACCAAACGTCTGACACATCTCCCGAATCGTTTGCTGAGCCGCAATCAATTCATTAGTCGATTGAATATCGATACCGTAAAAACATGGATAGCGTAATGGTGGCGATGCAATTCGTAAATGAACTGACTTTGCACCCGCATCTTTCAATAATTTGACGATCCGCCGACTGGTGGTACCACGTACAATCGAATCATCGATTAAGACGACTCGTTTACCAGCGACAACACCTTTGACCGCTGAAAGCTTCATCCGAACCCCCTGTTCTCGCAATGCTTGGGTCGGCTGAATAAAGGTCCGTGACGAATATTGATTTTTAATTAATCCCATCTCGTAAGGCAGGCCACTCGCTTCCGCATAGCCGGTCGCCGCTGATAAAGATGAATTGGGTACCCCGACAACAATGTCGGCGTCCACGGGCTGTTCAACAGCGAGCTGAGCACCCATTCGTTTACGTGCAGAATGGACGTTGACGCCGTGAATATCAGAATCTGGACGTGCAAAGTAGATAAACTCCATTGAACAAATCGCCAACTGTGTATCAGTCGTATAATGGTCGATCGTCAAACCATGATCATCGATCGTTAACAATTCTCCCGGCTGAACATCTTGAACAAACGTCGCACCAATCGTATCAAGCGCGCAAGTTTCACTACAAACGACGTACCCGCCCGTGGGTAACTGACCGACGACTAATGGTCGTAACCCGTTAGGATCCAAAGCGGCAATCAAACAATCATTCGTTAGTAGTAAGTAAGCAAAGCCTCCGTGGACTTGACGTAAAGCATCCTTAACCTGTTCCGTTAACGTTGCTGCGGGGCTGCGTCGAATCAGATGCATTAAAATCTCACTATCAGAACTAGCATGAAAAATGGCACCATGCTGTTCCAACCGTCGCCGCAGTGTCACCGCGTTCGTCAAATTGCCGTTATGTGCGAGTGCAAACTGTGAGTCGCTAAAATTAAAACCCAAGGGTTGAATGTTTTCCAATCCATGATTACCAGCCGTGGCATAACGTACATGGCCGACTGCAGCTTGACCCGTCAAACGTGCCAACCGCCGTGGGTCCCGAAAGACATCAGCCAACAACCCTAGTCCGCGTTCCGTCTGCAGTTTGCCGTGATCATTCGCCGTGATACCGGCTCCTTCTTGCCCCCGGTGTTGTAACGCATGGAGCCCAAAGTACGTTAATTGGGCGGCGTCCGGCGAGCCCCAAACCCCAAAGACGCCACATTCTTCATTCAGACTTCTTACTTCAGTAGGCATGGTAAGGCCCCTTCCCACAACTGTTTGGCGAAACTAACCTTAATATCAAACGCCTGATCAGCAGTTTGAACGTGTAGCCGATCCGTTGCAGTTGTTCGTCCTAAATAGGTCACATATGGTTCCATTAAACTTTCAAACGCGGCTTGCTGTGCTGGTGTCACCGAGATAACAAATCGTGACTGCGTTTCCGCAAAGAAGTTGGCAGCGGGCAAGTCACTGGCCAGTTCCACCCCGATATTTTGTGGAAAACATGATTCGGCAATCGTCGTAATCAAGCCACCTTCAGAAACGTCGTGGGCACTAGCAACTAGTCCTTTTTGAATCGCAGTTAACAATAGACGCTGATTACGATTTTCAGTCACAAGGTCAAAATCAAACAGCTCGCCACTGATTGTTCCCGTCAACATCTTTTGCAGCTCACTACCATTGAAATCGGCTTCTGTGGTACCTAACACGTAGACTGCATCGCCAGCGTGTTTAAAATCGCTAGTCGTAATATCTTTCTGATGCTTAATTAACCCGACCATCCCAATCATTGGGGTGGGATAGATGGCTTCCCCGTTCGATTCATTGTTCAACGAGACATTGCCAGAAATCACGGGCGTATTGAATAATTGGCAGGCACGAGCGATGCCCATCGCCGATTCGTCCAAATCGTAAAATTGTTCAGGTTTCTCTGGATTACCATAGTTCAAGCAATCAGTGATGCCTAAAGGTTGACCACCGGAAGCGACAATGTTTCGAGCAGCTTCCACATCGGTGGTGACCGCCAACGCCTTATCCGTATGTCGAATCCGTATGACCCCCGCATCGGAACCCGGCTTGACGACCGTATTCGTTTGGACCTGCGAGTCATACGTTCCATATAACGACGCTTTGGAAGCAATCGTTGGCTGTTGGAGCATCTTCTTCAATGTGCCAGTTGCATCAACTAGTCGTGGCATAAATTGATGATGGCTCTGATGGTTCAAGCGCGTTGGTCGTTTCTTTTCGCGTTCATAGACCGGCGCTTTGGTCGCAAGTGCATCGACGGGAACATCTGCAACTAACTTACCATGATGGAATAATTGATACTGGTGGCCGGCTGTCACTTTACCAATTGTGACAGCATCAAGACCGTACTTTTCAAAGACTTGATAAATTTCTGCTTCGGCACCAGCTTTGACACATAGTAACATCCGCTCCTGTGATTCAGAGAGCATCAGTTCAAACGGCGTCATGCCAGTTTCACGTTGTGGTACCAAGTCAAGATTCAGTGACAACCCACTGCCTGCTTTGGACGCCATTTCGGCTGAGGAGGAAACTAGGCCCGCCGCGCCCATATCTTGAATCCCGATTAAAACATCACGATGATCATGAATAACCTCGAGACACGCCTCCATCAATAATTTTTCCATAAAGGGATCACCAACTTGAACCGCGGAACGCTGGGTTTCATTGGCGTCATTAAATTCAGCAGAGGCGAAGGACGCACCGTTAATGCCGTCACGCCCCGTTTTTGCGCCGACATAAATAACGGCGTTGCCAATTCCTGTTGCTTGGCCCTTCTGAATATCAGCTTGATCCAAGATTCCAACACACATGGCGTTCACCAACGGGTTCTTCTGATAACTCGCATCAAATACCGTATCACCACCGATTGTCGGAATTCCAATACAGTTGCCATAACCGCCAATGCCGGCGACTACTTGCGAAATCAAGTATTTCGTATGAGCATCAGTCGGTTCCCCAAAGCGAAGACTGTCCAGCAGCGCAATCGGCCGGGCCCCCATCGAAAAGATGTCCCGTATGATACCACCCACACCCGTTGCCGCACCCTCATAAGGTTCAACTGCAGACGGATGATTATGACTTTCAGCTTTAAAGACCACGGCCTGACCATCACCGATGTCGATAATACCGGCGCCTTCACCAGGCCCTTCAAGTACCTGTTCACCCTGCGTCCAAAATTTTTTCAAGACTGGTTTTGAATTCTTGTAGGAGCAATGTTCGCTCCACATGCCGGAAAACAACCCGGTTTCAGTCTCGTTAGGTAAGCGTTGAAGGACCTTATCCGTTAATAATTGATACTCAGCATCGGTTAAGCCCCAATCCCGATAGACCTTAGAATCGCGAACATCTGTAGGTGATAATGGTTGCTTTTTAAGCATGGGTGACCTCCTCTTGACTCGCAATGACCGATTGAAAAATTCTGAGACCGTCCGTGGAACCTAAGATCATCTCCACGGCCCGTTCCGGATGGGGCATCATCCCAAGCACATTTCCCGCTTCATTTGTAATGCCAGCAATATTAGCCGTGCTGCCATTTGGATTCTCGACGTATTCGAAGATGATTTGATGATTAGCACGTAATTGCGCCAAGGTGGCCTCATCACAATAATAATTGCCTTCGCCGTGGGCAATCGGTAAACTAATTTGATCTGTCGATCCGTATGCGGTGGTAAAAATCGTCTCATGATTGGCAATTCGTAATGGGCTGTCCTGACAAATAAACTTCGCTGAGCGATTGGCCTGCAATGCACCAGGTAATAATCCGGCTTCGGTCAAGACTTGAAAGCCATTGCAGATTCCGATGACTGGTTTACCAGCGTTAGCAAATGCAATAACGGCCGGCATGATGGGCGCAAAGCGGGCAATCGCACCACTCCGTAAATAATCACCGTACGAAAAGCCACCAGGTAACACCACCGCGTCATAACCTGCTAATGAGGTCGCTGTCGCCGGAATCAAATCAGCCGTAACGTGTAAAATATCGCGCAAGGCATTCACCATGTCATGATCACAATTAGAACCAGGAAAGACTGGTACGGCAAATTTCATCATTACAAAGCCTCCATCTCAGTAATTTCGTAACGATAAGTTTCCATATTAACGTTGGCTAACAAGCGATCACACATCTCGTCGATTTCAGCGGCAACTGGCCGATCATCCGCGTGAATTTTCACCTCAAAATACTTACCTAATTCAACGGCATCGACATTCGTATATCCAAGTCGGTGTAAGGCATCATGAATCGCCTCACCCTTGGGGTCTAGAATTGATTGCTTATAAGTCACATAGATTTTAACTAAGTACATGTTAGGCCTCCTCAACGGTTGCTAGCCGCGTCAATACTTCCTGATAAACACTAGTCAAGTCGCCTAGATCCTTGCGGAAGACATCCTTATCAAGCGATGCACCGGTCTTTAGGTCGACTAACCGACAACTATCTGGTGAGATTTCATCAGCCAGCAAGACTTTACCGGTGGTCGTCAACCCAAATTCGATTTTAAAATCAACGAGCTGTACCCCCATCGCCGCAAAAATTGCCGTCAAACGCTGGTTAACCTGTAAGGCCTGCCGTTTAATTTCCGCCACGATTGCCGGTGTTGCAACATTTAGCGCGTGGATTTGTGAATCATTGATAAATGGATCATCCAGCTGATCACTCTTATAGAAAAATTCCAGTACTGGTTCTGCAAATTTGGTTAAGTGTGGCACGGCAAATTTACGCTCAAAACTACCCGAAGCCGCATTCCGAACAACTGTCTCCAAGGGAATCATGGTCACGCGACGGACAAGTTGCACGTAGTCTGAAGGTTGCTCAATAAAATGGTTGGCAATGCCGTGATTGGCTAAGTCTTTGAAAATCAAACTCGCGATGCGATTATTCAATCGGCCTTTCTGGTCAATGGGAACCTTCCGCTTACCATTTAGCGCTGTTGCTTGATCTAAGTATTCGACCCATAGAATTTCAGGATCATTAGTGGCATACATCGCTTTCGCTTTACCCGTGTAAAGCAAAGCTTGTTTCTCAATCGCTGCCGTCATTATTATTGTTCCCCTTTCAAATTTGCCACCGACGCTAATGCTGCGTCAATATCGTGATTTAATACGGTGACATGACCCATCTTGCGCTGGGGCTTAATGGCCGCCTTACCGTAGTCGTGAAAATGCCATTCTGGGTGTTCAACCAACTGTTGACGTGCCACTGTTAAGTCATCACCTAGCAGATTACGCATCACTGCCGGACTGGTCTGCGTAATGGCCGGAATCGGTAAGCCACAGATACTTCGAATATGGGCCTCAAACTGCGAGATGTTGCAGGCCTCAATCGTATAGTGACCAGAATTATGTGGGCGTGGTGCCAGTTCATTGACTAATAAAGTATCATCCGGTAAAACAAAGAATTCGATTCCTAGCACGCCGCGTAGTTCCAGGGATTCAGCAATCGAAACCGCAATTTTGCGGGCCGCACTATGAACACTGGGCTGAACATTAGCTGGGGCAATCGTTGTGTGTAAGATATGATGTTGATGCTGATTTTCAACTAACGGAAAAGTCGTAACAACACCAGCAGCACTACGCGTCACCATCATGGAAACTTCTGTTCGAAATTTCTGCCGCGCCTCTAGAATGCACGGCTGTGTCAATAAGGCACTAGCGGATTTTGTCACCACTGCTGTGTCTAGATCCGTTTGTCCGTGACCATCGTAGCCACCTGCCGCCGTTTTGAGAATTGCCGGCGTACCAACACGGTTGAGGGCGTAATTTAATGACTGTAAATCCGTCACCGGTGCGAAAGATGTGACTGGGATGCCATGATCATGAAGAAATTGCTTCTCATTAAGACGATCTCCAGTAATATGCAGGAGTGCAGTGCCCTGCGGTAACTTTGCATAGGCTTGCGCAGCAATCAAAGCATTCTCATCAACGTTTTCAAACTCGTAGGTCAAGACATCACTACGGCGCGCTAGATCAAGTAAAGCCGCCTGATCATCATAAGCCGCAACAATCTGAAAATCTGCGACCTGGGCTGCCGGTGCTTTGGGTGTCGGGTCAAGGACACCTACCCGATAGCCCATCGCCTTCGCGCTAAGCGTCATCATCTGACCGAGTTGACCGCCACCAACGATTCCGATCGTTGCGGGTGGTAAGAGTGCTTCCTTAAAATTGGCGTTCACTTTGTTCAGCCTCCTGACGTTGACGAGCACGAAATTCTCCAATTGCATGTTGTACTTGTGGTTCCCGTAAACCGATAATTTGGGCGGCCATTAGCGCACCATTCTTAGCCCCCGCATCACCAATCGCCATCGTCGCCACGGGTACGCCAGCTGGCATCTGTACGATTGACAATAACGAATCAACTCCGTTCAACGTATGGGTCTTAATGGGCACCCCAATTACCGGGAGTAGTGTATTGGCAGCTAGCATCCCGGGTAAATGGGCAGCGCCCCCCGCACCCGCAATAATAACTTGAATTCCCCGTGACGCTGCTTCTTCACCATAGGATTGTAATGTCTGGGGCATTCGGTGGGCCGAAATAACGTGACGCTCATAAGAGACTCCCAGTGCCGTTAACTGTTCTGCCGCTAATTGCATGGTCGGCCAATCAGAAATTGACCCCATAATCAAACCAACTTTCGCCATCATGATCCCTCTTTCCCTGTTTTCACCATTAGTTTAGCAATCAGGCGGGACACTGTCAACGAATTTCTTAACTTTATCTATTAATTAACGTTTTAATGTTCGTGTTAATGAAATTGATAATTAGATTAATGCTACCTCAACATGTACGAATTACCTCACTGTTTGCAGGTTTCCGGTGTCTGGAAAAAGTTATCAACTGATTTCAAGCGACTATTTTGATAATATTATTAATATTGAAATTTCCGAACAATCCGTCATCATCTAAATTCCACCATAACAAACTTACTGCTACCATTATCAACAACTATCCGTTGAAACGGGCCATTAACTTTTGTCGGTGCGCACCAACAATTAACAGCAATGACTGGGAATCGGCGTAGGACGAGCAACTAAGCATGTTTATGCTAACTCAGACTATTTATAGCGGGGATAAACTGACTGCCGCTGAACTTAAAAACAATCAACAACTTAATTTGCGAACGCTTTCCTAAAGGATCGGATTGAAGTGACCAAAATAACGCAAAAAAAGTCTCAAGGAAGCGATTCCTCGAGACTTTTTAAGGTACTAATTATTTTGCTGAAGCGCCGGAAACACTATCGACATCAGGTGCTTCAGGCTTGGTTGGTGCTTCTGGTGCGGCTTCCGTATCGGCTGAAGCGCCAGAGACATCATCCACCGCTGGGGCAGCATCAGGCTTCGTTTCCTTCGCCTTCGATGAAGCTCCTGAAACGGCGTCCGTCTTAGCATCTGGATCAGGTGCTAACATCTGGCCCGTCTGCTTCAGGTAATACTTCACGATTGGTAAGAGGTCGAGCACAAACTCGTTGATACCTTTGTACTCACCCTTATCGTCATGCAAAGCTTGATAATAGTGCATCACATACTTATTAGGGATACCAGGTACCGGTAACTTGAAGAGATCAGTCTCACCGGTTCGTAGCATGTGTACCGCTCGCTTAACACCAGGTACGGCCCGCTTTGGATGACAGTCAGCTAGTGGATTACCGGCTTGAGCAGGTGTCCGTGAAGCTAACATCTTGTCGCCATCCATTTGATGGTTATAGTATAAAAATTGGTTGTTGGCATCGGCATACGTCAATTCCATTGGCATCGAGTTGAGGAACCAATTTAATTGGTTGACGGTCAGCACACCCCGATCGAGCTTAACGTAGTCGTCACCCTCAGCCGCATGGGTCTTGGCAGCCGCTTGTTCGACCCAATCAGCCGCATGCATGTTGACGCCCTTGATTGTCGTTTCAACTTCGCCCTTAGCCTCAAGGTCTTCATTCTTCCAATCATCAGCGTGTGCTTCCGCATCCATCGCGTTGACCATCTTTACAAACTTCAGAAACTTGCCTAACGTTTCTTGTAAGAACGAGACAGTCCGAGCATCCTTCAGATTGTTTTGGTCATCGAAAGCCTGCTTAACTTCGCCGAGCAAAAATTCATTACCAGGCATGACCACAGCATCAACACCCGGTGACTCTAAAATCTGGCGTAGATTCAACTGTGCCCGCGACGAACCTTGATCATAGTAAGAAGCGCCAACGATCAATACGGGTTTCCCTGACATCGGGTGAATTTTAAACGACAACCATTCGATCACGCTTTTAAGTGCAGCAGTAATTGTATGATTATGTTCAGGTGTCGCAATAATGACCCCGTCCGCCTGCATGATCTTTCGTTTCAAATATTGAACAGCTTCACCTTCTGTTTGATCATCACTCTGATTAAACATTGGTACATCTTGAATATCCAAAATTTCAATATCAACCATGTCACTAAAATGATTAGCAATAAACTTTAACAGTAACCGATTATAAGACTTATCTTCAATTGAACCCGCAATTCCAACTAATTTCATCGTCGTCGCCCTCTCTATAATTTTTCCCAATCCATTTCACGAACTTCTTCATACGTCGTCGCGTTGGCATTCTTTAATTTTTTCGTGATTTCGACAAAGACTTGGAAATCCTTGAACAACCCATCGAGCTTCGTCGCTTTCTGTTGGTCCGTTAAATTCCCCTGGTCATCAAAGGCTTGCAATGAATGACCAAGCATAAATTCTGAACTTGGCATGATCCGCGCCCGTAATTCTGGTGAATCCAAAACTTGCCGCAGATGTGCTTGAGCCCGTGATGTGCCGAGTGCCCCGTATGAGGCCCCAATAATCATGACGGGTTTGTCCACGAAGGGCTGGATATGGAATGATAACCATTCGAGAGCATTCAGTAATGCCGCGGGAGCCGAATGATCATACTCTGGTGTACTAATAATCACACCATCAGCTTGTTCGATCTTATCCGCCATTGCTTGCGCCTGTGCCGGAATTTCATGATTTTCGGGCTTATTGAAGATTGGTAGACCCTTGATTTCCATTAATTCAATCTCTGCTTGATCCGCATAGTGGGACTGCATATATTGCAACAACTTACGGTTGGTCGACTCATCTGAATTAGTTCCAACCATCGCGATAAATTTGTGCATTGAGAACAACTCCTTCTATGATCAAATAGTCAAATATTATATAATTTCTTAGTCAATAACTATATTGTAGTAGATTTCACTAAAGAAAGCAAAATAATTTTAAGCGCTTTCAGTTTTACTATGCAAACAACTGAACTCACTGATATTAGGCTTATCCGTGCAATCAAGTAAATTCAGTATCCGCGCAACGTTGCCGCAATTATATCTGCTTAACAAATTTTTTCACAAAGCTACGACGCTACGATCAAATCAATCAAATCCGCCGGGGCAATTCGACCAAAGTAATGGGTTAAGTCCAACGGTGCTAGCGCCGTCATAATCGCCTGCCGTTCATATTTCACACCAGTCAACCGTGCAACGACGGGAGCAATCGGTTCTGCACCGAAGAAATCGCCATAAATCGTAACTGCTTCGATGCGCCCTGCCACCACGTTTAACTGAAACTCGACGGTCCCAGCATCAAAATGCCGGCGCTGCTTAACTGTAAACGCTGGTGACTGACCGTAAATCCAATCCCAGTTGGTAAAATATTGTTGGTTCAGTGCTGCTACCCCTGCCAGTGCCGTTTCATCTAACTGATACGTCTTAGCTTGACTCAAATCAGCCACGCCCAGGATTTCACGGGCCAACGTATCGCGAAATTCCTCAATCGTCAAGTGCTGATAAGCCGGCGCCATGTACGGTTTCAAGTTCGTGACTCGACTTCGGACCGACTTGATACCCTTAGAGGCCAACTTATCGGTCGGCACCGTAAGAGCTTTCGCAATTTGCGTCTGGTCGACATCATACATCAGCGTTCCATGGGAGAACATCCGGCCATTCTCAACGTGCATGGCATTTCCTGAGAACTTCTTGCCATCAATCAATAAATCATTGCGGCCACTCATCGTCGCACCAGTGGCCCCCATCGCGTGTAAAGCCTTTAGAACTGGTGCTGTGAACCGCTTAAAGTTACCAAAACCGTCCCCGTCGTCCTTAGTAATAAAACTAAAACTGACATTTCCAAGGTCATCATAAACCGCTCCACCACCAGAAGTTCGCCGCGTCAATGTAATGTGGTGTGCGTCAACATAGTCCTGGTTAATCTCTGCCTTGACATTTTGGTAACGGCCAACAATGATGCAGGGGGCGTTAATGTAAAAGTATAGAATCGGTTCCGTCAAATCGGCATGTTCCATCAAGTAAGTCTCAATGGCAAGATTCGTGCGAATATCATGGCTGGAGCTTGCAAGATAGCGCATCGTCACACTTCCTATTCTAAATAAATCCGTTGCAAATCATTGATTTCATTGTTAGTTAATTTAAGCTCAGTGTGTAAATAGTGGTTTAAATTACCCGATTGTCGTTTAATTTCGGTCATAGCGGCGTCCAAATAAGCCGCATCAACTGACCAGAGGGCCCGAATACTTTCGACCGTTGCATCTGATGCGCCCTGAGCACGTGCTTCGGCCATCGCACCATTGATCCGGCCAATCGAAGCCTGATTAGTTAAGAGATAATCCTGCTTGATCGTTTCAAAATCGACTCCGAGTGCGGTTAACAGGTATACCGCCCCCATTCCGGTCCGATCTTTTCCCGCAGTGCAGTGAAATAGTAACGTCGAATCGGGTTGATCATTTGCAAGTAGATTATCAAAGAACCGGCGATACTCGTCCTTGGCATGTTGCTCGTCGGCCACCATCTGATAGACCTTTAGCATGTGCTTGAATCCACTATCTGGATGCTTCTCCAAGTTAGCCGTCATCTTGTCAGTACCGTCAGAATTCCGCGTTTCGTCCACATTGAACACTGGTGCGTACACGTACTTAGCATTGGCAGGAATTCGATCTGGCGCATCTAAGACTTCTTGTGGTGAACGAAAGTCAATATCGTAGCGGACGCCATAATCATCCAGCAAAGCTTGGCCGGCTGGCGTTAATTGATCAAGTCCACCAGTCCGAATGACCTTATGCCACTTGATTTTTCGACCGTCTTTAGTCGAGTAACCACCGAGTTCACGGAAATTAATGCCACCTGGTACAGTTAATACACGTTGATTTGTCATTTTTGAAACCACCTATCTGTTAACTTTTCATTTTCTATTCTAACATTATCGGTCAGTTTAACGGTGCCCCAATCACCGAATCAGTCGCTTTATTTCCAAGATAATTCGTTAGCACCATCGACACCAACCGACATCAACGCGTGCTATAATGTAAGTTACATAGCCAGCGACGGCCCGTCGAATCCAGAACACGTTTGCTGACAAACAGCATCACAACCTTGGACCGATTAGCCATAAATTTCCATACTGGCACTAAATAAAAAATATTCACTGAATAATATAACGGAGGATCTTTCGATGACATTTGATTATGCACACCAAACTGATTGGCCCATGACTAGTGGTCAACATCAGTCACCAATCGATATTCAAACACAACACGTTCAGTCTTCACAGCTATCCGCCATCAGCTGGCGAGGCTTGTACCAAGCCAAAACGATTACGGGCGAAGCGACAACTTTGAAGGCTAGTGGAATTGGTGCCGCTTATTTGAACGACCGCGACTTTGCCTTTCAACAGATTCACTTTCATACGCCGGCAGAACACTTAATCGATGGGCAAGCCGCACCAATCGAATGGCATCTCGTTCATCAAAGTGCTACCGGCCAGCTCGCCGTCGTCGCCGTTTTTGGACGGATTGGCAAGCCTAATTCTAGTTTACAAGGCTTACTTGACCAGTTCACAGCCCAAACGAGCCATGAACTGACAACACCGGTCAACTTAACTGAGCTCCTCCCAGATACCGGGACGGTCTATCACTACTTGGGCTCATTGACGACGCCGCCACTAAGTGAAACCGTTGAATGGTATGTCTGTGCCGATACTGTCATGATTGGTGAACAACAATTAGCTGCTTATCAGCAATTATTTGCCGCTAATAACCGCAAGATTCAACCGTTAAACGATCGGCCAATCATTGCCGAACGTTTCTAAATAATTTTAATGGGGTGAGCTGATGCCTAAGAAAGTAATCTGGGGCTTGATTGCAAGTGGCCTATTTCTTTTATTGATCGTCGGTCTCGGACTGACAACACAAATCCATCAAGATAAAGTCAGTCACGTGATTACTGCGCAAAAACGGCCATTGATCATGATTGGAGGTAGTAGCAGCACGCGGACTGACTTTGATGACATCGTCCGTTCACTTAATGAGCAACAGCACCATCCGCTCATCACCCTGACTGTTAAGGCGAACCAAAAATTGGCGTTTAAAGAAAAACGCGTCGAGAACACCAACCTTAACGATGCCCTCATCGTGATCTTTTTCGAAGATAGCACGGACTCAACAGAGAACATTATGACCCAAACGAACGGCTTAGCCAAAGCTATTCGTTATTTGCAACGTCACCAACATCTCACCACGGCCAACGCACTCGGTTATTCAAATGGTGGCCTGATCTGGAGTCGCTATCTAGCAGGTTTGAGCTCGTCCAAACCATTAGCAGTCCACGATTTGATGTTGATTGGCACCCCATTCTTGGGTACTGATGCTGCACATCCTGATAAAACGCTCTATACACCACTTCTTGATCACAAGAACCAATTCAAGAAATTGCATGCGGTCATCAACATTGCCGGTGACACTGGCGAGGGTAACGACGATATCGTACCGCTCAGCAGTGTGAACGCTGGTGGCAACTTATTTATGAACAATGTTACCCGCTATACCGCCATGACTGTTAACCAAAAATCAATTAGTCACGGTGACCTGCTTCACGAAGCATATGTTGCCCGGCTCATTCGTCAAAATCTGATCAATCAATAGTATCTTTAGCTTTAGCTGATAAAAAACTGAGCCACCCTTCATAATGATGAAGTGATGGCTCAGTTTTTTTATGATTGATCGTCCGCTATGACTACTGGCGATCAAACTATCCAACAATTTTGTGTCACGAGTAGCCCATACACGGGTTGCGCAGGGCTCAAAGGGGCGCCACGTCGATTATGAATTGGCAGTCGCTACAAATCGAGCTAGCTCATCGGTCGACATACCGGCACTGACACCCACCAGTAACTTAATCCGGGCTTTTTGTCCATTCAATCCCTGACAAAAAATCACACCCATTTGTTTTAATTGAACACCGCCACCTTCATAAGCATAGACATCCTGAGCGATACCGTTGAAGCACCGGGAAACCAGTACAACCGGAATCTGCATGTCTAATAATTTTTGCACAGCTGGTAACGTCGCCGGCGGCAAATTCCCCGCTCCCAACGCTTCAATGACTACGCCATGAGTCGTGGGTTGCGCAATGGCGTCAAATAGTTCTGGTCCCATCCCGGCATATGCTTTGATCAGAAAAACATTATCTGTGACCGTTTGAATCGGGCAAACCGTTGACCGTAGTAATGATTCAAAAAAGACAATGCCTTTATTAGCGACTAACCCAATCGGGCCAAAAGTCGGTGTTCTAAAAGTGGCCACGTTGGTCGTATGCGTCTTAGTGACGTAGCGGGCCGAGTGGATTTCATCATTCATAACCACTAAAACACCTTTTTCGGCCGCATCCGGTGTACTAGCCGTTTGAATCGCCGTTTCGAGATTATGCAGACCATCCGACCCAATCTCATTGGCGGACCGCATTGCGCCGGTAATCACAACGGGGAGCTCATTCGGTAAAGTAAGATCTAGAAAATACGCCGTTTCTTCTAGCGTATCCGTACCGTGAGTCACAACCACCCCATCGACCCCTTCGTGTGCGGCCTTATCGATCCGTTGCTTTAACTGCAACATCCGTGCCGGGGTGATGTGCGGCGACGGCACGTTAAAGACGTCCTCAGTCTCTAACTCAATATCCGTGCCAAATGAACTCTGATAATTGTCTAAAGGATTTTCATCTCCGGGGGTCACATTGCCGGATTCATCAGCCGACATCGCAATGGTGCCACCAGTGTGTAATACCAAAATCTTCTTCAAGAATACTCCTCCTCATCTTTTCACGTGCCTACGCACATCTAACAGTAAAATTATTTTAGGCTTGCCATCGCCTAATTGCAATCCACCCTCACTGGTTCTTCATGACAACTTCCTTAGATTCTCATACAAGTGATATCAACTAAAAAAACTATCAACCATTCAAACAATTTACAAAACCTAGCAACCAGATCAGTACGTTTTATTAGCCTACATAGTGCTAGTCACTCAATTAGTTCACTTATCAACTAGTTCGTTAATCGGTTCGTCGGTTAGTTACCCCTTCAGGACGAAGTCACTAACCTCAGTGCACCTTATTACTCAATTTCAGTCTCAGGGCTAACCGATTGACTACTCGCTAGACGTTGATAAATCAGCGTTTGACGTCCCAATGACTATCAAGCGAGAAAATAATGATTGACACTCGCGTTAGTTGCCTTTATAGTTAGTTACATAAGTAATTAACCAAATAACTTAAGAGAGGTATTTAAAATGACAACCACACCAATCATGACCGTCAGCGACCTGCACAAAACGTATGGTAAGGCGGGCAGCAAACAATACGAAGCGTTAAAAGGCATTAATTTCAATGTGCAACCAGGGGAATTTGTCGGAATCATGGGCGTATCTGGTTCAGGGAAAACCACCTTGCTCAATATGCTGGCCACACTGGACCAACCAACTAGCGGTGAAGTGACTATTCATCAACAACCGATTACACATCTGAAAGGCAATCAACTTGCTGATTTCCGGGCCAAAGAGATTGGGTTTATCTTCCAAGATTTCAACTTATTAGAAACTATGACTGCTTACGAGAATATCGCCCTACCATTGTCGCTGCAAAATACGCCAGTCAAAAAGATCAAGCCAGCTGTCGAAAAAGTCGCACACCAATTGGGAATTGAAGAATTCCTATCAAACTATCCTAATGAATTATCTGGTGGTCAAAAGCAACGTGTGGCAGCCGCACGAGCCTTAATCAATGACCCCGCTATTCTATTTGGTGATGAACCAACTGGTGCCCTTGATTCTAAGTCAGCGCGTGAATTACTCGACCTGTTCACCAAAATCAACCAAGAACGGGCTGTCTCTATCTTGCTGGTGACCCATGATCCATTTTCAGCTAGCTTCTGTCAACGAATCTTATTCATCAAAGATGGCCGGATTGGGCAAGAACTTAAACGTGGGGATTTAAGCCGCAGTGATTTTTATCAACAAGTCCTCGACAACCTAGGGACGTTTGAACAGTAAGCCGAAACAGTAAAAGGAGTCCTTTAAACTATGTTAACTAAACTTGCCATGACCGGCTTAAAACACCGTTGGCGCGACTACCTCGTTCTCTTTTCAGGACTGATCATGTCTAGCGCAATCTTCTATATGTTTGAAGCACTGGCCACTAACCAAGATTTCTTAAAACAAAATACGAGTATTAGTATGGTCGGCCTCATCTTCCAATTTGGTTCCGTACTACTCACAATCATCACATTAGTCTACATTGGCTATGCTAACTCATTCTTATTAAGTATGCGTAAGCGAGACCACGGGCTCTTCATGCTCGTTGGTGCACGCAAAAGTAAGATTGGTCAATTAATTTGGCTGGAAACACTACTTGTCGGTATCACTGCAACCATTGTCGGCATTCTTGTGGGAACAGCCTTAACTGTCGGCGTAAGCCAGATTCTGATTAACAGTCTAGGCCTGACGCTTCACCATTTTACAGCCTGGTACACGCCAGCTGCCATTGCGACACTGTTACTCTACGTTGGATTGTTCTTAATTGCCGGTTTATTCAACCTGCTATCCCTGACCAAGACACCAGCCTTGAAATTACTACACAGTAATGATCAACCTAACCGGCCACAACTAAAACCAGCCCGTCAACTCATCGAAATTGTCGTCGGTGTCATTTCAATTGCAATTGGTTACTGGTCAATGGCTAACCTGAAAATTTTGCAACTGATGGGAATTGGAATTGCGCTCGTCACAATTGTTCTTGGAACTTATCTGCTGTTTAACGCTATTTTTGTCTGGTTAATGGTCGCACTCAAACGATTCTCATTTGCCCAACGTGGTTTGAATGGCTTCACCTTATCACAGCTAAGCTTTAGAATTCGTAATTACACTAAGATGCTGTCAATTGTCGCAATGCTATTCGCACTAGCTCTCGGCGCAATTACAGTTGGAATGGGCTTTCACAGTCAAATTCCATCAATGGCTAATATTAATAACGCTTATGATATGGGACTGGTCAACGCTAGTACCGCTGAAAAAGCACAAATTGCAGCGATGAAGCCCAAGACAACGGCGACCTATCATTTCAAAGCAACCAAGAAAGTCGTTTATTTCCAAGCTGCTGAATTCAATCGGCAACCATTCACGACTATTCATACTCGCAATAAGAATCAACTGACTTTTAATACCGTTCATAATAATGCGGCTAAATTACAAAAATCAGAAGATAATTATCAACTGATGCAGCTTCAGAGTGGTGTCATGGCAACCGCAACACCCGTATTTTTATCAAAAACGGCGTACGCGAAACTTGCCCAGCCTGAACAGCGACTAACTGTGTTTACTACCAACAACGTTATCGAACATCGCGTTGCATTGAACAAACTGGCCAAACATCACTTTCACACTACCAGCCCTGAACAATTTGGAGGTCGCTATGCGATGTATCTAATGGTTAACGGCATGTACTCCGGGCTGGAATTTATGGGTATGTTCCTCGGAATCGCCTTTCTTGCAATGCTAGCTAGTTGCCTGATGTTCAAGATTCTGTCTGGTGCCGATGCTGATCAACACCGTTACAAGATGCTCGATAAAGTTGGAACCACTAGACGCCAGCTCAACGGTGCCATTAACAAAGAAATTGCTGTGCTCTTTATTCTTCCTGGAATCGTTGGTATTGTACACGTCTTGTTTGGGTTACAAATGTTCAAAATCATAATGGTTACCTCACCATATACCGGAATTTGGTTACCATTCTTGATTTTTGCCGGTCTCTACCTACTTTACTATCTCATTACGATCACCATCTATCGGCGAATCGTTTTACAATAACCTTTCGGAGGAGGGAAAAATCATGGTATACTTTGGATTAGTCGCTTTATTAATCGTTATTACACCATTACACCGTTACGTGCTCGCAAGTCGTCGTCAATTCTGGTTAGGGGCGCTCATGCCGCTTCTGTGGCTGAGCGTTAACTTCGGTTTAGCCACCCAGATTATCTTTGAACATCAAGACATTCTACTGGCCGTACTGGGCACCCTCCTCCTACTCTCTAGTTGGATTGCTGCCCGGATCGATCGTACCGAACGACAACTGCACCAGCCGCAACAAAAGGCCACAACGAAATAGGGCAATCACTGCAATGAGGTGAATAAAATGCAGTTCAACTTTAATAGCACGGAACCAATCTACTTGCAGGTTGCCGACCAAATTGAAGAAGCTATCTTTACGGAAACCTTCGCTGAAGGTGAACAAATTCCTTCGACAACCGAGATTTCTAAAGAATTTCATATTAATCCTGCGACCGTGCTTAAGGGCATGAATATTCTAGTTGATGCCCAACTGATTGAAAAACGGCGTGGGGTCGGGATGTTTGTCATCGCCGGTGCACAACAACGAATCGTTGAAAAGCGCCGGGATCAGTTCTACACCGACTACGTTAAAAAACTAGTCGCTGAAGCACAAAAGCTCCACATTACGCAAGATGAATTAGCTAAATTAATTGAACGGGGGTTTTCCGAATCATGAGTATTCAAGTTCAGGCTGTCCAGCAGGCCTTTCGCGGTCAAACCGTCCTGGATAATCTTAACCTAACGATCAAACCAAACACGATTTACGGTTTGCTAGGCCGCAATGGTGCTGGTAAAAGTACCTTGCTGAACATTATCAGCAATCGTATCTTTGCTGACAGCGGAACGGTCACCATGGACAACGAATCCATGTGTGATAACGACCGCACGTTAGGAAAGGTTTACTTGATGAGTGAAGTTAACCTCTATTCTGAGCGTTCCCGGGTCAAACAACTGTTTAAAACCACCGCACTACTCTATGGTGATTTTAATGACACTTATGCTAAAAAACTAGCACAAACCTTTGGCCTCGATTTAAACGCGCGATTTGGCAAATTATCGACGGGTTACCGAACAATTTTTAAACTGATTATTGCGTTATGTGTACCGGCTGAATACATCTTTTTAGATGAACCAGTCCTCGGTCTGGATGCTAATCACCGCGAAATTTTCTATCAAGAACTGATTGAAACCTATAGTGACCATCCCCGCACATTCGTGATTTCGACTCATCTCATTGAAGAAATTACGAACTTGATTGAACATGTCTTTGTGCTGGACCATCATCATATTATTGTTGATGGTGATGTCACCGACATCCTAGGGCAATCTTACGCGGTAACTGGTCCACAAACTGATGTCAGCACTTATACGGATGGTTTAAATATTATCGGCAAGGATCATCTTGGCGGAATTACGGCCCACTACGTTTACGGGCCATTAGATAACGACCGACCAATTCCTGATACGGTCACGGTCGAGCATCTGGACCTACAAAAACTATTTGTTAACCTGACTAATACCAAGGAGGAGGCCGCCGCTCATGTCAATTAAGGTTCGCAACACCACCCGTTATTTATTAACGGAACAATTGAAAATGACGGGGTGGTCGGTACTCGCTTTATTCGTCGTATTCGGAATACTACCACTACTATTTGCAGTTATTACGGGTAATATTCGGCAGTATTCTCCACTTGGTAATTTTGCTAGCCTAAGCCTCGGGCCACTCTTCTTCATGCTTATCTTTATTGTGGGGTCACTCACTTACGACAACTTTAAGCTCTTAATCCAAAATGGGATTTCCCGACAAACCTACTTTCAAGCTCGAGTATTCGCATTACTCATGCTTAGTGGTTTGCTTGTCATCATCAATGCCATTTATTACTACGGTATTCATGCTCCGTATTTACACTGGAGCACCAACACCGCGTTGATGAGAACGGGCTATTCGCTGTATAGCCATGCGCTGGGAAATCAGGTCTGGCTAAACATTTTAGCTAGCTTATGCTTTAACTGGATTTTCTACATTGGCGTTGGCCTTACCGGCATCGCTTGTGGGACCTTACTCGCGTTATTTGGTAAATGGGCCAAAACGATTTTAATCATTGGCACTCCCATCATTGGCATGCTTATTATTTGGATAATGGTCATCATTATGACTCGCAATCAATCGAACTATAATTACACGGGGCTTGAAAACTTCTTGAAATTTATTATTGGTTATCCCAGCCACGGTGAAGCGACAACTGGTTACTTTAACCCAACCATGCCATTCATCACAATGCTGGTAGGTTGCGGTATCATCGGTGGTCTCGCCTATCTGTTCAACCGTAAGTTAAGAATCAGAAATTAAGCTGATAATCTAAAAAATGAAGCAGGTCGTGAAGTTATTGACTTCACGACCTGCTTCATTTTTTAATGGTTAATACAAACGTCACACCATTCGAGAAGTGGTTTTCCCACTAACGCTACTTTTCAACCTGCGTATTTTGCAAATCCGTCTTAACCACGATTACATCAGTCAACGCATTACGCTGCACATACGTTGTAACCGAGCCTTCCAGCACGCGTTCAACGGCATTTAACCCGGTTGCCCCCATCATGATCAAGTCATTATGATGATCCTTGACGAAGTCCTGTGAAATAATTGGTTTCGGACTTCCCATTCGAATGTGGAAGGCAATGTCCGTAAAGCCATCCTTTTTGACTTGATCAACCGTTTCTTTTAAATAAGCTTCAGAATCCTGAACCAATTGATACGTAATATCACCATCCGCCAAACCAGCTAAATTATACCCAAACTGACCGGGATCAATGACTGCTAACACGTCGATATGTGCCTCATTACGTTTAGCGACTGCAACTGCTTTATCAAGCGCAATCTCAGCTTGTTGTGAGCCATCGAGGGGAACTAAAATATTCGAATATTCTTGTACCATTGACGTCACGCCCTTTCCATCTGTTAATTCTATTTTACCATTTATCAGCGTTGGTTGCGTTATCATTTATATAAACTAACTACCAGTTATGCACAGCAGCTCGCCGGCTAGCAGTGTCGGGTTTACATAATATTTACAACAACGACATCTGATATTTACAGTTACCCCTTACAATTGGAGTTAATCCACTTGGGGGTGAATAGTATGCTTTCTTTAGGTATTCGACCAGGCCTAATCGCCAGCCATACAATTGTAATCAACGATGCCCTTTCATATCAAATCCGGTTAAGCAAATTGCGTCTCGGACCCGATGTCTATCGGCTAGACATCCGTGCAACCACTACACTGGGCCGCTTGACCGTGTCCCACGCACATTACCATAACTTTGCCACGGCCCAGCAAGCCTTTAATCATCAGCGCCACCAACTTGAATCGCACTAAAAATATCCAACACGCAGCCATTTAATTATGATAGGATGGTACCTAGTAATAATCAGCTAAAGTGAGGGTATTCATCTGTGGGACAACTTATCAAACAACTCTGGCAACGCTATCAAAGCGTCCTTTCCTATTTAATCTTTGGGGGCTTAACCACCCTAATTAATATTATTGTTTTTGGAATTTTCAACCAATTCTGGCCCTACTGGATAGCCAATACGATTGCCTGGCTCATCTCAGTGCTATTCGCCTATATCACGAATAAAATTTGGGTATTTGACTCACAAACACCTACTTTCCGTGCTGTTTTAATTGAAATGACATCATTCTTCGGATTCCGCCTACTCAGTTACTTTATTGACCAGGGGATTATGATTGTCGGTATTTCGGTTCTGCACGGAAACGACCTTATCGTCAAATTAATTGATCAAATTATTGTGGTATTACTCAATTGGTTCTTCAGTAAACTATTTATTTTCAAGGATCGTGGTCATTAAAGCGAACCAACTTAAACATCAAAACAAGCGTCGTAGGAATGTCCGAAAATTCCTGCGACGCTTATTTTATTCATAATAATTACCGACCCATCTTTTTTCTGATACTTAACTTAGCTACTATTTTAGCAACCATATTTTTCACCCAAACTGGCGTTGCACCGTATGTAACGTCGCTAACTTTGTGACCACATCATCAATATTGACCCCATCCCAATTATAAAAAATATATTGGCGACCACAGCGCATCTTAATCACCAAATGACGTGCTGATGAAGCATAACCATTGCGAACTTCGGCCTGATCCGTCGTCAATGCATAGTATTGAATGTCATCCGTATTTAAAGCTAACTCTCCAATTCGTATCATGACTTGTTGACTGACCTCAGTCGGCGGTCGAACTGACAAACAAGTCCCATCATGGTGCTGATACCGTAACTCTACCGCAACTAAACCGGCCGCGGTTAGCTGCGGTCTAAAATAAAACTCCGCGCCAATATGCAACGCACTTGACGGCCAAACTGCGGTTAGCCGAAATTTAAAATGCCGGCCATGAAAATCAGTCAGGATGCCTTGGTCGTAATCTGGTTGCATTACCGTAATATGCCCAATCATGACGATTCACTCCCTTCACTTAGTTATTGATAATGTATCACGCTTCACAAGCATAGTTGTGTTTAAAACCCATAATCAGTCGTTTTTACCATTTTTTATTAAAATAGTAATTAAATTATCCTTACTCATGCTAATATTTGAGTTAACCAACTTTATTGATCGGAGGTCCCATTTTGATGACATTTACAAATCAAGAAACTGACTATCTTATGAACCTACTAACCAACCAGTTAATGGCCCTACTAAGCCGCGTCACGCGCTGGCAGACGCACAGTCTGAGTCAACACCAATATAACCAACAAGTACACGAAACGCTCCAACCCGAACTGAACATGCTCACGCAAATCACTGCTAAACTCCAGGGACAAGCCCGTGACCAAACTCAGCTAGGGGCCATTCAAACTGGTTTGAAGAAACTTCAAGTTGCCACCACCTATCAGCTAACTGCCGACCAACTTGCACACGCTAATGAACGCCGGCTGAATCGCCGATACCGCGATTAACTTTTACAACATCAGCATATTTACCAGGAGATTCAAAACTATTTCGCAATCCTTAACAGAAAATTCAAATTTCAATCACGAGTTAGCTACTTTTTCTCGGTACAATGGTTTTATCAACTCATACAACCACTTGACTGAAGGAGGGCTTCCATGTTCTTAATTGTTTACTGTACGTTCGCTATTGCAGTTTTTTTCTGGATATTCGGTTACGTTAAAACCGCCGTCATCATTGGTATACTGGCACTGAGCTTGATTGCTTACTCCTTCATTCGCCGAGAGATTACTCGACGACGTTTGCTCAAGCGACGCACGGTTACCAATAAAAGTCGTTAAAAAAATTCCAACACGCCGGTGTCGGAATTTTTTGGTTATTTTTGCATTTGTGATAAACAAGTGACGATCCGCTGAGCCGCCTCACGCACATTTTGCGGATTAGTCGCTAAGTTCAAGCGAACAAACCCCTGATCATCAGGACTAAAACACTCACCAAAGTCAACTGCGAGCTGACATTGATCTTGAATAAACGCTTTCGTTGCAGCTGGCTGAACGTACGCGCGTAAATCTAGCCACGTCAAATACGTCCCCTGCAAATCGGCTAAAACCAACTTAGGCGCGTGGGCGGCAAAGGTGGTGCATAAATAATGATAATTATCACGGACGATTGCCAAAATCTGGTCTAACCAGGCCGCGCCCGATTCATAAGCCGTTTGGCCGGCAACCTGGCCTAAGACGCTGATCTCAGTCTGGCTGAAGCGCCCGATTTGTGCATCATAGCGTTGTCGTAATTTTGGATTAGGAATTACTAGATGTGAGTTCAAAAGCGCCGCCAGATTAAACGTCTTAGACGGTGCATTGACGACAATCACCCGGTTACTAAACCGCCCATTGGCTACCGTTAACGCCGATTTGAACGGATGGTTGGTCCGATCAATTTCTAAATCCTGGTGAATTTCATCTGAAATAACAAGCACATGATACTGTTCACATAATGCTAACAGCCGTGTCTCTTCATCTTCAGACCAGATCCGCCCCACAGGATTATGTGGCGAACATTGAATGAACAATCGCACCTCGTTCGCCTTAATTTGCTGTTCCACATCTTCAAAGTCAATCGTATAGTGACCACGATCATTGCGTAACTCAGATGTGACCAGCTGACGATGATTATCCCGCACCGCGTTGAAAAATGGATAGTACACGGGCGTCAGAATCAAAACGCCATCACCTGGTTGCGTTAAAATATTAACGAGCGCGTACAACGAATTGACCACGCCACTACCAAATCGAATCCAATCGTGTTTCAATGTCAGACCATGGCGTGCCTGTTCCCAATCGATAAAGGCTTGATAATAACGATCAGGCGTAATGGAATAACCATAAATGCCATGCGCCACTCGTTCTTGTAGTGCTTGCGTAACTTGTTCTGGCACTTTGAATTCCATGTCAGCGACCCACATTGCCAACAAATCAGGATTGCCATACCGAGCTTGTAGTGCGTCCCACTTCAATGAATCCGTATGCTGGCGCGTTGTTGCGTACTTCTTAATAAATGCTGCTTGTTCCATCTTAAAGGCCTTCTTTCTCAACAAAAAAACTTCGTCCTTAACTTACTAAGGACGAAGTTTATACTCCGCGGTACCACCTATTATTACAGTCTTGCTGTCGCTCACGCAACGTACTCGTTACGTTCAACCCAATTATCGGTGGTCAATCCGGGCTAATAGCATCAACCATTAGCCAACTCCGAGTTCATCTTCACAATAAGCTGATGGTCAAATTACACCACTACTTTGACTCGCTAGGCATCAACTTATTGTTACTCTTCTCATCAACATTTAATCTTCACGTTGCTTCTAAGTTACAACGTGAAGATTAAAAAGTCAACAACGTCTTTAAAATTGCGCTTGCTCTAAAACCTGGTAGCCATCGATTCGTTGGTCAGCGGTAGGAAACGCCCCGGTCTGTAAGAAACGCTTGGCCTGCATGACCCGCGGCGAACTATTCGACCAATTTAATTGATCAAGTGGCACTCGAGCGGCCCCCGCCGACATTGATTCGGTGTAATGCGGTCGTTTGAGCAACAAATGGCCCCCCACCGGTTCCAGTAAATAATAAATATTAATTAACGTTGCTGGCAATTCTAATGTTGTTAAGGCTGGAATCGTAAGCTGGACGGTCCCAAGTTGCTTTGAAATAACAGTTTGTAGTCCTGTTTGAAGTTGTGCAATCTGACTAACGGCCTCACTCAACGTGGCCCGTGTCGTCACTGGTGCGGTTACTAAATCATAACGGTTCTTGAACGGCCCGGTTAAGGATTTATTAAGGACCATGGCCGTCGAATCACCAATGATACCACAAACAAATAGTGGACTAATTGCTGGTTCGTTAATCATCAATCTTTTCCTTCTCTCAGTCATACGATTAAATAGATAAATTAATTAGCCTATAAAAATATAACAGTTACATTTTACCTTAGAATTATGATAAGGTTCCTAAAAAAAGCATGCGAATATGAATATTTAACAACTTTTAATAATTCTATGAAAAAAACCGAATCTTGGCTACTAAAACGCACAAGGTTCGATTACTTTTTTTGTTATTTAGTTAGATTGCACATCGGTCGTATTAATAAATGACTGGGCTGGCACACGAATTAACCACCGCGTCATGGCTTGATGCCCCACATGGACACCTAAGCCATTCCAGAATGACGGCTGATAAGTGGCTGTCAGCTTCACTGCGTAGGCTTTTTCGTGCTGCCGGTCTTCTTTAACCAGCTGCTTTTGTGCCCACGGAATACCCGCATCCGCCACTTTAACTTGCGAAAGATTAGTCACCACGGTCGCCTTGTTACTTGAAACAGTATATTTCGCACCATTAACCCAGTAATTATAAATATGCACGGGTTTTTGGGTCGTGCCCCGATCCACCGCGACATAGTAGGAACCATTAGTCCCAACTCGCAAAACCAGTGGTTCAACTTGATACGTTACCTTAACGTCCTTAGCATCTGACAGGTCGACCTGGTGATTGAAAGTCACGTATCCCATGCCAACTAGTAATCCGAGACTAACGATTAATTCAACGGTGGTAATGATAAGATTTCCCCACTCAAACGTATGCTTACGTTCCACGATCATCTTGATGCGTCGTACGCGAATATGATGAAATACCCACACGACTAACGCCAAAACAATGATCCACGCAATGATCCCAATCCAATTCCATGCAAAAGTCATTGATTGCCAACCCTTTCTCAATTACATTATTATGTTCTAATTGTAAATAATCCAACCTTAAATAACAAGTAATCCAGCAAATTCAACACAATCATTCAGAAGCAGATTGTGAAAATAATCACTGAAACGGTGCCAATGTAATCGAATTCATGGTAAAATAAAGTTATTAACTTGTAGAAAGAAGGAGTACACATGATCGCGTCACTAATTTATTGGGTCGTCGTTGTTGGCTTGATTGTTTGGGGTGTTTGGATGGCCATCCTTTCCGCATATTGGGCCAGCCAAAAACAAAACGGCAACATTTTCTTTATTGCAATTATGAATACATTAGGTGCCTTGGCCGGCCTCTTAGTATGGTGGGTCTTCAACAATCAAGACTGGCAGTACTACTGGTTATCCAGCACCGTTAAGACAACCAACCTCTTAGGCATCGTCCTAATCTGCTACGTTGTCTTGATTGTCATCGAATTCATTCAAGGCCGGGGCATCAAGCCTGAGACAGCTAAATAATGATTATTTTAAACGCCAAGCAAGTTGCTAGGCGTTTTTTATTGTCAAATGCGGCAACAATCTTGCTCTTCAGTGTTTGTTACGGTGATAACATTTGATTTGTCATGCTGCATGCTTCATCATGATTAATAAAAAAAAAACGATTCTCAAAGACATTGAGAATCGTTTTTTTATAAGCGACTGTCCTAATGGCGGCTATCGGTCTTGAAGATTTCAACTGGGAAACACACAGAACGCTCCACCAGTCGACTTGTGACACTACTTCACAACTAAGCCACGGTTAATTCAAAGCCTCCCGGTGCCATCTCATTTGCGGTAATACCCGCTGTTAAGATTGGCGATACGCCACTTACTGTTGAGACTGTCTGTGCACCTAAATTAAAGCGGCCTTGAATCGTCTGTTCAACATCCGTCCGCGTTAAGATTAAGCAGTGACCATCAATCGTCCATGTCAATTGGCTAGTTGCTAAAAAGTCGGCCTGTTGCCGGCGAAACTTGATCAAACGCGTGACAAATTGTCGAACTTGTTGTTCTTGCTCGTCTGGTTGCCAGTTCATGCACCGACGATTGTCAGGGTCGGCACCACCGGCCATGGCCACTTCCGTTCCATAATAAATACACGGGCTCCCCGGCAATAGCATCAGTAGCGTGAGTGCAGATTTAAATTTAGTTAACTGACCATGCAACGTGGTCAGTAGCCGTGGCGTATCATGCGTATCCAACGCGTTGAACATCGCCTGTTGATTAGGTTGACGATACATCATTAATTCCAGATTGGTTTTACCAACGTAATCTTCAAGGTTGAGTTGACCATTAAACAACGCCAGAATTGGTTGTGTCAGTGGATAATTCATAACCGCGTTAAACTGGCCGTTACCGACTAACGATTGACTACTATGCCAAGACTCACCTAATAGGTACACATCAGGTTTGATTGCCCGCAAGGCACCACATAACGCTCGCCAGAAACCATGGTCGACCTCATCAGCAACATCAAAACGCCAAGCGTCAATCCCGAATTGTTCGATCCAATATTTGGTCACATCAATCAAGTAAGCTTGTACCGCGGGGTTCTGGGTGTTAACTTTCGGCATCGCTGCTCCCGTCGCAAAGGTTTCATAATTAAGCCGCTTCGTCTTCGGATCACGTCCCACCGGCCAGCCATGAATATGAAACCAATCAGCAAACCGTGACTGCTCGCCATTTTTAATCACATCTTGCCACTGTGGTGACTGCTCGCCAAAATGATTAAAGACGGCGTCTAACATCACGCGCATACCGCGCGCATGGGCGCCATCGACTAGCGCCTGAAAATCGGCTTTCGTACCAAAGTGGGGATCGATTTCAAAATGATCGATCGTATCATACTTATGATTAGATGGTGACGTGAAAATGGGACACAGGTACAGGCCATTGACCCCCAGTGCAGCCAAATCATCTAAATGCGCTGTAATTCCGGGCAAATCCCCACCATAAAATGAATCACGGTGAACACGCCCAGCACCCCACGGTTGAACATTAGCCGGGTCATTTTGCCGCACACCATTTGCAAACCGTTCAGGAAAGATCTGGTACCAGACCGTCTCCTTAACCCATGCCGGTGGCAGCTCCGCATCACTGACGTGCATATATGGCATGTGAAAATAGTTGCCCACTGTTTGCCAGTTAGTGGCAACGTCGTCAAAGAAGCCACCCTCACCATAGCCAACCGTCGCACCGGTCGTATCCGTGATCAGAAAGGCATAGACCACCCGGTTAGTCGGTACGGTCAGCGTCGTCTGCCAGTACTGGTTGCCCTGCGTCGCTAATCCGGGCTGCATTATCCGCCGCTCTAGCGCTGTTGTTCCTTCTTGCCATAAGTAAGAATCGGCAAACAAAATCTCCACTTGGGCAACATCGTCACGCGCAGTTTGTAGTCGTACCTGTAGTTGATGTGCGGCTAAGACGGCTGTATCTTCACTTTCAGGGCGGTGCCTAATTCCAGCTAGTTGCATTGTAAGATCTCCTTTTGTGTAAACGATTACATTATTAACTAGACCATTTACGTCAATTATCCTCATGATTTTGGTGAAAACGTCCCCGTTCGCCTCGATTTTAGTGTATCATTTAGTCAAAATCAGTTGAAAGGACGTTATCCATGAAAACACTTTATCGCAGTACCCGCGAAACTGCAAGTCACACCATGACGTCATCACAAGCCGTACTTCAAGGCCTGACGCCGGATGGTGGTCTCTTTGTGCCCGTAACGCTACCGACCGCTAATTTTGACTTCGACCAGCTCGCCACGATGAGCTACCAAGAAGTTGCTTACGAGGTCCTTAAACTCTTCTTCACGGATTATACCGCTGATGAATTACACGCCTGCATTGACGCGGCTTATGGTGATCAGTTTGATGACCCCCAAATTGCGCCGGTCACCAAGCATGGTCAGCAGTATTACCTTGAACTTTTTCATGGACCGACCATTGCATTCAAAGACTTGGCCCTTCAAATCCTACCGCATTTGATGACAACGGCAGTTAAAAAGAACCATTTACAAGCCGAAGTCGTTATTTTAGCGGCCACCTCGGGCGATACTGGTAAAGCTGCCATGGCCGGGTTTGCCAATGTTGATCAGACTCGCATCATCGTCTTCTACCCAAAAGATGGTGTCAGCGCAATCCAAAAACAGCAGATGGTGACCCAAACCGGAGCCAATACTAGTGTTGTTGCGATCAACGGTAACTTCGATGAGGCCCAAACAACGGTTAAAAAACTGTTAAACGACCACCAATTACACGCGGAATTAGCCACCCACCAGTTCCAATTCTCAAGCGCTAATTCCATCAATATTGGTCGTTTATTCCCACAAGTGGCCTATTATGTCTACACCTACGCTCAACTTATCAAGCAGGGGCAAATCAAGAACGGTGATGAGATTAACTTTAGTGTTCCAACTGGGAACTTTGGGGATATTTTAGCTGGCTACTATGCCAAACAACTGGGCACGCCCATTCATAAACTGATCTGTGCTTCCAATCGCAATAACGTTCTCACCGATTTCTTTAATACCGGGACTTATGATAAAAACCGTGAATTCTTCTTGACGAGTTCACCGTCCATGGACATCTTAGTCTCAAGTAACCTGGAACGGCTCCTCTTCTACTTGACAGGATCAGACGCCACGGCGACTGCTAAACTAATGACTGATTTGCAAACGACCGGCCGTTATACGATTACACCGGCAATGCGTGCCAACTTAGCTGATTTTTGGGCCGGCTTCGTTACTGAAAGCCAAGATCAAGCTGAAATTCATCACCTGAACCATGCCCATCACTACACAATCGATCCACATACGGCCGTGGCCTCGGCGGTTGCCAAACAGTATCAAGCCGCAACCAGAGATCAGCGGCCCATGGTGGTTGTTTCAACCGCTAGTCCGTATAAATTCCCACAGGCCGTCCTAACGGCAATTACTGGTGAGCTTAGTGCGGTAGATGGCCTAGCCGCAGTTGATCAGTTACATGAGTTGATTCAAACGCCCATTCCAGCAACGGTCACAGCCCTCCGTACTGCGCCCGTGCGCCATAAGCGGGTTGCGGATGTTGATGATATGGGAACGACCATTAAAACAATTTTAAATCTTAACTAGAAAGTGTGACCAAGATGATTACGACCATTGCGTTAGACCTAGATAATACGTTACTAACTTCTGAGAAGACGATTTCTCCGCGAACTGAAGCAGTTCTCAAACAGCTGCATTCGGCCGGCAAACGGATCGTACTGTGTACTGGGCGACCAATTAAGGCGATTCAACCATACTTACAACAACTTGAACTCAACCAACCAACTGACTACGCGATTACCTTTAATGGTGGGCTCGTTCAGCAAAACACGACTGGTGACGTCCTTGCTCGTACTAGTGTGACCAAACAAGATTTACAACCCTTATTTGAGCAAGCCCAGCGCGATCATTTCTACTTAGACGTGATTGATTTGAAGCAAGTCTACTCCATTACGGATCTAGGCAAGTCACCGTACGAAGAATTCTTGCAAGGCTTAATGCCATTTAAGAATGTTCGTTTTGCCGACCTGCCTGCTGATGATCTATTCGGTAAAGTCGTTAGTGCTGGTCAAGATGCTAAAACAGTCCAGGCCAAATTACCAAGTCAAATTACCGATTTCTTCCACGTGGTCCCATCCCGGCGGACTTTGTTGGAATTCTTACCACCGCATACTGATAAGGCCAGTGGTTTGAAACAACTCCTCGGTCACTTTAATGAAGACTATGACAACTTGATGGCCTTTGGGGACGAAGAAAACGACCTAGGAATGCTAACCGCCGCCAAAGTTGGCGTAGCGATGGCGAATGCGATTCCTGCGGTCAAGGCCGCAACCACCCATGCCACCCTGAGTAATGACGAGGACGGGGTCGCCGTTTTCCTAGAAAATTACTTCAACTGATCCCAAACTGAAGCCTGTAACGGGCTTCTTTTTTAGCACAACCACTCAAAATCAAACTAACGAGGTGTCCCATGCAAGATCCCCGCATTATCCCAGCAGAATTAACGACTGGCGCTTTTTTCGATATTTTAGCAGATGAGGACCACAGCTTAAGTTATATTCAGGTTAGTGAAGAAGACATGAGTCACCAGCACATCGATCACCCCATGCTGGATCACGTGCACTTCGAAAATGTCCGGTTTACGGCCAGTCAATTTGAACGGCTTGACTTGACCGATGCTGTCTTTATCAATTGTGACTTTTCTAATTGCCAGTTTGAAAAAGCCAGCTGGCTACGCGTTCAATTCAAAGATTGTAAGCTCGTCGGTGTCGACTTGAACGAGGCTGCCCTCAATAACGTCGCCTTTGACCACTGTCAGCTCGACTTAGCCATGCTGTGCGACATGCGGTTCAAAACCGTGACCTTTGATCACTGTCGGCTGAATGGGGCCAGCTTTATGAACAATCGACTAACGACCGTCAAGTTTAACGAAACCAACCTTGACCAAGTCGCTTTCAACGATACCGCCCTCAAAAATATTGACCTAAGTACCTGTCAATTCGAGCGTCTCGAACTTGATACTGCCGCAGCACGCGGTATGATCGTCAATATTGATCAGGCTGCTTATTTGGCTGCTGCTTTAAACGGCATCAAAGTTAAACCCTGATACCGGTGGAACAGTCACCGTATGAGTGACCAACTCACAATGCCAAGGACGATTAAGCTGCTGGCTGGTAAATCTTCTAATAACACTGCACGTATCTGTCAGAATACTTTTCACGCGCTGAACACAAAAATACCACCTCCGTCAGGTAACAACCTGCGAAGGTGGTATTTTGTCGTTCATCATGACAATTCGAATTGCGCCCCGGTGTAACCAGTGCGGTCGGCCGCCGTGATTGGTCGAATAACTTGGCAAGGGTTGCCAGCCGCAATCACGTTAGCTGGAATATCGTGGGTTACCACGCTCCCACCACCAATAATCGTGTTAGCACCAATGGTCACTCCTGGTAATACGGTGACGTTAGCGGCTAGCCAACAACCATCACCAATTGTGATTGGTCGGGCGATGCAGCCGCCCCTAATTCGTTCGGTTGCATCAAACAAGTGGTTGCTCGTGTAAAGGCCGACTTTTGGCCCCAACAAGACCTGACTGCCGATCGTAATTGGCGCCCCATCTAACATTACACAATCATAGTTGGCATAAAAGTTATCACCTAGATGAATGTTCCGTCCAAATTCAACGCGAAAATTAGGATTTACAAATGGCTTGCGACCAGCTGAACCAACCAATTGTCGCAATAAAGTTTCTTTAGTCTCTGGATCAGCAGTCGCATTGACCGCGTTCGTTGTCAACGTCGCTTGGTCACGCAACGCCGTTAGTTCTGCATCCGTATCTCGATACGGCTGACCAGTCGCCATATACGCAAACTTCTCATCTAAATTCATTCCGCACCCCACTTCTATCGAATAAAATTCAAGTACCATGTTATTGCGCAGATTCCTTGTGCTGAACGAATCTGGCCATTCTTTAATAGGTCAATCACTTTACTGAGCGGGACAAGTTGCGTATTCACGTATTCGTCCGCGTCAAAATGTCGTTCGCCATGTTCTTGCGGATCAATGTGAGTCAAAATCAAGCTGACCGTTTCGTCCGTAAAACCTTCCGACGAGCTAATTTGCGTCATAATTTGTGATTCATGGGCAATGTAGCCCGTCTCCTCTTGTAATTCACGGGCCGCGGCCGTTAACGGATCTTCCCCCGCATTAATGAGGCCAGCAGGTAAACTAATCGTCTCGGCATTGCGACCGACCCGGTACTCTGAACCTAGCACGACTTGGTCATCCGCGGTGATGGCTAAAATCGTGACGGCGTTCCCATGCTGAATCAAATCGCGTTTTACTTCTAATCCATCAGGTGTTTGAATCGTTTGTTTGACCAAATCAAAAATCGGCCCATGATACACCGGTGTCGTTGATAGGACCTTACCGCGCCGGCCAACTTTCTCAAATAAATCTGCCATACACATTCACTACTCCTTAATCTATCTCAAATCCGGTACACCATCCGGCAGCATCTTACGAATGCCACCCGCGGGGTCTGGCACGTCACCTTGATATCGCGGTATCAGATGGAGATGACAATGCATTACGGTTTGGCCCGCAGCCGGATCAACGTTAATGCCAATATTATAGCCATCCGGATGATTGTGCGCATCTAGGTACGCTTTTGCTTGGGTCAGTAAGGCGAGCATCGCATTCCTGGTCGCCGTGGGCACATCAAAATACGTGGCATAATGTGCTTTCGGAATAATCAACAAATGCCCCGGACTCACCGGCTTTTTATCGAAGAAGGCCGCTGCTAGGTCATTCTCCAAAATATACGGCAACGGCTGACAAAAAATACAAGCCATACCAAAGTCCCCTTCCTATTTTGCTAACCAACCACCATCAATTGGAACCACCGTCCCATGAATATAATCAGCGTGCTGACTCGCTAAGAATAGCGTCAGATCTGCAACTTCCTGCGGTTGGGCCCACCGTTTTGCGGGCGTCTCACTGGCAACCCATTTCGCCATCTTACCATCGCCAGCAAAATCAGCGGCATTCATCGGGGTATCGATAGCCCCCGGCGCAATGCAGTTGGCGCGAATTCCCTGAGCCGCATAGTCCAAGTCAAGTTGTTTCGTATAACCAATGATGGCGTGTTTGGCTGCGGTATACGCTGCGCCGCCTCCGCCACCCACCAGTCCAGCGATCGATGCCATATTCACGAAAACGCCGTGTTGTGCGGCTAACATTGCAGGTAGCACCGCATTAGTCACGATAAACTGGCTTGTCAGATCCGTCGCCAAAATATCTTGCCACGTTTTCAGATCCGTTGCTAAAGTTGGTTGATAGCCGTCTAACTTACCGGCCGTATTGCACACGACGGTTGGCTTGCCGAGTACGTTAACTCCTGATTTAATCGCCGCGACGAGCGCATTAGTGTCGGTCACATCAGCAATTTCATAGCGCAGGGCTGACGTCGTTACTAGCGCTGATGGCTGTGGTTGCCGATCAATGGCAATCACGTCAGCCCCCTGGGCTAGGAAACTCTGGACCTGGGCTAAGCCAATCCCGGAGGCAGCTCCAGTAACCAAGACAGTCTGTCCACGATATTCATCAAATTGCATTAGTCAACCAACTGCCAGTCCGTCGCTAAAATATCACAATCTGTTGGTGACCACATACTATAGGCTTCATCGGCCGTTTTGATTAAAAAGTACGGGTTCAGCGGGTCGCCGTTGAAAGTGGTTGCCGTCTGTAATTCGACGAACAATTCGGTCCCTTCCCAACCAGTCCGAACAGCGCGCTTACCAGCTTTTAATTCAGGTAAAATAGCTTCAAATGTCATCATGATACCTCCAATTATTAATACCCGAATCGTATCATAATCCCGCGTGGAGTGACAGGCAAAAATTGGTACCAACAAATTGTCTATTTTACTGGTACGGACCAATTATTTGTGCGATAATGTAAGCGAATACAGAAACTAATTATTATTTGGAGGAATTTTAAATGAGTAAACTCGGTGTTTCCGTTTATCCCGAACGATCAACCTTTGAAAAGGATGCGGCATACCTCGATTTAGCCGCAAAATATGGCTATCAACGGGTATTCACTTCACTGCTTGAAATCAAAGGGGACCAAGCCGCAGTGGTTGCCAACTTTAAAAAAGTGATCACTTACGCGAACCAATTAGACTTGCAAGTAATGGTCGACGTCAATCCTGACCTCTTCAAACAACTTGGCGTGTCCTATGACGACTTGTCATTCTTCCACGACCTCGGTGCCTGGGGTGTCCGCCTCGACCTAGGATTCACTGGTCAAGAAGAAGCCCGGATGACGCACAACGAATTCGGCATTAAGATTGAAGTCAACATGTCCAAAGGGACTCACTATGTTGACACGATTATGGATTATTCACCTGAAAAAGATAACTTACTAGGCTCACATAACTTCTACCCACAACAATACACTGGTCTTGGTTATGATTATTTTGTTCAGACTTCTGAACAATACCGTCAGTATGGCATCAACACCGCCGCGTTTGTTTCATCAAATGATGCGACTTATGGGCCTTGGCCCATGCAAGACGGGTTATGTACCCTTGAAGATCATCGGGGGTTACCGATTGCGGCACAAGTTCAACATTTGAAAATGACGGGGCTGATCGACGACGTTTTAATTGGTAACGCCTACGCGAGTGAAGCCGAACTAAAAGCGGCTGCTGAAGTGTTCTTTAGTCCTTACCCACTGCTACACGTCGAAACCGTTGCTGATCTATCGGCAGTTGAAGAAAAAGTACTCTTTGCGCAACCACAGACTTATCGCGGTGATTTTTCAGATTACGTCATTCGTTCTTCTCAGACCCGAGTCATCTACAAAGACGAAGCCTTTCCTGCTCATCACCTAGATGCCATTCATACCGGTGATGTCTTGATCGATAACGATGAGTTTGGGCAATACAAAGGTGAATTGCAGATTGCACGCCAAAATCTTGAAAATACTGGCCGAATCAATGTGGTTGGTCATATTACTAAGAGTGACTTACCTTGCCTTAACTTGCTACAACCATGGGCCGACTTTAAATTTGTCGCTGCCAAATAGTACTCAACGAATGGAGGGGTCGCATTAATGACAACTGATTACCGTTTAACTAGCGATGCTGACCGCGAAGCTTTCTACCAACTTTACCAATACGCGTTCAATAATCACGATACCCCCGCGCGGCGGCGATTTTTCATGGATCGCTACCAACATGGCTGGATCTACGGCCGTCACGATCATGGTCAACTGGTTAGTGGGCTATACAGTCTGCCACTAGCAGTCAACTTTCATGGCGTCACCTACCGGATGAATGGTATTGGCGATGTGATGAGTGCGCCTGAATATGCCGGTCAGGGTGGCGCGGGACAGTTGCTAACGACGGCGCTGACAGAAATGGCAGCCAACCACGTGACGCTGTCCTACCTTGCCCCCTTCGCGTACGGTTACTATCGTCGTTTTGGCTATGAACACGTCTTCGACCACGCGCACCAAGTCATGGCCGCTCCAGACCTACCACGTGTCAAACCGACGGACTGGTCTGGTACGATCACCCGCTATGGCAATGACGGGCTGGCCCAAATCAACGATTTTTATGCACGACAACCGCAAAATCAGCGTGGTGGTCTGATTCGACCAGCCTGGTGGCAACATTACCTGACTCTCAAACATCATTGGTCGGTCGCAATTTACCGCAATGCGGCTGCCAATATCGAGGGCTATTTGATCTATGAACGGCAGGCCACTAACTTTGCGATTCAAGAATGGGTGACTAGCACGCCGACCGCTTTCGAACGATTGGCTAACTTTATCACTAAGCATGGCACCACCTTTGAAACGTTTAGTTATGATAGCCCAAGTGCGACCAACGGCTTGGACCTACTAGCCGACCCATACCGTTTAAAAGTGACTGTCCAGCCGTACATGATGGCCCGCATTGTTGATTTATATGACTTTATCAAGCGCTATCCGTTTCTCACGGACATCCAACCAATTCGCCTAGCAGTCAGTGACGCTACCCTCCCTGCTAATCAAGGAATCTGGTCATTGATGCGGCACAACGGGCAAGTAACGCTCAATCGGGTTAGCGACCAATTAACTGGACCGGCTGACATTCAGTTAACGATTCAGCAATTAACCACTGCTTGCTTTGGCACCCAGAGCTTAGCCCGGGCGTACCAACACGGATTAATCACCGGTGATGTGAATGCAATCAACCGACTTGACACTAGTCTAGTTAAAGAACGACCAGCACTTATTGACTACTTCTAAGTGCTTAATTTAGATAAGCAGCATGACTGACTCAAAGTGGGGCGCCCCAAAAAAAAAGCTGGCGGCCCCCGATTTGTTGAGCCC